>CAZPTI010000004.1:0-70417 GCA_964588925.1 uncultured Anaerolineales bacterium | reverse complement strand
TAACGAGCGACCGGGGCAAAACCAGATTTCGCGCGAAATCGTGAACCGCACCCGTATCGCAGCGCTCTTCCGCAACAAAAGCGATCAAAAACGTTCACCGTTTTTGGTTGACTTCGTACTCCATTGCGCTTAGAATCGGGCATCACTGCGTGACCAAACCGAGAACATCGTTGCGCACGTTGATACGGTGCGCGAGATAGGGGGACTGTGCTGACGCCGCGCGGTATAATGAGAGAACAATGCAGACAACACTGCGAGGTAGGGCGTGGCGCGTAACCTGACGGCCGTCGTGGCCGGTCATATCTGCCTGGACATCATCCCCCGGATTGGCGGCAGCGCAGACGAGTTTCACGCAAACTTCCAGCCGGGCCGTCTCGCGGTTGTAGGCCCGGCGCTGTTTTCCACCGGTGGCGCGGCATCGAACACGGGGTTGGCGCTGGCGCAACTTGGGGTTGACGTCCGCATCATGGGCAAGGTCGGCGACGATTTCATCGGCGAGATGATCCGGCAGATTGTGGCGCAGCGCGGGCGCGGGCCGGCCGCCGGCATGATCATCGACCCCACAGTCAACTCGTCCTACACCATCGTCATCAGCCCGCCCGACACCGACCGGTCCTTTATTCACTACCCCGGCGCGAACGACGCGTTCGACTCTACGGACATCCGCTACCGCGTGCTCGAAAGCGTCAGTCTGTTTCACTTTGGCTATCCGCCGCTCATGGCGCGCTTCTATGCGAGTGATGGCGCGGAACTGGTCGAGATGTATCGCAGGGCGAAGGCCACGGGCGTCACCACCTCCCTCGACCTGGCCCTCCCTGGCGCGCGCACGCCTGCCGGTCGCGCAGACTGGCCGGCGATCCTGCGCCGCGCGCTGCCCCATGTCGACGTGTTCCTCCCCAGCTTTGAGGAACTGCTCCTCATGCTGCGCCGGAGCGAGTACGAGCGGTTAGCGGCTGAGACGAAGGGCGACTTGCTCGCCGCGGTCGACCGCGCTCTGCTCCGCAGCCTGAGCGACGAACTGCTCGGCCTGGGCGCGAAGGTCGTCGGGATCAAGTTGGGGCGCCTTGGGTTCTATCTGCGCACGGGGAACGTAGCGCGCCTCGCGGACATGGGGCGCGCGCTCCCCGCGAATCTCGACGAATGGGCCGACTGCGAGACGATTACGCCGTGCTTCAAGGTGAACGTCGTCGGCACGGTCGGTTCGGGGGACTGCGCCATTGCGGGATTTCTCGCGGCGCTGCTGCGCGACCTGCCACCCTTCGAGGCCGCGCGCATGGCAGCCGCCGTGGGCGCGTGCAACGTGGAGGCGGCGGATGCGTTGAGCGGCGTACGGACGTGGGAGGAGACGGTTGAACGCGTGCGGTCAGGATGGGAGCAGCACCCGCCAGCCGTCTAGCCGTCACGCCTTCAGAAGATGGCTGACCAGATCAAGCCTTAGAATCACGAGGGAAGATATGCCCCACACATCCTCGATCCGCGTCGGTTTCGTCGGTTTCGGCGAGGTCAACACCCCGCGCGACCTGATCGAGCGCAAGTGCGCCCGCGCGCGGCAGGCGCTGCTCGACCTCGACCTGGAGCTGATCGACACGCCGCCCGTCTCCGACGATCCCGAACGCGTTGACGAACGCCGCGCGGTCGCTGACCTCTCGCGCGGCGACTTCGACGCGCTCGTCGTCTGCCTTGCGGGTTGGATCCCGGCGCACACGGTCATCGACACCATCACGCCGTTTAGACACAAGCCGATCATTCTATGGGGATTAACCGGGGAGCAGGTCGGCGGACGACTGGTAACGACCGCGGATCAGGCCGGGACGACTGCGCTGCGGCATCCGCTGAAGACGCTCGGCTTCCGCTTCAAATACGTTTACGACACGCCTGACGCGCCGTACTGCGCGGCGGAGAGGGTGCGGGCGTTTTGCCAGGTGGCGCATACTGCGGCCAGGCTGCGCACGGCAAAGGTCGGCATGATCGGCTACCGCGACATGGGGCTGTACGGCACACTGGCCGACATCCCTTCGCTGCATCGCGTCGTCGGGCCGGACATCGAAGTCGTCGATCTGCTCGAAATCAGCCAGGGCATGGCCGCCGCAGACGGCGAAACGGTGGCGGACGCCACGCGACATGCGCAAAGCAACTGGAAGTGCGCGCGGCCACTGACGGCGGAACTGCTCGAACCAAGCGCGCGGCTGTACGCCGCGGTCATGGGGAAGGCGAAACAGCGCGGGTGGGACGCAGTCTCGGTGGTCGACGTGGACGGCGTCAAAAAGCTGCTCGGCTTCACTCCGGCCGCAGCGATGATGCTCCTGAGCGACCTCGGCGGGCTGGCAACCGTGCCGGAGAACGATTCGCTCGGCGCGGTCACGCAGTTGATCGTCCGTTATCTTTGCGGGCAGGCCGCGCCGTACATGGAGTTCTACGAGTTTATGGCCGACCGCGTGTTGATAGGCGTGCCCGACTATGTGCCCGCAGGCGTGGTGGACGGGGATGTCGAGGTGCGGTTGACGAAGTTCGGGCTGCTGGCGGAGGGCGTGCTGAACGTGTCCACCGTGCGGACGGGCCGCGTCACGCTCTGCCGACTGGCGAGCGAGGGAGACCGGTACGTGATGCATCTGGCGACCGGCGAAGCAGTCGCGCCGCGGGCGTGGGAAGAGGCCGGATGGGAGCCGCCTGCGCCCCAGTTGCCGAGCCTTGAAGTGATCCTCGACGAGCCGGTCGAAGCGTTCGCGCAGAAGGTGCTGTCGCAGCACACCATCGTGTGCTACGGGGATCAGCGCGGGCAGTTGACCGACCTGTGCGGTTTGCTGGGGATAGAAGTATTGTAGGGTCTACGAAGACCCGTCGGGGTTTTCACCCGGATGGCCCGTTCTATGATCGTCACCGTCACACTCAACCCCACACTCGATAAAGCGCTCTCGGTCCCGCGGCTGATTCCCGGCGAGATCCACCGCGCGGCGTACATCCGGCAGGACATTGGCGGCAAGGGCATCAACGTGACCCGCGCGCTCGCTGCTATCGGGCTGGAGAGCCTGCCCATCGGCTTCCTCGGCGGCGCGACCGGGCATGCGATGGCCGCGGGCCTGGACGCGCTCGGCTTCCGGCATCGTTTCATCGAAGTGGCCGGCGAGACCCGGCAAAATCTCACCCTGCTCGACGAGTCGACGGGGCAGTACACGAAGATTAACGAGCCGGGCGCGGCCATCACGGGGGAGAACTTGCGCGAACTGTCCGCGCTGATCGCGGAGCTGGCGCGGCCCGGCGACACATGGGCTTTCTGCGGCAGCCTGCCCCCCGGCGCGCCGGCGGATGCGTACGCAACCTTGATCGCGCAGGCGAAGGCGCAGGGCGCGCGCGTCCTGTTGGACACGAGCGGTCCGCCCCTGCAACTCGGCCTCCGCGTGTTGCCTCACGGAATTAAGCCAAACACCGAGGAAGCGGCTGAGGCGCTTGGCCGGGCGGTTGAAGGGGATGAGGGGCATCTGACCGCAGCGCGCGACCTTGCTTCGAGCGGCATCCCCGTCGTCTGCCTGACGCGCGGCGCATCCGGCCTGGTCCTTGCGTGGCGCGGCGAGCTCGTGATGGCGCAGCCGCCGCCAGTTCACGCAGCCAGCCCGGTCGGCGCGGGGGACGCGACGCTGGCAGGCATTATCTGGGCGTTGGTCGACGACTGCGACGCAGAGGAGGCAGCGCGGCGCGCGGTTGCCTGCGGCGCAGCCGCTGCGGTGCAGGAGGGAACCGGCGTCGGCGACCGCCCACTGGTTGACGCGCTGCGGTCGCAGGTGCTTGTGACGCGACTCTGACCCCGGTATAATCTGCCGGTGTCACGCTTCTTCGACCGCCGCCTGCTGGCCGCGACGCACCCTCAGCGTTTCGCTCTGCTCCTCGCGGTGCTGACCGGCGCGCTGGCCGGCATCTTCACCGTGCTCCAGGCGCGCAGCCTTGCCGCGACCGTCAACGGCATCTTCCTGCGCGGATTCGATCTAGCCACAGCCACGCCTCTGCTGCTGCTCCTCGTCGGGTGGGCGGCTGCGCGCAGCGTGGCCGGGTGGATCAGCGATTTCTTCGCCGCGCGCGCCGCGGAACGGCTCAAGCGCGAGCTGCGCGGCCGGCTGCTGCGCCATATCGTCGCGCTCGGCCCGACCTATGCCCGCGGCGAGCGCACCGGCGAGTTGGTCAACACCGCGCTCGAAGGGGTCGAGGCACTGGACGCCTACTTCAGCCAGTACCTCCCACAGTTGGCGCTGGCCGCGGTCGTGCCCGTCACCTTCCTCCTGTTCGTCTTCCCCATCGACCTGCTCACCGGCCTCGTGCTGCTGCTGACCGCGCCGCTCATTCCCGTGTTCATGGCGCTAATCGGCGCGCTGACCGATGCGCTAACCGCGCGGCAGTGGTCCGCGCTCAGCCGGATGAGCGCGCACTTCCTTGACGTATTGCAGGGGATCACCACGCTCAAGCTGTTCAACCGCAGCCGCGACCAGGTCATCCTCATTCGCCGCATCAGCGAGCAGCACCGCGATGCCACGCTGGAAGCGCTGCGCGTCGCGTTCCTCTCCGCGCTCGTGCTGGAAATGGTTGGGACGATCAGCACGGCCATCGTTGCGGTCGAGGTGGGGCTGCGGCTGCTGTACGGCACACTCACCTTCGAGCCGGCCTTCTTCGTCCTCACGCTGGCGCCGGAGTTTTACCTGCCGCTGAGGCAGCTTGGGCTGCGGTTTCATGCGGGCGTTGCGGGCGTGGCCGCGGCGAAACGCATCTTTGACGCGCTCGAAACGCCGCTGCCCGCGCGGACGCGCGCTGACGAGAACGCGATAGCCGCGCAAGGCGCTCCGAGTATCGCTTTCCGTGATGTTCGTGTTGCCTACCCTGACCGGGCCTTGCCCGCACTGGACGGTATATCGTTCGACATCAACGCGGGGGAGCGCGTCGCGCTGGTCGGGCCGACGGGCGCGGGGAAGAGCACGATAGCCGCGCTGCTCCTTGGGTTTGTCGAACCGGATGGCGGGGAAATCCTCGTTGACGGACGAACATCGCGCGGACTTCAGCCTGCGCATGCAGCCTATGTGCCGCAAGCGCCCTACTTGTTCCATGCTTCGGTGGCGGAGAATATCCGGTTAGGACGGCCGGACGCGACCGACGCGCAAGTTGAAGCGGCGGCGCGCGCGGCGCGGCGCCACGAGTTCATTGCCGCGTTGCCGCGGGGATACGAAACGCCCATCGGCGAGCGCGGTGCGCGGCTGAGCGGCGGGCAGGCGCAGCGGATCGCATTGGCGCGCGCGTTCCTGCTCGATGCGGGGCTGGTCATCCTCGACGAAGCGACGGCGAACCTTGACCCGGACACGGAGGCGGAGGTTCAGGCTGCGCTCGACGAACTGCTTAAAGGGCGGACCGCACTAATCATCGCGCATCGCCTGCGGACCGTACGGCGCGCGGACAGAACCATCGTGCTGGACCGCGGTTGCGTGGTGGAGCAGGGGACGCATGAGGAGCTGCTGGCGCGCGACGGACGCTATGCCGCGTTAGCGCATTCCGCGGGCGCAGGGATCGAGGGAGTCGCCGGCCACGCGGAGGCATCAGCAACGCGCAGCGAGTGTGAAGACGCGACATTGAGCGAGTTACCAGGCGCGGAGGGAAACGATTCAAGCCTCTCTACCCGCCGGGTCATTGCAGCGCTGCTTGCGTTTCTTGTGCCGTTTCGGAAGTGGATCGGGCTGTCCGTTGTTCTGGGGTTTGTCACGGTTGCCAGCAGCATGGGGCTGCTCGGCGCATCCGCCTGGATCCTCGCCACCGCGGCGCTGCAACCGTCGATCGCCGTGCTGCAAGTCGCCATCGTCGGGGTGCGCGCGTTCGGCATCAGCCGCGGCGTGTTCCGTTATTTGGAGCGCCTCGCCTCGCACCAGGTGACGTTCCGCGTGCTCGCTGCCTTGCGGACGTGGTTCTACGCGTCCATCGAGCCGGGCGCGCCGGCCTCGCTGCAACGCTACCAGAGCGGCGACCTGCTGGCGCGCGTCATCTCGGACGTGGGCACGCTGGAGAACTTCTACGTGCGCGCAGTCGCGCCGCCCCTCGTCGCGCTCCTCGTTGCCGCGCTGACCGCGGTCATCCTCGCGGCATATCACCCGTCGCTCGTCCTGCCGGTGCTGGCGGTCCAAATGGTGGTCGGAGTTGGGCTGTCTGCTGCGGCGCTTGTGGCGGGACGCGCGCCCGGACATATGCTGACCGAAGCCCGCGCGACGCTCAATCATTCGCTCGTCGACCTGATCCAGGGGCTGGCCGACCTGCTCGCATTTCGCGCCGAAGAACGACAGCTTGAACGCGCAATGACTGCCAGCGCGCTGCTGGGGCGCGCGGTGCGGCGGACGGCTGCCCTGGGCGCGACATGGAATGCCCTCGGCGTGCTTCTGACCGCGGTCGCCGTCGCGCTCGTCCTTGGGCAGGCCGCGCCGCTGGTGCGCGCTGGCGCGCTGCCGGGGGTTGACGTGGCGGTGCTGGCGCTGCTGGTCGCGGCAAGCTTCGAGGCCGCGCTGGCGCTGCCTCACGCCAGCCAGCACGCGTCCGCGTCGCTGACAGCCGCGCGGCGGTTGTTCGAGATTGCGGGCCGCCCGCCGGCGTCTGACGAGGTGCGCGCGGTGTTGAATGCCGCGCCTGATGCAGCCGCGCCAGAAGCGACGCGAGCCCGTTCGCCCCTCGGGATCACGTACCGCAATGTCACGCTCCACTATGCGCCAGGTCAGCCGGCCGCGCTTGCCGGCGTCAATCTCGATGTTGCGCCCGGCGAAATGCTCACCGTAGTGGGGCCAAGCGGCGCGGGCAAGTCGTCGCTGGCGAACGCGCTGCTGCGATTCTGGGAGATCGAGGGCGGCGAAATTCGGCTGGGAGAGACGGACATACGCGCCCTGAGCCCCGAACAGTTGCGCGCGCAAATCGCGGTCGTGTCGCAGACTACCCATCTGTTCAATGCCAGCATCCGCACCAATCTGCTGCTGGCGAAACCGGATGCGTCCGACGAAGAGTTGCGCGCGGCGGTTTGCGCGGCGCAACTGGACGGCTTCATCGCGTCGCTGCCCCAGGGGCTCGACACGCCGCTGGGCGAGAGCGGCGCCAAGCTAAGCGGCGGCGAGCGCCAGCGGCTTGCCATCGCCCGCGCGCTGCTAAAGGATGCGCCAGTGCTCATCCTGGACGAGCCGACGAGCGGACTGGATGCGCTGACGGAGCGCGCGCTATGGAAAGCGCTCGAACCCCTGGTGCGCAAACGAACGGTCCTGCTCATCACGCACCGGCTGGCAAGCGCGCCGGAGGGAAGCCGCATTGCGGTGATGAACTGCGGTCGCGTGGTTGAGGTGGGCGCTCACGCAACGCTGCTTGCTGCCGACGGGCTATACCGCCGCCTGTGGGAACAACAGGCCGAGCAGCTCGGATGAAAACGCATCTTGTGGATCGGATTGTGGAAATCCCCTTAACATTCCACACGAACATATGTTGTAGTCAAGGTAGGAGGACAAAAAGATCGCTCCTTAACATGCCAGGCGCATAGCTGCCGCGCAGCGCGCCCGTGGCCCATCACTTAAGCCCTCTTTTCGGCGGCGTGCGCATCACCCTCGCCAAAATCGACGCGTTCGCGCGAAAATCGTTGCGCGAAATCGCGCAAAACCCCCTGTATCGCCGCATCTACCATTCCTGCGGCCCGTTCGCCTGTCTGCGTCCGTCCCGCGCCCTCAATACCATGCGGGAAATCTGTCCGGCCGCGCCCGCGTTCAGCCGCATAACCGCGAACACGCGTGCGTAGCACAACTGAATTTCGCGGAAATCCTGAACCGCACTCAACGATGCGGCTTTTCTTGCCCGACCCTCTGCCCCGTGCTATAATGCCTCTTCCGTCGGGCCGTTGACTGCGTATGCGCGCGTCGCCCGCCTTTATCCTACCGGAGGCAAGTTTCCCGTGGAAGTTTACCTGTACCTTGCGCAGATCGTTCTGGCTATCGCCATCACCGCGGTTGTCCTGATCCAGTTGAAGGATGCGGGCATGAGCAACATGTTCGGCGGCGGCGCCGATATGGGCGTGTATAAGACCCGCCGCGGCGTTGAGAAGACCCTCTTCAACGCGACGATCGTTCTCGGCGTCGTCTTCATGCTGCTCTGCATCGTCACCGTGCTCGTCGCCGGATAACACCCTTGGGCAGATACCTTCGCTGGCAGGCGGTGATCGCGATCCTGGGCATCGCGCTCCTGGCCGCCCTGCTGCGTTATACGGCCTATAACTTCACCAGCGTCACCGTGCCCGACCACGGCGGTGAGCTGGTGGAGGGTATGGCCGGGAACCCCCAGTTCCTCAACCCCCTCCTCAGCCAGTACAACCAGGTGGATGGGGTTCTCTCCAGCCTGCTCTTCAACGGTCTGACGCGGCTCGACGAGCGCGGCAACGTAGTGCCCGACCTTGCCGATACGATGACCATCAGCCCCGACGGCCTGACCTACGACTTCAAGCTGCGGTCGGGGTTATACTGGCATGACGGCGTCCCGGTGACGGCGAACGACGTGCTCCATACGGTCAAGACGATGCAGGCGCCGGACTTCCCCGGCATGGCGTGGCTGAGCGCGCTGTGGCGCGAGGTCGAAGCGACTGCGCCGGACGGGCCCGAGGGGTTGAGCGTCCGGTTCCAGCTCAAGCAGCCTTTTGCGCCGTTCGTCGACTACACCACGATCGGTCTGCTCCCCGCGCACCTGTGGCAGGACGTGCCCACAGCCGACCTGATGAGCTCGCAGTACAACACGCGGCCGGTCGGCACAGGCCCCTTCGTTCTGGAAAACATCACCGCGACCGAAGCCAGGCTCAAGACAAACCCGACTTACCACGGCCCTGCGCCCTTCCTTGACGGCATCACCATCCGCTTTTACCCCGACCATCAGAGCCTCATGCCAGCTTACGAGCGCGGCGAGATCGACGCGATTAGCTGGCTGTGGCCGGAAGATATGGCAAAAACGTCCGAGCTGACCGACCTGAACCTCTTCTCCGCGCCCGTTTCGGGCTACACTGTGATCTACCTGAACCACCAGAACCCGAACACGCCTTTCTTCAAGGATGCAGCCGTGCGCAAAGCCCTGATGTATGCGCTCGACCGGCAGAAGCTGATCGACACGGTGTTGAAGGGCCAGGGGATGATCGCTAATTCGCCCATCATGCCGTATAGCTGGGCGTACGACCAGGAAGTCACGAAGTACGGGTACGACCCGGAGGCCGCAAAGCAACTGCTGGACCAGGCCGGCTGGGTCGACAGCGACGGCGATGGGGTGCGCGACCGCGAGGGCGTGAAGCTGGCGTTCGTGCTGCTGGGGAAGGATAAGGCGAAACTGGATGCGATCAGCGGGATGTGGGCGGAGATCGGCGTAAAGGTCGAGCCGCAAGCGGTCAGCCTGCCCGGCCTCACCGCGGACTTCCTTGCCCCGCGCACCTTCGACGCAGCCCTGGTGGACTGGGAGTTGTCGGGCGATCCCGACCCGTACCCGTTGTGGCACTCGACGCAGGCCAAAACCGGGCAGAACTACGCGGGCTGGGAGAGCCGGCCGGCCGACGAGGCGATCGAGCGCGCGCGTTCGCTGCCCGACCACGAAAGCCGCATCCCGTACTACAAGGACTTCCAGCGCATTTTTAGCGAGGAAGTGCCTTCCCTGCTGCTCTACTACCCGGTGTACACGTACGGCGTGCGGGACAAGGTGCGGGATGCGCAGATGGGCCCGCTGAACACGCCCGGCGACCGCTACCGGAGCATTGCGAACTGGTATATCGTGACAAAGCGTGTGACGGTGGGCAGTGCTGGCGCCCAGCGCACGGCGGTTCCGCTACCTACGCGCTCAACAGAACAAAGCCCCGCGCAACTTGACACGTCGGAGAAATAGTGTTATAAATCGACGTACAATCGAACAGCCGAGCCGAAGTGGCGGAATGGCAGACGCGCTAGGTTCAGGACCTAGTGAGCATTGAGCTCGTGAGGGTTCAACTCCCTCCTTCGGCACCTATCCAGATCCCGCGGCTGTGCCGTGGGATTTTCTGCCTGTGGGCCAGTAACCCTTTTTGTGGCAACCGGAGGGCAGGGATGTCCGCGCTCAAGTCGTTGCGCAGAGTGATCGGCCCGTCGCGAGTCCTGACGCTTGCGGCACTGGCCGCGGTCGTTTTCTTTGCGGCCGGCTTTGTGGAGCTGGCGATGACGCGGCGGACGATGGACGGGCATTACCAGCAGGCGCTGGAGCGGCGAAACCGGCTGGAGCGGCAGAATCTGCTGCTGCAAATCCAGTTGGAGCGCGGCCAACGCGGCGAGCTGGCGCCCGGCCAGGCGTGGGACATGTTCGGGCGGCTGCCGAAGGGCGTGCAGGGTGCGCAAGTGGCGCCGGCGCCGGCGCTTGAACCGGAGGCCCCACAGCAGCCGGAAGGCCCGCTCTGGCAGAGTTGGTTGAAAGCCCTGGGGCTAAATTGACAGATGGGGCGCAACGAGTATAATAGGAAAACATTCGACGCGGGGTGGAGCAGTGGCAGCTCGTTGGGCTCAACTCCGAGATTAACGGCAAGACCGACAGGCGCACCGCAAGATGTCTGGCGGAGGTTAGTCGAGGAAAGGGCTGCGTCGCAGTAATGCGCCGTGATTACCTGTCAAAGTCGGGGAAGCCGTTAGCGGGGTGACCCCGAGCCAAGCTCGAGCGAGAGTTCGAGAAGGTGTAGAGACTTGATGGCAGGCGCCCGACCGGGAAACCGAGGGCGAAGGGAAAGTCCAGGCCACAAACCGCAAGGGCAGCGAAAGCTGTGGTGGTAAGCATAACCCAAAGGTCGCAGGTTCGAATCCTGCCCCCGCAACCTAGAAAAGACCTGGCAGTTTTTAGCTGCCAGGTCTTTTGTTTATCCGCAGACCAAAAGAGGGTGGGCGAAGATGGACACCAAGCTTAAAGGCGATATTGCGGAACAAGCGGCGATTCTCGAGGGGCTGAAGCGCGGGTGGGGCGTGTTGCGTCCTGTAGGCGACCGGTTGCCCTATGATCTGGTGTTTGACGTGAAAGGGCGACTGGTTAAGGCGCAAGTCAAGGCCGCTTGGCTGGACGAGAAGTCAGCCAACTACATGATGGACACGCGTCGCACGAAGACGAACCGGCGCGTAATGCTTCGCAGCAGTTACACGAGCGAGGACTTCGATTTTGCGCTGGTGTACTTGCCAGAGGCAACAGTTTTCTATGTGCTGCCTGTTGAGGTCTTTCTGGGCTTTCGCAGCGGGATTTCGATGGTGGAGACGGATCGGCGACAACGGAAACCACGGTCAGCAGCGTATCGGGATGCATGGCATCTGTTAGAACAAATCGCGCCAGCAGAAGGCGTAAATGGCCGTAATTTGACCGTGATGAGCGGAACGGATATAATAGTGAATGGTTTGGCGACGTAGCTCAGTGGCAGAGCAAGCGGCTCATAATCGCTGGGTCGACAGTTCAAGTCTGTCCGTCGCCACTAAGTCGGGTGCCAGAAGTCACCCACTTAAACCTATGAAACGTCCCGCAGAGCGTGCCTTTGAGCACTCTACGGGGCGTTTTTGATTCTCTGGCCCGGCGCGGATCACGCCCCCTCTGTGATTCTTAAGGTGAATCGCTTGCTGCTCGCAAGCGCGCGCGCTGCCGCAAGGCGTTTTTTGTTTGTCTCAACCCGGCCATCAATTTGCTTCGATCGGAACGCGCGCTTCAATCAAGGTTCCATTGCCAGGCGCGCTTTGGATCCGCAAAGCGCCGCCCAGGTTGTTGGCCCGCTCGCGCATCGATTTCAATCCCAGATGGCCCGGGTACTGCTCCTTAACGTCGAAGCCGATGCCGTCATCACATATCTCGAGGATTACGAAGCCATCTTCACAAGACAACGCGACTCGCAACTCGCGCGCCTGCGCATGCCGCACGACATTATGTAAAGCTTCTTGCGCAATACGGTAAAGGGTCTCTTTTGCCGACATAGACAGGGCTGGCTCTTCGCATGCGCGGAGGTCAACCGGCAACTCAAATCGGGCGCGAACCGCTTCGACTTGCTTAGATAACGCAGCCACCAGACCTTCGGACTCAAGCGACTCCGGCCGCAATTCGAGAATCAGCGCGCGCATCTCGCTCAGTCCTGCCCGCGCCAGGCCAAGCGCATATTCGAGCGCCTCGCGCGTCATTCGCATGTCCCGATCAAGTGTCATTAAAGCCGTATTGACGCCCAACCCGATGCCATAAAGGGCTTGCGATACGGAGTCATGCAGTTCCCGCGCAAGACGTTGGCGTTCCTCGAGCGCGGTGCGCTCCTGCGCGCGCAGGATTTCCCAGTTACGAAGGGCTTCCTCCGCTCGCAGGCGGTCTGTAATGTCCTCTCCCGAACTCAAAGCCCCCACAACTTCGTCCGCCTCATTCCGCACGACCACGATTCGCCATGCGATCACACGTTCTTCGCCTGAGGCCGCCAGGACGGGAATGTCAAAGGTTCCCCCAATGTCTTGTTGGCCCGCCATCACACGATCGAAAGCGCTGCGCATTTGTTCGCGCAGGCGCTCGGGCAGGAATTCCGAGAACCAGTCTCTGCCGACTATCTCCGACTCACTTCGGCCCAGCACTTCGGAGCCCCGCGCGTTTATTAGCGTCACATGGTAGTCCCTGTCCAGAGCAACGATCATGACTGCCGCGATGTCGAGATACATCGAAGCGCGCTCATGTTCGGCCCGCCAGGCGCGCTCCGCTTTGACTCGCTCCGTAATGTCGTAAGAGATGACCTGCACCGCATGCGCACCGTTGGGCTGACGCACGCGCTGCATTGAAGTCGAAAAGTGGCGCCGGTCACCGGTCGGCAGCTCGACCTCGTCCTCCTGCTGCTCGCTTATGCCGGTCCGATAGACACGTTGGATGCGCTCCAGGTAACCGAGCCCTGCCTCCGGCCCGAACATCTCCACGATCGTTTTGCCGACGTAAGTCTCACGGCTGCCGCCCATGTTGCGCGCGGAGACAAGATTCTGGAGCAGAAGAACTCCATCTCCACTCCAGACGGTCGTCGGCTCCGGGAAGATATCGAAAAGCGTGCGATAGCTCTCCTCACGCGCCAACAGGAGCGTCCGGGCGGCAGAGCGTTGCGCAACGGTACGTTGGTGGATGGAGACGACGAAAAAGGAGGTTCCGAGCAGCAGCGCAGCCATCAGGTAGTGAGTTACACTGCGCCATGCAGGCCCCAGAACTTCGTGGAGGAACAGATCCAGCAGCAAGAAACCGGCCGCCAGCGCGAACGGCACGCCAATTCGAACCCAGAACCGCTCGTTTGAGGCGGTTTCAAGGAGTTCGTTGATGCCTTGAGTCTCAGGGGCTGAGGCCACAGGCCAGGGTTTATCGGCCATGTGTGAGGCCTGCTTCAATGGCATACAGCGCAGCCTGAGTCCGGCTGCAGACGCCAAGTTTCCCCAAGATATGACTCACGTGGGACTTGACCGTCTGGTCGGTTATAGAAAGCGCTTTGGAGATCTCTCTGTTGGAGCGTCCTTGCGCAAGCAACCGGAGAACGTCAATCTCGCGTGCGGTCAGGGGTTCTTGCAGGGATTGCGGCGCGCCGACGTCGCGCATTAAGCGCTCGAGCGCGACCGGGGTGAGGTAGACCTGGCCGGAGGCGGCCGCGCGAATCGCCCGGATTAATTCCGCCGATTCCGTGTCCTTAAGTAAGTAGCCGACCGCGCCGACGCGCACGGCTTCGGCCACCGCGGCATCTTCAAGAACACTCGTTAGAGCAATCACTTCGACATCGGGCATTTCCCGCCGGATGGCTGCTGTAGCCTTGATGCCGTCCATCACAGGCATTAACAGATCCATCAGCACTACATCTGGCTTCAGCCTTTGCGCCAGCGCCAGCGCCTCCTCACCGTTACGCCCCTCCCCAACAATCTCGACATCCCCTTCCAGGCTCAGGTACATGCGCAAGCCCTGGCGGACAACCCCGTGATCATCAACGATTAGCACGCGAATCGGCATCCTGTCCTCAACTCAAAAACGCAACACTAAAGGCGAGGCGACAACCGCCGCTTGAATCGGAGCGGCAATGCCGTCGGATGGAGGGCTGGCACTCGCGTTGGCAAAAACAGGCTACGCAGGGCCAGATGAGAACAACTATCTAAACACCCAACTATTGTACAAGATTGTAGTGCCGCGTCAAGTCTCTGCGCGCAAACGCACAACTGCTTGCTGATGGCAGGTCGGAATGAAGCGGGAGATAGGGAGGAAAGGAAGCGCCGGAGCGTCGCGCTGAACGCTCCGGCAGCAACGCGAGGTGGTGGGTGCTTTAGTTGCCCCTTTGCAGTTGAAAGACGAACTTGCCCACGCCGTTTGAGCTGGCGCTGGCATGTTCCGGCGCAGCGCTGACGGACTTCACCTCATAGAAGTAGCCGTCGAGCTGCGCCAGCGCGTCAACATCAAGATACTCGCCGGTAACTGGCTCCGGAAGCAAGAGCGCGCTCCCCCAGTCGCCCGGCTTGAAGTAGGGCGCAGGGCCGCGAAACACCTGATACTTAACCGCGCCGGACACTGTGGGCCAGGTTAGTTTGGCATCGGAACCGCTGGCCGCAATGGCTACGACGGGCGCGGCGGGCGGCTGGCTGACTTTTAGCTTCGCCGCAAACGAATCGCTGTCCCCTGCGGGTGACGGACCCACTGTGGTGGGGAAGCCCTGCCCTCCACTTGAGCCAGCCACGAATGCGTGTCCGCCCGTGTCCGTCGCCGCGCCGTAACCCGTGTCATCCCCTTTGCCGCCCAGATAAGTGGCGTAAGTCACCCTGTTCGTGGCCGCGCTGTTCAGGTGCATGCGCGCGACGAACGCGTCGGTGCGCTGGTTCTGCGTGGTGTCGTAGGCGCCCGCGGTGGTGGGGAAATCGGTTGACAACGTGGAACCCGTGACGTATAACCCACCGACGGTGTCCACGGCGATGGCGCGGCCATCATCGTCGCTGCTGCCGCCGAGGTAGGCCGCAAAGTCGTGGGCAAACATTTCGAGCCCGACGCGCAGGACGACAGCGTCCGTTTCATCAGGGTCGGGGCCGGAGCCGACTGCGAGCGGAAAACTATCAGACGATGTCGTGCCGACAACATAGATATAGCCGTTGCCATTCGCATCCACATCGGCCGCGATCCCGTTGCCCTGGTCTCCCTGGCCCCCGCCGATAAGCGCCACGTCCTGCAAGCTGCCGTTGTCGGTGAACGTCGCGACGAGAACGTCGTTTTCGCCTGTGAGCGGCGCGGGAGGAACTATATCGGGCGACCAGCTTTCGCCAGTGACATAGGCGACCTCATTGGCAACATCGATCCCGTAGCCCGCGTCGAGGTCGCTGCCGCCAAAGCAGCGGGTGTACACAGGCATCCCGGTCGCGCCGAGCCGCGCCACTACCAGGTCACGCGAGGCGATCCCCGCGCAACCGCTGCCGCTGAGGTTGGAGGAGTCGGTGCTGCCGACAATATAGGCATCCGGCCCCCAGAGGGCAATGCCGCCGGCCATATCGTAGTCTGCCCCGCCGATCAGCGTGGTGTAGCGCATGGCCGAGCCGGTCGCGTTCAGGCTGACGACAAAGATGTCGCTCTCGCCGCTCGACCCGCTCGTGCCGGGGAAGTTCGTCGAGCTGGTTTCGCCCACGACATAGGCCAGGCTGCCGTTGACCGCGACGCCAAAGCCGAGGTCGAGGCTGGAGCCGCCGAGATAAGTTGCGTAGACGAGCGACGTTGCGCCGGAGTTGTACTTAGCGACAAACGCATCGGTGGAGCCGCCATAGGTCGTGTCGTAGCTGCCCGCGACCACGGGGAAGTTGCTCGACGCGACCTCGCCGGTCACGTAGGCGTTGCCTGCGTAGTCGACCGCGATCCCATAGCCTGCGTCGAGCGCGGAACCGCCCGTCAATCGGCTGTAGACCAGGTCGCCTGCGTCAGGCGTTGCTGCGGGGACAAGCAGATCGACAGATAGGGCGGCCGCGGGCGCAAGGGTGATCGCGCCGGGCTGAACGGACACACTACTGGCGAGCAGGTCACGCTGCCCTGCTATGGCCCATGTGGGCGCGAGCAGGTCAACTGTTTGGCCGTGGCCTTCGAGACGCAGTTGTCCCGCGGCCGCGGTAACTTCAGAACCTTCGACTTTCAGCGCCACGGCCGCCAGATTCGCGCCCGGTCGCGCCTCCAGGCGCCAGGGAACAAGCCCGGCCGCATTGTCGCCGACGATGAGATCGACGCCGGGGTAAAGGTCGCGATAGCGCACGCCCGACCATACAGGCGCATCCGACCGCCAACGCGCCGGATCGTTGCCGATAAAGTAAGAGACGTGAGCGTTCGAGCGTCCGAACGGCTGAGGCTGCGCGGCGGGGTTCGCGCCGGGGAAGGTGAAGCGCCAGGCCGTGGCGGTTTGCGCGGCAGACGCAGCGCGCGGCGCGTTCTGTTTCGCGTCCGAGCTCGGGGCGGAGGAGACGAGCCAGATGGCGTCGTCGGTCAGCCAGATACGCTGCTTGCCGTGCGCAAGGGTGAAACGCGCCTCGGGCGCAAACTGGCCGACATTCTCGACGATGAGACGGGGACCGCGTGCCTCTGCGCCGCGACCATCGACGGGGGTTACGGCAGACGGGACGGCCGCGACGGCGTTGCCTGCGACGACGAGCAGCAGGATCGCGACGAGCAGGACTTTGCCTGGCCGGAGACGAAACGGTTCAAACCGCCTCCGAAAAACGCTGGACGGGTTCATAAAGCACTCCACTATCCGGTATTTCTCACGGTCAGCCGGCCCGCGTGACATGGACGCGCCTGTGTTGACCGTCAGGCCATTGCGGGAGCCGGCATGGCTTCCACTATACGACCCTCGGCCATCTCGATTGCGCGCATCCCCGTCGACACAAGCTGGCGCGTGTGCGTCACGAGCAGGACGGTTACGCCAAGGCTGACGTGCAGCCCGCGGAACAAAGCGATGATTTCGGTCTCGGTCCGCTCGTCCAGGTTGCTCGTCGGCTCGTCGGCCAACAGGATCTGCGGCCGGTTGATGAGCGAACGCGCGATGACGACGCGCTGCTGCTGGCCGGCGGATAGCTGCCGCGGGTAGACGTTCAGCTTGTCGGACAGCCCGACCTGTTCGAGCAAGTCAGCCGCGCGGCTGCGCGCGTCTCGACGCGCGCCGTTCCTGCCGAATGTGGTCGGCAAGAAGACGTTCTCCAACACGGTGAGTGTCGGAAGGAGGCTGGGGAACTGGAAGACGAAGCCGATCTTCTGGTTCCGCAGCGCGGACTGCTGCTCGTCGGTGAGCTTCCACAGGTCGACTCCGTCCAGCATGATGCGGCCGGAGGTGGGGCGCGTGAGTCCCGCGGCCAGGTTGAGCACGGTGGTTTTGCCTGAACCGGAGCGGCCGACGATGACCGCGAACTCACCCCCGGCGATCTCCAGGCTTACGTCGCGCGCTGCGGTGACGAACGCGCCCTTGCCCAGATCGTATGTCTTGGAAGCGCTTTCCAGCTTGATCATAACGTTGCCTTGCATTGCGATGCTCGCCATCGCCACTACTCCCGCATCGCGACAGCCGGGTCCTGGCGGCTTACCTTGATGGCCGGCAGCAGCGCGGCGAGGAACACGCTCGCCATTGCGAGCAGCAGCCCGACGCCGATCTGAACGGCTAACGCGCCGGGCGACGGCAGGAGGAACGGGACGCCCAGCGAGGTCATAATCAGCCGGCGGAAGAGATAGATTGCCAGCGCGGCGAGAAACAGGCCGATGGCTGCGCCGATGAACGCCAGCAGACCGGCCTCGACAAGTAGCGACCGCGCGATGAAGCCCCGGGTGGCGCCGAGCGCGCGTAGCATGCCCAGCTCGCGGCGGCGCTCGTTGGCCGCCATCAGGTAGACCATGCCGATCAGCACGATCGCGAGCGGCCAAATCAGCGCCATCAGGATAACGACCGTGTTGAGCAGGCTGTTAAGCTGGGCGCGCGAGGACTGGAACAGGTTGGCGCTTTCGATGGGAAAGACGCCGGGCACGGTGCGCAGGATGTCAACCGCCACCTTCTCCGCGTCCGCGCCGGGCGCGAGCTTGATCAGGACGGCAGACACCTGCCCCTGGGGGATGACGAGCGGCTCCTCGGCCTCGACAAACGAGCTGACCGCGAGTTGCTGCGCGGTGTCCATCGTGAAGAAGAGGGTCTGATCAAGGCCGCTGCCTGTCGGCTCAAGGTTGCCCTTGAGCCTGACGAGGCTGCCGTAGACGAGGATGCCGTCCTTCCCCTCGGTGGCCGAGATATAGTCGCCGCCGATGACCTCGCCCGGCCCGAGGCCAGAGGGCATGCGCTCTTCCAGCCAGGGTCGGATCGTGAAGTCGCTTTCGGGATCGTATGCGACCATAAACATCTCAGATGCGGAGCAGCAGGCAGCTCCCACGAGGGTGGCGAGATACACCTGCGGCGACACCGCTTCGACACCGGGCACGGTGGCTAGCTCCGCGACGTTTTCGGCTGGCATCCAGAAGCTGGCGGGCGAACCCATGAGCAGCGCGCCCTCCATCGCGGTCTGCGCGCTCTCTGGCACGACCACGATGTCCGCGCCGAGGCGCTCCGCAGCCAATTCGAGGCTCGTCGCCGCGCCACGCAGCAGCAGCGTGCCGAACAGTGCGAACGCGGCGACCACGAGGGCGGCCAGGGCCACGACCCAACTGCGCAGCCCGTTGCCCGAAATGCTCTTCCAGGCAAGCTGCAACAGGCTCATGCGGCTGCTCCGACGAACGCCGGCTTCGGCTCGCGGGCGACGACGATCAGCGCGAGGCTGGCGATGATCGCGAGGATGCCCGAAGCGAGCAGCGTGGGCTTCATGAGCAGATTGCAGACCATCATGGGATTTGCGCACGTGCCGATCAGGACGGTCGGGATGAGGAGGGCCATCGCGGCCGCAGCCGCGCCGACGATGCCCGCAAAGCGCAGCGTCTCCTTGCGCCGCGCGCGGAGCGCGGCGATGCCCGCCAGGCCCAGCGGAACAGCGGACGCAATTTCGGCGATGCCCGCCCAATGACACTTCATCGAGATGCTGCGGCCGTCCGCCGTGGTCAGCATCTTGCCGTGCGACTCGCAATCAGTGAAGATCGGCGCGATTGCCAGCGCCAGCGCGAGAAGAACCATTACAGCGCCAAAGAACTTATGCATCTGCTTCCTCCATGATATGAGTGGGCGATCAACCGGAGCTACTCTCGCACGGCCATGACACCCCAGTACCATTCGTGCGGGCAGCTAAAGCGATAATCGCCGGGCAACCTGGGCGTAAACTCCAGCACCTTCTTGTCGGTGATCGAAGAGAGCATGATGTACGTCATTTCCTGCGGACCCCACCGAACGTTCAACTCGTTGCCGCCGGGCACGTAGCCGAGCTGCCGGAAGGTGAGTTTGACGGGCACGCCGACCTTTACCGAGAAGTGGACGGGGGTGTAGCCGCTGCGAGAGACGACGAGCATGACCTCCTGCACCCCCTGCGCGTTGACGGGGATTTCCTCCGACGGCGGCAGGTTCGCCATCTGCTGCTCGATCTCCTCGAGCGAACGCGCGACATCAGGGGCCGGGGTCGGGACGCCCTCGCCGAGGGCGACCAGCTCCAGCGCTACGTCGTCTGGCGCGAGTTGATGGTAGTAACCCTCGCCGGCCGCGCCGCTTATTCGGAAATGCCGGCCGTCGCCCAGCGAGCCGACCGCGAAGCCCCAATCGGGGTCGCCGTTCTGAAACGCGACGATCTGCACCCAGTAGGACTTGAGCGCGGCGGCCTCGAACGGCTGCGGCAGAGCGTAGCGGTACTCGTAGGTCTGGACGCCGCGCACCTTCTCCGCGGGCTGCTCCCCCGCGTTGTCGCCCACGACGTAGTGAACCAGGGGCGCTTCGGCGAGGTTCGGCTCGCTGCCGGTGGGGATGGAACCATAGATGTCGACCGTGAAGTTCACCACTGGACCGCCCGCGCCCTGGTTTGCAGGGTCATACGCGCCGCGCCAACGGACTTCGGTAAGCGTGTGCGGGGTTTCAAACAGGAAGTTGTCCCACACCGACCGGTCGCGTGCGCTCCCTTCGGGTTGCCGCCAGGCAGACGGGATGATGCCGCCATTCGACTTGGGTGGTTGCCGCAGCGCGACCGCGGGCAGCGCAACAGTCGGGGTTGCCGCGGCTTCAGCCGCAACAGGAGTACGCGGCTGCGAGGCGCTCTCCAGCGCGGCTTTCGACGTTGCTTCGCGCGGCCTGTCGCCCTTGCACGAAACCACGGCAAGAGCCAACACAAGCAACGCGATCACACGCAAAACCCTGGAAACCATCACCCCTCCTGATGCTACGATGAGAGAGACACCGGCAGGTAGACCTTACGGTCGTCGGGGCGCGGGCCGAGCAGGGAGAACGCCGCGTCGCCGGCAAGAAGCTGGTAGTTCGCACCCTGGCCCGGGATGCGGCGAAAGTAATAGCCGTCACCGCCGGCCGCGGAGGAAAGGCCCCAATCGGGCGCGCCGGCCTGATACGCCTCGATCTGCACCCAGTATTTCTTCTGACCTGCGGCCTCAAACGGCGCAGGCAACGCAAAACGATAATCGTATGTTTGGACCCCGGCCAAAACGTCTGCCGCGACCTCGCCCGCGTTGCCGCCCACTTCGTAATGCGCAAGGGGCGGGTGCGCGACGTCCGGTTGCGATCCGTTCGCGTTGGAAGGGTAAATGTCGACGACAAAGTCGAATACGCGACCGCCCGAGCCAAAACGACTCGGGTCGTATGCGCCGCGCCACCGTATCTCGGTGATGGTCTGCGCGGAAGAAAAGATGAACCCGTCCCAGACCCACTGGTCAGTGGCGCTGCCATCGGGGTCGCGCAGGGATGACAGCAAGACACCCCCGCTGGATTTGGGAGGCTGGCTGTAGACAACGCCGGTGGTCAAGTCGGGTGCGGCCACAGCCCGCGTTGCGCGGGTCAGCGCAAGAAGCGCGGCGAGCGCCAGAAGGGATGCGATTAGCCGGATTGTCTTGTGTCCCGCCATTGCGCACGATCACCCGCGTAGTGTGAGAGACAGGGGGAGGGAGAGTTTGCCCTCCCCCTGTCTCGGCCAGCCGTTACAGCTACGGCGTCCGAATCGGGAACGGCTGGGCGTTAACCCAGACCGACGTCCCGTCTGCGTTGAAGGAGCGGACACGGAAGTAGTGGTCCGTGTTCCGCGGCAGGTTCGTGCCCGGCTCCCAGGTGATCAGCGCGCCTGTGCCAGCGCGCGCGGGGAGGTTCACGCTGGTGAACCCGCCACCGACGAAGCTGGGGTTGCGGGATCGCTGGACGGTGAAGCCAGTTTCGTTGGTTGAGTTGTCGGTGAACGTCACGGCGCACCGGGCGGATGTGCCGACGCGCCGGCAGGCCACGACCGCATTGATGGGCGGGGCCGGCGGATTCGGGACATAGACCGATGCGATGTTGGACCACGCAGACTGCCCGCCCGAGTTGACTGCGGCGACCTGATAGCGATAGGTTGCGCCGGGGGTTACATTGGTATCGGTGTAGTTCACCGGGCCGGTTCCGGCAGATGCGCCGGGCGCCGCGATATCGGCGAAGTTGATGCAGTCCGCGCCCGCGCACCGCTGCACGATGAAGCCGGTTTCCGTTGTGGCGTTGTCGTTCCACGCCAGCAGGACCGCGGGGCCGTCCTGCGCTGTAGCCGTCAGGTTGTCGGGCGCGGCGGGCGGCGGCGCGTCCAACGTGATCTGCGCTACGTTGGACAGGCTTGACACAGTCAGCGTGGGGTACGCGCCCGGCTGCGCGGCGGGACCCGCATAGCCGGCCTTGTTGTAGGCGACAACCTGGTAGAAGTAGGTTTGTCCGACAATCGCCGTGGCGTCTAAATACGCGCTGATATTCGGCGCGAGCGTGGCGAGGTCAGTCCACGGGCCGTCGGCGGCAGCCGCCCGCTGCACGACGAAGCTGGTCTCGTTCTTCGAGTTGTCGGCCCAGGTCAGGTCCACGCCCTCCGCAACCTGCGTCGGCGTAAGCGCGCTCGGCGCCCGCGGTGGCACAGCTGCCGCCTGGGGGCGCATCATGTCCATCTCTTCATGGCTCAGGATATGGCAGTGCCAGACGTACTCCCATCCGAAGTTCACGATGTCGTTCGTGATGGGCGAAGTCGGCTCGCCGAACAGGTCCTGATTATTGAAGCCAAGCTGTGAGCCGAGCGGCTGCGCCGGGTTCAGGCGGCGGACGCTGTTCGGCAGGTCGAAGGGGGCCACGGGACGGACGGGCCGCAGCGCGACGACCGTGTCTTCGAGCGGGCTGATGCGGACGGTGTCCTTCCAGCCGAGTTCGTTCGAGTCGGGCTTGCGGATAATGCCATCCCAGCCGACCCGATTGATCAACTGCACGTCGTAGAGGTGGAAGTGGATTGGATGGGTGTCCACGCCATTGTGCGTGATCTTCCAGATCTGCGTACCGTCGCTCGCCGACGCAATCGGCGTAACAACGGGCGCGTCGCCCAGCGGCAGGTTCGTCATGTCGATCAGTTCGCTGACCGGGTTGACGTACGGGTACAGGATCATGTTCTGCACGCCGGCCTGCGGGTTGGGCGACTCCACGCCGAGGAAACCGCTCATGCGGCCGTAGTCGTGATCGAACGCCTCACCCATCTCATCCTGGATCTGCTTCGGCTGCATCGGCATAGTTATCGAAGGCCCGTTCGCGCCGCCAGAGAGGGTCTTGAAGGTGAAGCTCGTGTCGAAGATCTGGACCAGGCCGGCATCGGGGCCGTTGACCTGGAAGGTCGCACCGTAGGTCGAGTTGTACGCGCCCTGGCCGACGATGATGGGGTCCTGCCCGTCCTCGAACACGCCCAGGCCGCCGAGGCTCTTGGACTTGAACGCGTCTTCCAGCGCGGCTACGTCGTAAGCAAGGGCGGGGGTCACGGCCGCGACCTTGATCTGCATGACGGTGCGGATGTTCGGGCCATAGCCGCGCAGCGTTGACGGTGCGCCGCCGGTGTCACGATAGTCCCCGTTGCCCGTGTAATAGTCATAGCGCGGGTCGCGGGCCGGGAAGGCCGCGGGCGCATCGTTGTACAAGATCAGGGTGTGGCCGGCAAACGCTGAGAAGTCGACCACCGCGTCCGCGCGTTCGGCCGGTCCGAGCAGCAGCGAGTGCAGGTCGACGTTGCCGGCGTTGAACACGGTCGGGTCGTTGACCCACGTGGTGGGTTGCGCCGGAATGGCGACGGGTGCGGGCAAGAAGCCGCCTTCGGTGCCGAACTGAATCCAGTCCGGGCCCTCGGTTCCGGCAAGCGGGGTCGGGAAGATGGTCGAATCGGCGAGCGCCGCCGCGACCTCGTCCGGGTTCAGCGGCGCCTCAGTGCAGGCCACGCCCGTGCTCTCCGGCGCGGGATTGGGATTCTCCGCATCACAGGGCACCCCGTCCGCGTCGACCGCGGTGTAGAGCGACAGGTTGAGGAACCGGTCACTGGCCGCGTTCAACACCCGGAAACGGTAGGCTTTCGGGTCGACTGTGATGGTCGGATACGCGGTGCCGTTCACCAGGGGCGTGTCGTGGAACGCCTCCATGCCCATCGAATTGAAGGGCGTGCCCGGCATCTGCGGCGGCTCGCACCACGTCTCCTCGGGATCGCAGTCCGCCTCGTAGTACGGGTTGGCGACCGGCGGGTAGAGGATGTTGTTCGTAGGCGGCCAGAACCACGGGCCGTAGGCCCAGCGGCCGTACTGGTTGACACCGGAGCTGTCGCCGGGATTCTGCGCAGGGGAGTAGACGTGCGGCAGCCAGAGGTTACCTTCGCCGCCCCATTTCGCGCTGTCCCACGTCTCGTCGGTCGCCGCAAGCTGCTCCGCGCTCGGCACGAACGTCTTGTCCTGGATCACGAGCGGGATGGTGTCGTCCGCGGGCGGGAGGATGCCCTGATCGAGCAGCATCTGCTCCACGTCGTCCGCGATCAGGTAACCCGCGGCCTCGCCTGCATACACGTTGAGGCGCGTAATGCCCCAGGCGTGGTCGTGGTAGAAGAGCAAACGCGCACTCTGCTGGTTGGTGTAGTAGTAGGTTTGGGAGCCCTCGCCGGGGTAGTTCGTCGCGCCGGCCACCGCGCAGGTCGTTTGGCCCGCGCAGCTTGCGATCATATTGCCGCTCGCATCGTACCACATGTCGGGCACGTAAGACACGCTATCGCCCTTGTTCTCCAGCGGCGAGCCGTTGTCAGTCAGATGCGGGCGCTCGCCGAAGGGGGAAATCCACTGGTGCGGCGTCCCGTCGCTGATCCACGGAGTGCGCCCGCCGTGCAGGTGCAGCACCGCGCGGTTCTCGGTGTAGCAGCCTGCGGGCTTAGGATCGAGGCCGCAGGTGGGCTCCTGCGGGTCTGTCTCCGGCATGCCCCACATCGAGGGCCCCATGCCAGCGCCCATGACCGTGATGTCGGTCGGGATGAAGAGGTTGCCGCCCGCGCCGGTGGGGAGCAGGTTGCGGAAGAGGATGCGCACGGGGCGATCCCTGGTGGCCGCAATGGTCGCGCCGAGATAGTGCGGGTTGTCGACACCGCACCAGCCGGTGGAGGCGGGGGGCGCGTTCGGGTCAAGCGGCGCGTTGAACAGCTCGACCGTCTCGGCCGCGCACGGCGTCTTGCCCGCAAGCTGCACGTAGCCGCGCAGCAAGGTGGGGGGCAGGTCTGAGTGCATCTTCTCGCGATACTGCACCAGGCCGATCTCGTAATAGTCGGAGCCGCTGTAGGCCGCGGTGTCAGCCGTAGCGACCGAGACATACTGGCCGAGGTTGTTTGCGCCGGCGGAGGTCAGGCCGGGCAGCCCATCTACAAACTTGCGGATGCCGCCCGTGACGGTGACCGCGTCTGCATCGAGCACCTGGCCGCGGAACGAGTAGGTCCGCGCGCCACCGTTGGCCGGGTATACCTTGCCGCCCAATTCAATGACCGAGTCTTGCAGCGGGGGCGCGTTAACCGGCGGGACACTCACCCAGTCCGTGCCGGAGCCGGTCGATACAGGAACACCCTGGCCGTAGAATGCCAGCACGTCACCCTTTTTGACCGGCAGGTTTGCCACGGCATATGTGACCAGATCGCCCGCCGGATTAACGAGCGGCGGCACGGTTAACAAGCCGCTGTCAAAGACGACCGTGTAGAGGTCGGCGACGGCAGTAGGGCGAAGGACGTATGCGTGGAATTGCTTCCCCGCGGACGCGACGCCGGCGGTCAACGGCTGATTCCAGACCTCGAACGCGGTCAGGTAGCCGTCGGTTCCTGGCAGGTCAGCCAGCAGCGGGGCCGCGGTAAGGACGACGAAGGTGTTCACCGTATCGCTGGCTGCGGCCGCTGCGAGCGGCGCGTTGCCGTATGCCAGCGGCGCGTCCTGCGACACGGTCGGCAGGGGACTGTTGGCGTAGTTCGGATGGCTGAAGTAGTGCGGCGCCACCGCGGCCAGCGCGACCGCATCCGCGCCCTTCGGCATTCCCGACTTCGTGCCCCGCATCAACGGGTTTAGCGCGCCTTTCTGCAAGGCGCGAGCGGCTGCGGCATCGCGATCCTTTTGCTTAAGCCGCTGCTCCTTCTTCGTCTTGATCTTCTCGACCTTCTCGGCGTACCTTGTCACCTGACCGCCGCCGGGCTCCGGACGCTGAACAGCCGCGGTTGCGCTGCCGCTCATCAACAGCGACAGCGCAACGCTGACCAGGACGATGAGATGTGTTGTCTTCCTCCAGCGCATGGCAGGACTCCTTTTGCTAACTGCGGTTATGTTGAGAGGAAAGAATCTGCGCGCTAACTGCGCTTTTGATGGCGACGACTCCTTTCACGGTCGGACCGTCGGTGAAACGGATCGGTAAGACGCATTCGTTATCTCGACGCTGGCGAGTTCGACGAGATGAGAGCCGGACCGGTGCGGCAAGCCGAGGCTTTGGAAGACGCGGGCAACATTGATTGCCGCGCGATACTCAAAAAGGAACCTTCAACGCCTCTCCGACATCAACATCATTCGCATCATTCGATTTCAGTGGGGGCGACCTCTCGAATCGTATTCAACAATGCGCTTGCGGACGAGTGTTTGAACACAACCGCAGACGCGCAAGCTTGTTCCGCGATGCGGCTGGTACGCGCACCGTCGAGCAACGTAATGATGACGAGCGATGCCTGAGAGCTGATCTGGCGCAGCGCCGCGATCGAGGCTTGCAACTCAAGCTGCGGACCATCAATGTCGAGGATCACGACATCCGGGCGGAGGAGCGTGAGCTTCTGGAGCGCGCTGGCGCAGTTGGCCGCGACACCGACCACACAGAAACCTGTCTCGGCGCCCAGCAGCAGTTCAAGGCCGATGCCCACGGCAGGCTGGTTTTCGATGATGAACAGTCGAATGGTCATCTACCCTACTCGCCAGTCGCGGCTGGGTTGCACTAAGAAGCCCATCGAGAGCGGGGGGGGGGCGCAGGGACCTGCTCGCCACGCCTGGTTAACAGAATACAGCGAAAATGGGTCGCGCACCTCTGCGTGTGGAATGATATTTTGCGAAGGGTATTAACAATTCTGATCTCACTCTTTGGTATGAGATGACGCTGCGCCAGGTTGCGCGCCTAGTTGAGGACGAATACGGCAAACGACAGATGCGCCAGCCAGCCCCTTCCTGCTACCATTGCTGGTGATTGGCAACGCATGATGTTTTCAGCAAACTTTGCAGCGATCTTGAGGATCGATGGGGTTTGGTATGAGGAAGTTGCGGGCCACGCTGGTGGCGACGACGGAGGGCTTGCTGTTGTTGCTGGCCGGCTGCGCAGGAGAGATCGGCGCAATGCCGGCCTCATCGCTCGTAATGACCCGACCGACCACCTCGCCGGAGACGTTTGCGTTACAGATGAATGCCGCGGTCCGCGCGGTCGATCAAGCGCTCGAACGGGTGTTAGGACTGCTGGCGGAGCCGCGCTACCTTGACGACGGCTGGCGCGAGGAGGTCGTCAACGCGGCGACGCTGGCGGATCTCGGCTACAGGCAGCTTGAAGGGCTGGCTCCGCCCGACAGCCAGCGCAAGAAGCACGAGGCCGTCATCGCGGCGCTCAGCGGTTGTCAGGATCTGGCATCATTTGCGCTTAAAGGCATCAACAACCTGGACAAGGGGCCGTTCGACGAGGTCGCCGCGCGCGCGGCGTTCTGTCGCGCGAAACTAGACGTGGCTACGCGCGCGCCGGGTTCCGCGGAGGCGCACGCGCTGCCGGAGAGCCTGGAGGCCGCGCGACAGGCTGTCCGTCTCACCGTGACCCGCGATGCGAACCTGCGCGGTGGGCCCGGGACGAGTTACGCGCGCGTGGCAACCGCCGCGGCGGGCGATCAGTTCACGGTGACGGGGCGAACGGAAAAAGGGGACTGGCTGCGGGTCACGGGGGGAACGGTTAAGGATGCGTGGATTGCGGCATTTCTCGGCAAGATCGAGGGCGACTTGCAGCGTGCGCCGGTAGCGCGCTGAGGGAGGAAGGGGGCTGCAAGTACAGATGACTACAAAGTATGCTCGCCCCGCATGTGCCTGTTCCGTTTCCCCGATGGATTCTCAGTCCGATAGTGGCGGCAGCTTCTTGCCAGGATTCATGATGCCAAGCGGATCAAAAACCGCTTTGACGCGCGCCATTGCGGCGAGCGCGTTGGCGTCGAGCGCGGCGGCGATGTACTCGCGCTTGAACACCCCGATGCCGTGCTCGCCGGTAAGCGTGCCCCCCAGCTCGACCGCAGCGCGGAGCAATTCGCCCGCAGCCTGCTCCACATGCGCCATCTGAGCGGCATCCCGGCGATCGCACAGGATGCCCGGATGCAGGTTGCCGTCACCCACGTGGCCGTGCAGCGCGATCACCAGGTCGTATTTGCGGCCAACCTCGCCGATGCGCGCGACCATGTCAGGGATGCGGCTGCGCGGGACGGTAATATCCTCACCCAGACGGTTGCGCGCCTGCCGGGCCAGCGCGGGCGCAAGGTTGCGCCGCGCCTCCCACAGCGCCTCGGACTCCTCAGCGGTCGTGGCCTGGTGAACGTCGCGCGCGCCGGATGCGCGCAACACGTCCGCCACCTTCGCGATCTCGTCCTGCACCGCGCACGCGTCACCGTCCACCGCCACCAGCAGCAGCGCCTCGACGTCGGTGGGCAGGCCGAGATGCTTGAAGTTCTCCACCGCGCGGGTAGCTGTCTGATCCATCAACTCTGCGACCAGTGGCGTGATGCCAGCGCGCAGGATGTTACCGACCGCAAGGCAGGCATCGGTAAGCCGCGGGAAGGTGGCGAGCGCCGTCAGTTGCGCGGCGGGCAGGGGAATCAGGCGCAGGGTGACTTCCGTAACCACGCCAAGCGTGCCCTCCGAGCCGACAAAAAGGCGCGTCAGATCGTAGCCCGCGACGTTCTTCATTGTCCGGCCGCCCAACCGCAGCACCTCGCCACCCGGCAGCACGACCTCCAAGCCAAGCACGTAGTCGCCCGTCACGCCGTACTTAAGACAGCGAGGGCCGCCCGCGTTGGTGGAGACGTTGCCGCCAATCGTGCACTGGTAGATGCTGGCCGGGTCGGGCGGGTAGAAGAGGCCGAGGCGCTCGACGGCAAGTTGCAGATCACGCGTGACGACGCCGGGCTGGACGACGGCCAGCGTGTCGGAGTGCGAGATTTCGAGGATGCGGTTCATGCGCGCCAGGTTGAGGCAGATTGCGCCAGGGACCGGCAACGCGCCGCCCGATAGCCCGGTGCCCGCTCCGCGCGGGACAACCGGGATGCGCTGCTCCTGCGCGACGCGGAGGATTTCGGCTACTTGCTCAGTCGTCCGTGGGTGCGCGACAAGGGCCGGCGGCTGATCGCTCCAGGTGCCATCGTAGGCGTAAGCGGCCAAATCCTCCGGCGCCGCGCTGACGCCGTCCGCGCCGAGCGACGCGCGCAGGCGGCGGATGATGTTCGCGTTCATTGCAGCCCTTCGTCGAGCATCTCGACCACGTGCTTGACGGCCAGCTTCCCATCGCGCCGTCGATTGCCCCACTCCAGTTGCAGGAGGCAGCCGGGGTTGGCGCTGACAACAACCTCCGCGCCGGTTTGCGCGACGTCGTCCATCTTGCGGTCAAGCAGGGCCAGCGACATGGGCGTGTGAGTGAGATTGTAGATGCCCGCGCTGCCGCAGCAGCGGACCGGATGGCTGTCGGGCAGGGGGCGCAGCGTCAGCCCGGTGATGCGGGCGAGCAGGCGACGCGGCTGCGAGCGCACGCCCTGGCAGTTGGCAAGGTGGCAGGGGTCGTGGTAGGTAGCCTGCGTCTCGGCCATTTTCAGCGGCAAACCATCCGGCCAGTAAGCATCCAGCCACTCGGTCACATCGCGCGCCTTCGCGCTAAAGCGCCGCGCGCGGTCGGCCCAGGCAGGGTCGTCGGCCAGCCACTCAGCATACTCCTTCAACGCGGCGCTGCACCCTGCGCAGTCGGTGACAATCGCCTCAACAGAATCAAGCAGTGGCTCGAACAGCGCGATGTTGCGCCGCGCCATGTCGCGCGACAGTGCCTGCATGGCCTGGTCGTCGTGCGGCGCGCCGCAACACGCCTGGCCGCGCGGGGTAATCACCTCACAGCCGGTTTTCGTCAGCACACGGATTGTCGCGCGGCTGACGTCGGGCATGGCGACGTTCATCATGCAGCCGAGGAAGAACGCGACGCGGTGATGGGCGGGGCCGATGGACGGGGTAACGCGCGCCAGTTCCGCGCGCAGCGGCTTACCGAAGCGGGGGGCGAACTGCGCGAGGCCCGCGATGCGCTTGCCGAGCCGCGGGATGGGCCGCAGCAGCGCGACGCCGAGCCGGTCAAGACCGGTGCGCTGGATGAAGCGCAGGGGTGCGGAGAGGAGCTCGGCCCGCCGCGCGCCTGTCAGGACGCGACGGAGCATGAAGCGGACGAACGCGGGGCGGGGGTGCGCTTCTTCAGCCGCCATGCGGCCGTGGACGATCAATTGCCCGATGGGAATGGCCGGGGGACAGACCGTGTTGCAGGCGCGGCAGTCCAGGCAGTGGTACAGGTGCTCGCTGACGCCCTTTGTGAGCGGAAGGCGGGCGTCTTCGACTGCGCGCAGCAGGTTAAGCCGCCCGCGCGGGGAAAAGGTCTCCAACTGCGTCTGCTGATAGGTCGGACACACCGGAAGGCAGCGACCGCAACGGATGCAACTTTGCAGCTCGTCGTAGCTTGGCAGGTGGGGAGCGAAGTACTGCTGGCCGGGGATGGGGTCGTAAACGCTCATTACCGAGGGGAGTTTACCACAGACCTGACGGGTTTTGAAAACCCGTCAGGTCTTACGCGCTTATGTCACACCTTCTCGCTGATCACCTTCGCTTGCATGAACAACTGCAAGTAGTCGCTGCCGCCGGCCTTGGAGTCGGTGCCGCTCATGTTGAAGCCGCCGAACGGGTGCACGCCGACGAGCGCGTGGGTGCACTTGCGGTTGAGGTACAGGTTGCCGACGTGGAACTCCTGCCGCGCGCATTCGAGACGGTCGCGGCGCATGGAGTAGAGGCTGCCGGTCAGGCCGTACTCGGTGTTGTTGGCGATGTTCAGCCCGTCGACGTAGTCGAGCGCGCGGATGACCGCGAGCACCGGGCCGAACACCTCTTCCTGCGCCAGCCGCGCGTCGGGCTCGATGTCAGCAATGACGGTCGGCTGGAGGAAGTAGCCGCCTTCCGGCCGCTCGATGCGCCCGCCGCCCGCGACCAGCCGTCCTTCGCGCTTGCCGATCTCGATGTACTCCAGGTGCTTCTTCAGCGCCTTCTCGTCGATCACCGGCCCCATCTCCACGCCGGGACCGAGCGCGGGATCGTCCACGTCCAGCTTTTTCGTCCGCTCGACGATCTTTTCGAGCACTTCCTTATAGACGGGCGCAGCGATGATGGCGCGCGAGCAGGCCGAGCACTTCTGGCCGGAGTAGCCGAATGCGGCGGAGACGATGCCCGCGGCCGCTTCGTCCAGGTCGGCGGTCTCGTCCACGATGATCGCATCCTTGCCGCCCATTTCGAGGATGGTGCGCTTGAGCCACTTCTGGCCGGGGTGGACCGCCGCGGCGCGCTGGTTGATGCGGATGCCGACCTCCTTGCTGCCGGTGAACGCGATGAAGCGCGTCAGCGGATGGTCGACCAGGACGTCGCCGACTGCGCCGCCGGGGCCGGGCAGGAAGTTGAGCACGCCCGCAGGCAGGCGCAGCTCGTCCACGAAGATTTCGGCCAGCCAGGCGGCGATGACGGGCGTGGCGCTGGCCGGTTTCAACACAGCCGTATTGCCCGTAACGATGGTCGCGGTGGTCATGCCGGTCATGATCGCGCAGGGGAAGTTCCACGGTGGGATGACGATGCCCACGCCGAGGGGGATGTAGTGCAGCTCGGTTTCGTGCAACGGCTCAGGGTGCGTGGGGTGCGGCTTGCCGAGGCGCAACATCTCGCGGCCGTAGAACTCCATGAAGTCAATGGCCTCCGCAGTGTCGGCGTCCGCCTCGACCCAGGGCTTGCCGGCCTCGTAAACCATGAGCGCGCTGAACTCATGTTTCCGTTCGCGCATGATCTTCGCGGCGTGAAAGAGATAACGGGCGCGCTCGGTGTAGGGGATGCGCTTCCAGTGCTCGAACGCCTTCGCAGCCTCGCGCACTGCGCGGTCGGCCAGCTCGGGCGTGGCCTGGCTCACGCGGCCGACAACCTCGCTCGGGTTGGAAGGGTTTCGACTCTCCAGCACGTCGTCCGTGTAGATCTTCTCGCCGCCGACGATGAGCGGATACGCGCGGCCGAACGTGGCGCGCACTTTGTCGAGCGCCTGCTGAAACGCATCGGCGTTGGCGCGGACGCTGAAATCGGTCAAGGGTTCATTCACAAAAGGGCGCTTCATCAGTAATCCTCCAGGATGGGTTGCAAGTACGCCCACTCTCGCGCGTCCGCCCGCTTATGTCTGTAACTGGTTTCCCAGTAAAACAAAACCGGCCCTCGCGGGCCGGTCTCGAAGCGATGCGCGCCTGGTTCAATCGCACTCCAGGCAGCGCTCCTGGTAGTTTTTCAAGTCCACGGCATGTTCCTGATAATGCCCTGCCATCGAGTAGAAAAAGTCGACCAGGGCCATCTCCCCGTCTTCCCACGGCACCTGCGCTGTCTTAGCAAGGTCGGCGTCTTCCGCCATGTCGAGCAGGTGCATCAACCGGCGGTGCGAGCCGGTCAGTCCATCGACCACGTTTATGAGCGGCAACGACGCGCGAGACTGCACCTGCTTCTCGTTCCAGCCGTCATCGTAGCTCATGCCTTCCTGCCAGGGACGCTTGCCCTGCCAGGCCTTCGCCGTCTGCACGGCTTCATCAACCCACGACCAGACGTGCGCCACCACGTCCTTGACCGACCATTTGCCGACGACATCGCTGGCAGTGAGTTCTTCCTCGGTGAGGTGTCCCAGAGAGTCCATGAACGTTTTGAAGCCACGATCAAGGGCTATCCAGGCATCGTCACGACTGCGCATTGATCCCCACCTCCTCGGCATCCTCGAGCACACGCTCCAGCCCGGTGTACACCGTCAGGCTATCGCGGCGCGCGTAACCCACGAGTGTTACGTTCCATGCCTTTGCAAGCGCCACGCAAAGCGTCGTCGGCGAGCTTCGGCTTACGACGACCGGCGTGCGCATCCGCATGGCCTTGTTGAGCATCTCGGCGCTGATGCGCCCCGTTGTTAGCAGGATTCGCCCTCTGGTTGGTAGGCCCTCGACAAGGCACCGGCCAAAAAGCTTGTCCAGCGTGTTATGTCTTCCCACGTCTTCCGCCAGCGCGAGCAGCGATTCGCCCTCGCCCAGGGCGGCCGTATGCAGGCCGCGCGTCCGTTCCCGCTCCTGCAACTGGAACATCAACCGGCCGAGTTGCCGCGCCGTAACCCGCGCGTCGGCCGTCATTGGCTCCTGCTCGGCGGACAGGTCCGCGAAGGTGATCCCGCCGCCGCATCCGCTTGTCAACGTCGCCTGCGCCGGCCGCGCGATCTCCGCGTCGGCCAGCCACACTTCCACGCACGCGCCGCTCGGACACACGATGATCCGCCGTACGTCCTCGGGTCCGCAGATGACGCCTTCGGTGGCGAGAAAGCCCAGCGCCAGCAGGTCGAGCTCACGCGGGGTCGCCATCAGGCTGAGCCACTCCGCGCCGTTCACGTGCAGGCGGACGCGCGCCTCACGGACAACGTGCGTCGTTCCCTCGCGCAACCGGCCGTTTTCCCACCGGCGGATCGGGACTTCTTCACTCAAGGGCGCTTGCCGTTCCGCCCCTTGCCGGTGGTCCGCCGTGCGCATAACCCCGATTATAGTCTGAACAGAGGCGATGCGCAAGCATTCCTACGAAGAAAGACGTAGGACGGATTTGACGCGTCATGGCCCTTTCTGGTATTTAAGGGATTAGTCCATCCAAATTGCCGTTGCCAGAAGGTGCGGCAGCGCGAGGAACTACCACAAGAGAGGTTTTTTGCAGTGAAGAAAGAGGCGATCGCAAACAGCAAGAAGCGGTCGGTGACGTTCGAGTTGCCGGGTGTCGAGGCGAACGAGGTGTCGGTTGTCGGCGATTTCAACAATTGGGACGCGGCGAACGGGACGATGAAACGTCGGAAGGACGGCGTGTGGACGAAGGCCGTACGGCTGGAGCCGGGCACGTACCGCTTCCGCTATGTGGCCGACGGCAACCGCTGGCACAACGACCCGCAGGCGGATGGCTACGAGCCCTCCGGCATGGGCGAGGATAACTGCATTCTCGTGGTTGATTGATTGGAATAGCACGCAGATGACGCAGATGGGGTGGATTGACGGGATCAAGAAACGATCCTGCTAATCCACCCCATCTGCGTTGATCTGCGCGCTATTCCTTTTTCGTCGTCCCTTGAGCTGCCACCGCGGCAGCAGCTTTCGCAACCGCGTCCGCATCGCCCAGATAGTAGCTGCGGATGGGCTTGAGGTCGTCGTCGAGTTCGTAGACGAGCGGGACGCCGGTGGGGATGTTCAGCTCGACGATCGCTTCGTCCGAGATGTTGTCGAGGTACTTCACCAGCGCGCGCAGACTGTTGCCATGCGCGGCGATGATGACCCGCTTACCCGACTTGAGCGCGGGCACCGCTTCGGCGTGCCACCAGGGCAGGAAGCGCGCGACGGTGTCCTTAAGACACTCCGCCAGGGGCAGCTCGTCAGGGTCGACGTCGGCGTAGCGCGGGTCGTGGCCGGGCCAGCGCGGGTCGTCGCGCGTGAGCGACGGCGGCGGCACGTCGTATGACCGGCGCCACAGCTTCACCTGCTTCTCGCCGTACTGCTCTGCGGTCTGCGCCTTGTTCAGCCCCTGCAACGCGCCGTAGTGCCGTTCGTTCAGACGCCACGTCTTAATGACCGGCAGCCAGAGCAAATCCATCTCATCGAGCGCGATCCAGAGCGTGCGGATGGCGCGCTTGAGCACCGAAGTGTAGGCCAGGTCGAACATGAAGCCATCAGCCTTCATCAGCCGGCCTGCTTCCTTCGCCTCCGCCAGCCCCTTCTCCGAAAGATCGACGTCGGTCCAGCCGGTGTACAGGTTTTCCTTGTTCCAGGTGCTCTCGCCGTGGCGAAGCAGCACGAGCTTAATCATGTCCCCTCCAAACGCAACGAGGTTGCGGCGCCTGCGCGCCTTCCCGTAGATTATAGCGCAGTGGCGAGGCTGCTGCGAATTTAGCGAATTCGCGCGGTCTCGTTCGTTTGCCACTTGCGCGGCGCAACAATGCGAAGTAAGATGCAGCGTCGCTACAAATATCTTACAAGCAGCCAGGATAACGACCGTGCTTCAGGAAATCATCCGCCGCGTGCCATTCTTTTCCGCGCTGCCGCCGCGGCATATCCGATGGCTGGCCGAGACGTTGCAGGCGGAGGACATTCTGGCGGGCGCGGTGCTCTTTCGCGAGGGCGAGCGCGGGGACCGCTTCTACATCGTCATTCAGGGCGAAATCGAGATTTTCAAGCGGCTGGAGGACGGGGGCGAGCAGGTCATCGCGATGCGCGGGCCAGGCGAGTACATCGGCGAGATGAGCCTGCTGAGCGCGAGCGGCGTCCGCACGGCCAGCGCGCGCGCCCGCGGCGACGGCGAGGTGCTGGTGATGACGCGCGCGGACTTCGATGCGTTGCTCCACCGCTACCCGCCCCTGGGCTATGCGATGGCGCGCGTTATGGGCGCGCGGCTCGAAGAGGCGCACAACAGCAATATCCGGCGGCTGGAAGAGCGCAACCGCCAGCTTCAACAGGCGCTGGAGGATCTCCATACGGCGCAAGCGGAGCTGGTCGAGACGCGCAAGCTGGAGCATGAGCTGGCGCTGGCGCGCGAGATTCAGTTGAGCCTGCTGCCTGACCGCGCGCCGAGCATCGCGGGGTACGATTTCGGCGCGCGGCTGCTGCCCATGATGCAGGTGGGTGGCGATTTCTACGATTTTATCGCGCTGGACGAAGAGCATCTCGGCGTCGCGGTGGGCGACGTGTCGGGGCACGGGGTGCCGGCCGCGCTCATTATGGCGATCACGGTGGCGCTGCTGCGCGCGGAGGCGTGCCGCGGGTGCTCGCCAGCGGACGTGCTGACCGCGGTCAACGCGCAGCTTCTTAAGCTGGGCGCGAACCGCATGTTCGTGACCGCGTTATACGGCACGCTTGACATCTCTTCCGGCGTGTTTACTTATGCGCGCGCGGGACATGAACCGCCGCTTGTCGTCCCGACTAGTGACAAGACACCCTGCTACGATCTTGAGGGTGACGGTCGGCTGCTGGGCCTGTTCGACACGGTCGAGTTGCATGATGCTACGCTGCGCCTGGGGTCGGGCGAATCGCTGGTGCTGTATACTGACGGGGTGATCGAAGCGCGCAGCCCGGCACGCGAGTTCTTTGGCGAGGAGCGACTGAGCGAACTGACAACGAACAGTTCCGCACTCAGCGCGCAGGCGCTGTGCGACCGCGTCGTCGCCGCAGTGGATGAGCACATCAACGGCCAGCCGCATTCGGACGACATCACCGTCATTGCGATGCGCAGGACATGAGGTAAGCGCCCAATGCCTTCTCAACGCTCCACGCCGCTGCGCGTGGCTGCCCGCCTCGACAACTTGAAAGTGATTCGCGACTACGTGGAGGCGGTCGCGCGCGCGGCCGGCTTCGCGGATATGAAGATTTATGACCTGGTGTTGGCGGTTGACGAAGCGGCTACGAACATCCTCATGCACGGCTATCAGGTCGCCCCTGCGCCCGAACGAAACGAGGCCGAAACAGGCCTGGTGGAGGTGGAGGCGCATTACGAGGCGCCGGCGCTGAGTGTGACGTTGCGCGACCAGGCGCCACCCTTCGACCCGACCGCAGCCCCAGTTGAGGCCGAGTTGCCCCCCCTTGCCGATCGCATGCCGGGCGGGTTGGGCATCTACCTGATGCGAAAGACACTGGACGAAATCCACTATCGCCGGACGCCAGACGGCTGGAATGAGCTGACGCTTACCATGTTGCGACGGGAAGCGTCGCAGGAGGGATGAAAATGGATTTCAAGGTCATGCAGGCTCCAGGCAGACCAGATGTGGCCGTGCTCGGCATGGCGGGCGATCTGGACGCGACCAGCTACCTCCAGGCGATTGCGCAGGCGGAGGGGGCTTACAAAGGCGGCGCGCGCACGCTGCTCCTCGACCTGTCCAACACGGATTTCGTCAGCAGCTCGGGCCTCGTCGCGATCCACAGCATTGCGCTCCTGATGCAGGGGCAGAAGCCGCCGGACCCGGAACAAGGGTGGGCCGCGATCCGGTCGATGGGCTACGGGCAGGGCGCGGACGCGCGGCGCTCGCTGAAGCTGGTGAATCCGCAGCCGCGCGTCACGGCTACATTATCGAAGGTAGGCTTCGGCGATGCGTTCGAGGTGTATCCGACCGTAGATGCGGCGCTCGCCTCTCTGTAGGCTCGATCCGCGTTTTCTGGCGCGCAATTCCGATGCCCCCACTGCCTGCGCGCGCCCTTTTCCTTGATATGGAGATCTCATGCCTCGCTCGTTCATCACGATTGCGCTCCTCATCCTAACACTGATCCTTTCCGGCGCGCCCGCGCGCGCCGACGACGCAGCCTGGCAGGACAAGGTCGATCCGTGGGTGCTGCAAACCGGCGCAAACGGGCCGACGGAGTTTCTCGTCTTTCTTGCGGACCAGGCCGACGTGAGCGCGGCCGCGCAGCTTGCGACAAAGGCCGAGCGCGGGGAATATGTCTACCGCACTTTGAGCCAGCATGCCGAGCGCACGCAGGGGCCGGTGCGCCGCGCGCTGCAAGAACGCGGGGTGGAGTTCCGGCCGTACTGGGTGGCGAACATGATCTGGGTGCGCGGCGGGCTGGACGTGGTTCAGGCGCTGGCCGAGCGCTCAGATGTGGCGCGGATCAACGCGAACCCGCAGGTGAAGCTTGACGTAGTGTCCGCGGGGGAGCCGGACGAGTTGGCGGACGTGTCGCCGGCTGCCGTTGAGTGGAACATCACGAAGGTCAAAGCGCCGGACGCGTGGGCCGCGGGGACGAAAGGCGCAGGCGCGGTGATTGCGGGACAGGACACCGGCTATCGGTGGACGCACAACGCGCTGAAGAGCAAGTATCGCGGCTGGAACGGAACGACGGCCAGCCACGACTACAACTGGCACGACGCGATTCACACGACCGGCTCAAGCTGCGGCGCGGACTCGGCGCAGCCGTGCGACGACAACGGCCACGGTACACACACGATGGGCACGATGGTGGGTGACGACGGCGGGAGCAACCAGGTCGGCATGGCGCCCGACGCGAAGTGGATCGGCTGCCGGAACATGAACGCGGGCGTGGGCACGCCGGCCACCTACAGCGAGTGCTACCAGTGGTTCATCGCGCCGACCAAGATCGACGGCACGGGCGCGGACCCAGGCAAGGCGCCCGACGTGATCAACAACTCGTGGGGCTGTCCGCCCGACGAGGGGTGCACCGACCCGAACGCGCTGCTGACTGTGGTGCAGAACGTGACCGCAGCGGGCATCGTGACAGTCCATTCCGCGGGCAACGAGGGGTCAGCGTGCAGCACGGTAGCCACTCCCGCTGCGACCTACGCGGAATCGTTTTCGGTGGGCGCGACGGACAGCAGCGACAATATCGCGAGCTTCAGCAGCCGCGGCCCAGTCACGATCGACGGCAGCAACCGGATGAAGCCGGACATCTCCGCACCGGGCGTCAGCGTGCGTTCGAGCTACTACTCCACTAACAACAGCTACACAACGATGAGCGGCACGAGCATGGCCGGGCCGCACGTGGCGGGCCTGGTCGCGCTGGTCATCTCAGCTAATCCCAACCTGCGGGGCAGCGTGGACGAAATCCGCAACATGATCGAACAGAGCGCGGTCCACCTGACCAGCTCGCAGGGTTGCGGAGGGGATAGCTCCACTGCCGTTCCGAACAACGTCTTCGGGTGGGGACGCATCGACGCGCTGGCTGCGATCAACCAGGCGAAGGCGTGCGTTGCGCCGACAGCTATAACCGACCTCGCCATCGTCAAGCTCAATGGGACGGATGTAAAGCTGACGTGGAGCGCGAAGGCGGGCGCGTCCGGCTACCAGGTGTGGCGCAGCGGCTGGCCCTATTTCGCGCCTACGCTGCCGTGCAAGGGGACGAACTGCGCCACGGTGACGGCGACCAACGTGACGCAGAACGCGCTTGGCGACGCCGCGACAAACTACTCGTGGCTTGTCCAGCCCAAAGCGACCTGCGGCGCGGTCCAGCTTGCGCCATCAAATCGAGTGGGCGAGTTTGAGTTCGGGCTGGTGACGGGCGCGCCGTAGTGCCAATGCTGCGGCGCGCCCTGCTGGCGGGATGCGCCGGGTAATAGTTATTGACAGAACAAACAACACAGACCACATTGTTTTACATGCAACGTGACTTAGGGTATACTGTCAGCATCCCATAGAAACGATGGAGGTAACCGTAGATGTCCATGCGCAAGTTGCGAACGCGGACTCTCTTGCTCTTCGCCGCCGTCATCGTGCTGGCTCTCGGCGCAGTCAGTGTTGCGGGCGCCATCCCGCCGAAGATCATCGACGTTCAGCTTCTCGCGATTAACGACTTTCACGGCAACCTGGAGCCGCCGTCGGGTTCGTCTGGCCGCATCGGCAGCGTCAACGCCGGCGGCGTCGAGTACCTGGCGACCCACATCGACCAACTGCGCTCCGCGAACCCGAACACGGTGGTGGTGTCCGCGGGCGACATGATCGGCGCAAGCCCGCTGCTTTCCGCGCTGTTCCATGACGAGCCGACCATCGAGGCGTTCAACTTGATCGGCCTCGACTTCAATGCGGTGGGCAACCACGAGTTTGACGAGGGCTGGCAGGAGCTGCTGCGCATGCAGTACGGCGGCTGCCATCCGGTTGACGGCTGCCTCGACGGGGACGGCTTCAACGGCGCGAACTTCAAGTTCCTGGCGGCCAACGTCATCAACGACGCGACGGGCCGCCCGATTTTTGATCCGGTGGGCATCAAGGTGTTCAACCGGGCGCGCATCGGCTTCATCGGCATGACACTCGAAGGCACGCCGAGCATCGTCACTCCGTCGGGCGTGGAGGGGCTGACCTTCAAGGACGAGGCCGACACTGCGAACGCGCTGGTGCCGATCCTCAAGTCGCGCGGGGTCGAGACCATCGTCGTGCTGATCCACGAGGGCGGCGCGCAGACCGGCACGTACAACCAGTGCGTGGGCATCTCCGGCCCGATCGTCGACATCGTTAACCGGCTCGACCCGGAAATCGACGTCGTAATCAGCGGCCACACGCACCAGGCGTACAACTGCAACATCAATGGCAAGCTGGTGACGAGCGCGGCGTCGTTCGGCCGCCTGGTGACGGACATCGACCTTAAGATCGACCGCATCTCGGGCGAAGTCACGCAGATGGCGGCCAACAACGTCATCGTGACGCGCGACGTGCCGAAGGCCTCGCTGCTGACCGAATTGATCGCCAAGTATCAGGCTGTTGCGAAGCCGATTGCTGACCGCGTGATCGGCAGCATTACGGCGGACATCACGCGCGCTGCGAACGCGGCGGGCGAGTCGGCGCTGGGCGACGTGATTGCGGACGCGCAACTGGAGAATACGAAGCCGGCGAGCGAAGGCGGCGCGATTGTGGCGTTCATGAATCCGGGCGGCATCCGCGCGGACTTCATCTACAGCCAGATCAGCGGCACGGAGCAGCCGGGCGAAGTGACCTACGGCGAGATGTTCACGGTGCAGCCGTTCGGCAACAACCTGGTGACGATGGACCTGACCGGCAGCCAGATCGACACGCTGCTCGAGCAGCAGTTCGATAACCCGTCGGCCGGCCAGAACCGCATCCTGCAGGTGTCCAACGGCTTCACCTACACGTGGAGCCAGAGCGCGCCGACGGGTAACAAAGTCGACATCGCGTCGATCCAGATCAACGGCGCGGCGATTGACCCGAACGCGACCTATCGCATCACGGTCAACAGCTTCCTGGCGGATGGCGGGGATAACTTCTCCGTGCTGAAGCAGGGGACGAATCGCCTGGGGGGCGCGGTGGACACGGACGCGCTGGAGGCCTACTTCAAGGCGTTCAGCCCGGTGGCGCCAGGGCCGCAGAACCGGATTACGGTTGTGCCGTAAGCGGCAGGGGAGTGAAAGAGAAGAGGGGGCAGCCGGGGAGGCTGTCCCCTTTTTGTTGCGCTCGCCTCAGCATAGCGGCGCCAAGCGTGACCCGAGTCAAGCCGCACCCGGTGAAGGCTTGTCCACCTGGTTGATGCCCGACCGCCCCACCTGCTATACTGGGCACCATGTTGACATTTGCTTTAGCCCAAATGCGATGCGAGAAGGCTGCGGTGGCCGAAAACCTGGCGGCTATCGAGCGCGTTTACCGCCAGGCCAACTTACAGGGCGCAGACATTGTAGCGTGCCCTGAGATGAGCCTAACGGGATACATCGACCCTACGCGCCAACCCCAGGCGGTCTTGCGGCTGAACGGCCCCGAGGTCGCTGCTCTCGTCGCCTTGACTGCCAACGGACGGGCGACCTTACTAGCGGGCTTGGTGGAGGCGAATCCGACCGGCAAGCCGTACATTACTCAAGTAGCTACGCGTGGTGGGCGGATGTTGGGCTATTACCGCAAGGTCACGATCGTCGACGAAGAGGCCGCCTGGTTTGCGCCAGGTCAGGGCGTGCCGGTTTTTCGCCACGACGATCTCAAGTATGGCGTCGCCATCTGCGCCGACATCCATAACCGCAAGGTTTTCGCTGCGTGCGCTCAGCAGGGTGCCTGGGTAGTGTTTGAGGTGGCCGCGCCGGGCCTGTACGGGGAGCAGGCGACCCGCGACTGGAGGTCAGGCTACGAGTGGTGGCGCGGGGAGTGTCGCGAGTATCTATCGGCGTATGCGCGCGACTATGGGCTGTGGATTGCGGTGGCAACCCAGGCCGGGCGCACCGTAGATGAGGACTTTCCGGGCGGCGGGTATCTTTTTCGGCCCGACGGCTGCTGTGTCTACGAAACTGAAGATGGAGCGGAAGTTATGTCGATTGTGACCATGCAGAACCAGTTGCCGCATTCAGAATAAGTACCCCGGAGCGACTCGAACGCTTGGCCTGGGCGTTAGGAGTGCCTCGCTCCATCTATCTCTCGACAAGGAAACGCATCAACTCGTCGCGCGACATTTTGAGATGGTCCGCCACATCTCGCAGGATAGCGTTCAACGTGCCTAACTTCAGTGGTCGATGCCGGGGGATTGTGACATGATGTTCGCCACCACGGTTGGTGGTGAGCCGCATGTGGCTGCCAACTTGCCGCGTGATGACATAGCCAAAACGCGCCAGAAACGCCGCGAGTTCATCACCGTCGATGTCTCGGGGAGTCTTCATGCGGCCAGAACTTCCTCCCGCACGAAGTGAAGACGCAGGAGCGCGGGCTTGTCCTTTTCATCAAAATGACAGCGAGTCGCGTCCTGCACGGCCTCGCGCAGTTCTTCCCAGGTGTCTGCCTGTGTGAAGATCGATTCGCCGAGAGCGCGCGCGGTGTAGCCGCCCTCTTCGGCTTCCTCCACCAGGAAAATCAACTCTCGCGCCATGATCCTGCTCATCACTACGAATAGGTACCCCCGGTTGGATTCGAACCAACGGCCTAGGCGTTAGGAGTGCCTCGCTCTATCCACCTGAGCTACGGGGGCTTGTACCCATATCCTACCATACTCACGCCTTTCCTTCAATCTTTGACACTTGTGATGTCAGCTTAGCGTCAGCTTCGCCCTATTGACTAAATTACTAACTCGTAGTATAGTTTTATCCGAGCGAGAAAATGACCGAAAGGATGCGTCATGTCGGTGCGGAACAGCCTGCTCGGGCTGCTGGCCCAGGAACCGCGGCACGGATACGAGCTGCACGCGGCGTTTGAGGCCGTGGTCGGCGGGCAGGCGAACTGGGACGTGAAACCTGGTCAGGTGTACACGACGCTCGCGCGGCTGGAAGAAGCGGGGCTGGTCGAGCAGGAGGCGGTCGAGCAGGACGGCGGCCCGGAGAAGCGCATCTTCGCGATTACGGACGCGGGACGCCGCGAGCTGGCCGAGTGGATGGCGCAGCCCGTGCCGAGCGAGCACCAGCGGGACGAGTTCTTTCTCAAGCTGATGTTGAGCATCGCCACCGGTATCGCGGATCCGCGCCGGCTGATCTACACGCAGCGCGGGCATCTGTATCGCGAGTTGCACGACATCACAGCGCGGCGCACTGCGTGCGACCCGCGACGCCAGCTCGCGCAAATCCTGCTGTTGGATCAGGTGATCATGCACCTGGAGGCAAACCTGCGCTGGCTCGACATCGTTGAGCAGCGACTGGACGAAATCAAGCGGCAGCCCGCGCCAAAACCGGAACCGAAACCGCGCGGCCGGCCGAGGAAAGAGCTCGCGAGGGCATAAGGAGTAACTCTATGGCACTCATCGAGGCAATTGGGCTGACGAAAGTCTACGGCAAGGGCGAGACCGCCGTGACCGCGCTCGACCACGTCAACCTGCGCATCGAGCGCGGGGAGTTCGTGGCCGTGATGGGGCCGAGCGGCTGCGGCAAGTCGACGCTGCTGCACCTGCTCGGTGGGCTCGACCGACCCACGTCGGGCGCAGTCAAGATTGACGGGCAGTCGCTGAGCGACCTCAGCGACACTGCGCTGGCCGAGCTGCGCCGCCGCCGCATGGGGTTCGTGTTTCAGTTCTTCAACCTGATCCCGGTGCTGGATGCGGTGGAGAACGCCGCGCTGCCGTTGATGCTCGACGGCCTGCCGCTGCCCGAGGCGCGCAAGCGCGCGGGCGAGTGGCTGGAGCGCGTCGACATGAGCAGCCGCAAGACGCACCGGCCCGACCAGCTTTCCGGCGGGCAGCAGCAGCGCGTGGCCGTGGCGCGCGCGCTCGTGGCGGAACCGGCGCTGATCCTTGCGGACGAGCCAACCGGCAACCTCGACACGAAGGCCGCGGACGAAATCGCCGCGCTGCTCAAGCAGGTGGCCGGCGAGTGGGGCCGCAGCGTGGTGATGGTCACACACGACCCGCGCATCGCGGCCTATGCGGACCGAATCGTCTTCCTGAAGGACGGCAAGGTGATCGACGACACCCGTCTGACGTCGGACGTCAACACGGGCGCCGCGCTGCTGAAAGAAAGGGTGGAAGCCTTCTAAGGAGGCGGCCATGAAGCTCCAACTCACACTGGCGTTACGCTATCTCTCCGGGCGCAGGCTGCGCTCGTTTCTCACCACACTCGCCGTCATGTTCGGCGTGCTGGTGATCTTCGGCATGAATATCCTGGTGCCGAGCATGATGGCTGCGTTTCAGGCGACGATGTTGTCGGTTTCCAATACGGTCGACCTGACAGTGACGCTGCGGACGGGCGGCGGCTTCTCGCCGGATGTTCTCGCGCAGGTGCAGTCAACCGAGGGGATCGCGATCGCGCATGGGATGCTCGAACGGCCCGTCAACCTGCCGGCGGACTTCTACGACAACGATCCGCAGAAGCCGGATGCGGTGACGCTGGTTAACCTGGTCGGGCTGGACCCCGTCGCATCACGGGGGATCCGCAACTATGTGATCCAGGAGGGGCGCTTCCTGCAGCCCGGCGATACGGACGCTGCGGTCTTTTCGAGCAGCCTGGCCGACAACCTCGGCTTGAAGGTGGGCGATAAGCTGGCGCTGCCCGCGACCGGCGGACTGACCGAGCTGACCATCGTGGGCATCCACCCGCCCCGCGCGCGGCCGGGCAATGAGGAAGTCGTCGTGACGCTGACCGAAGCGCAGAAGCTGCTCGGCATGCCGGGGCAGATCACTGCCGTCGAGGCGAACTACACGAATGGCGCGGATAAGGCGAGCCGCGAGGCCGTCGAGGCGGCAATCAAGGCGAAACTGGGCGATACGTTCGACTACAATGCGCTCTCGACGAGCAGCGATATGTTCGCCAACCTGCAAATCGCGCAGTCGCTCATGACCGCGTTCGGGTTCCTGGCGCTGTTCATGGGCGCGTTCATCATCTTCAACACGTTCCGCACCATTGTGGCGGAACGGCGGCGGGACCTCGGCATGTTGCGGGCCATCGGCGCGAGCCGCCGCACCGTGCTCTGGCTGATCCTCACAGAAGGGCTGATCCAGGGCGTGGTTGGCACTGCGCTCGGCATCGCTTTCGGTTATCTGCTGGCGTTCGGCGCGCTGGCCGCGGCCAGCCCGAAGATGGAGGAGATGATCCACGTCAAGATGGGCGCGCCGTCGTTCTCGCCCGCGATCCTGATCGTCTCGATTATTCTGGGTGTCGGCGGGACGCTGCTGGCGGGGCTGTTCCCGGCGCTGCAGGCCGGGCGCGTGACACCGATCGAGGCGCTGCGGCCGACGGTGGATGCCGTGAAGCAGCGGCGCAGCCTGGGCGTCAGCGCGATCATCGGGATCATGTTCGTGGCGCTGGCGCTCGTCGTCCTCTTTGCGGGCAATGCGCAGCTTGTCAGCGTCGGCGCGCTGCTGTTCCTGTTCGGCCTGGTGCTCATCGCACCCGCGATGATCCGGCCCATCGCGCTGTTCTTCGGCGCGATCATCGGGAAGCTGTTTGCGCGCGAGGGCACGGGCTATCTGGCGCAGGGCAATCTGACGCGACAGCCAACCCGCGTAGCCGTGACGGCGAGCACGACGCTCGTCGCGCTGGCGATTATCGTGGCCGCGGGCGAGCTGGCCGTGAGCATTGACAACGGCTTCACCGGCGTGATGCGCAAGAGCCTGGGCAGCGACTACCTGTTTATCCCGCCCGCGGTGGCCGTGTGGGGGAACAACGTGGGCGCGAACGAGAGCATGGTCGAGCAACTCAAGCAGGTGGACGGCGTGGAGACGGTCAGCTCGCTGCGGTTCGCGCAGTCGATTGCGGATGTGAAGCCGCCGGAGACCGCGGCCAGCAAGAAGTTCCAGACCGGCGATACGTCGAAGGGCGTGATGGTGACGCTGCTCGGCATCGATCCGGTTGCCTATCCGCAGGTGGCAGGGCTGTCGTTCACTGAGGGCGATCCAAGCGCATCCTATGCTGCGCTGCAAGGCGACGAGCGAGCGATGATCGTCAACGGGCCGTTCGCAGCGACCGCGGGCGTCAAGGTGGGCGACGTGGTGCCGATGATCACGCCGCAGGGCAAGCAGGACTATCGCGTCGTCGCCATCGGCGGCGACTACCTTAACACGAAGATCGTGACCGGGTACATCTCGCAGGCGCAGATGGCGACGGACTTCGGCGTGACGCAGGATGTGTTCGTGCAGCTCAATCTGGCGCAGGGGGCTGATGCGGCGACGGTCGAGCCCGCGCTGAAGGAGATCAAGCGAAACTTCCCGCAGTTCTCCCTCGTGTCGGGCCGGGAGTACCGCCAGCAGAACGAGCAGATCTTCGAGGTCGCGTTCTCGGCCATCTACATCCTGTTCGCGTTCCTGGCGATCCCGGCGCTGATCGCCATGCTGAACACGCTTGCTATCGGCGTGCTGGAGCGGACGCGCGAAATCGGCATGATCCGGGCAGTGGGCGCGACCCAGCGGCAGGTGAAGCGGATGGTGACGGCGGAGGCGCTGCTGCTGGCCGCGTTCGGCACGACGTTCGGCATCCTGGCCGGGCTGTATCTGGGCTACGTAATGGTCGTGGCGTTTGCGGGGGCCGGCTTCCCGGTGCAGTTCTACTTCCCGTGGACCGGCGTCATCCTGACCGTGGTCATCGGCCTGGTGTTCGGCCTGCTGGCCGCTCTGGCGCCGGCGCGGCGCGCGGCGAATATGGAGATGATCGCCGCGTTACGGTACGAATAACGGCGTTAGCCACAGAGGGCGCAGAGGGCTCAGAGAGGCGCAAGCACGGCAACTTGCGTCACATCTCTGAGCCCTTCTTCGCGTCTGGAATGTCTAGGCGGCCACCGCAAGCCCAGGACTCGAAGGCAGCTCAAGCACCTTCGGCTGGAGCGGCGCCTGAGCCAGCACGTCGGCGGCTTCCTCCGGCGAGACGGGATTAATGAAGAATCCCGACCCCTCCTCAAAGCCCGCGGGCCGCGTCAGCCGCGGGATGATCTCCAGATGCCAGTGATAGTCGAACTGGATGGTTGACCAGTACCCCGGCCGCGGGCGGCGGAACGGCGCAGTGTGGATCAGAAAGTTGAAGGGCGGATCGTTCAGCGCGTACCGCATTTTAAGCAACACGGTCTTGAGCGCCTGCGAGAGCGCCCCGAATTCAGCAGCATTGATGGTGATGTAGTCGCTGTTGTGCTGCTTGGGCAGGATCCACGTCTCGAAAGGGACGCGCGCCGCGAACGGCGACACCACGAGGAACAGGTCGTTCTCGAAGACGATGCGCTCGCGCGTCAGCCGCGTTTCCTGCTTGATGATGTCGCAGAAGACGCAGCGGCGCTTAAAGTCGTAGTAGCGCTGGCTGCCGGCCAGCTCTTCCTTGACGCGCTTGGGCGTGACCGGCGTCGCGATAAGTTGCGAGTGCGCGTGCGACATCGTCGCGCCGGCCGCGTAGCCCTGATTCTTGAAGATGAGCACGTACTTGAAGCGATCGTCGCCGCTCAGGTCCGACATGCGTTCGCGGTAGGCGGTCAGCACATCGCAGATTTGCTGCTCGGACAGGTCGGCCAGTTCCTGCGTGTGGCCGGGCGTCTCGACGATGACTTCGTGCGCGCCGACGCCGCTCATCATGTCGAACATGCCCACGCCCTCGCGGACCAGCTTGCCCTCGATGCGCAGGACGGGGAACTTGTTGGGCAGGACGCGCACATTCCAGCCGGGCGTGTTTTTTGCCGTACCGGCGGAGCGAATCGCGAAGATTTCGGTTGGGTCAAGCGACTCCTGCCCCTCGCAGAAGACGCAAGGCCCGGGTTGGCGACTTGCGGTGATCACGGGCGCCTGGTCCGGGCGCAGCCCGCGTTCTGGAGCGATAATGACCCATCGCCCCATCACCGGGTCACGACGTAGTTCTGACACTCTGGCCTCCCTTGGCCCAGGCCGCCTGCTCTCACCCTGCTTGTTCAGAATTTCGCAATAATACCTTGGGCCGAATTGCCGTTGCAGCAATTTACTATACCAACGGCGCATTACGATCCGCATTGCGCCGGTTGCCAGCGACCCGCCCCGTTGTTATAAACGTCAACGAGGCAGCGTATTCCGCCACACCCACGTCAGCAGATTAACCGCCTGCGTGGCGACGATGGCCCAGCCTGCCGCGCGCAAGGCCCGGCGTTCGGGCAAGGCCCGCGGCAGCGCCCAGGCCAGCAGCAGCGCGGCCGGCAGGGACGCGGGAGAGAAAAGGTCCCAGTCCTTCTGCCCCCCGTAGTCCGCGTTCCACGTCAGCGTCAACACTAGATAAAACCCCGCCATCAAGGCGAGGTAGCGGCCGAGCGGTTCGCCCTTTGGGATGCGACGCCACGCAAAGACCGCGATCAGGATCAGCGTGGGCCACACCATCGGCGCGACCAGCAGTTGTTGGTTGACGATGTCGACCAGGTGGCCCCACGAGAACATCGTGTAGTGCTGCCACTCGGTCGTGATGTTAAACAGCGGCACGAACCAGCTACGGTCTCCGCCGCCCGGAAAATCCACGCCCATCAGCGCGTCCAGCCCGTGCTGCCCGCCTGACATAAGCGCCACAACGCCGCCAAAGACGAGCGCATAGGGCGCTGCCACGCTCAACAGCCTGCGCCAGTCAACACGCAGCCTGTCAACATTCAAGACGCTTTGCGCAGTCTGCCCGTTCCATGAACGAACCGGTGCGACGAAGAAGGCCAGATACAAAAGGCTGGGCGTCAAGATGATCGTGGACGGATGGAATGCGTGGGTGATCGCGAGGATGGTCGCGACCCAGACGAGCGCCAGTTCGCCGCGCAGGTAGCGGAGCGCGGCCCACACGTACAGCAGCACGCCGAGCGTCATAATCGGGTAGTTTTCGATGTACCCGAAGAAGAGCTGCATGATGCCGAGCGTGCCAACGACGCCCACGACGAGGAAACGTTCGGTGCGGTTGCGACCAAGCAGCATTGCCACACCGAGGAGCGTCCACACAAAGACAACGCCGGCAAGCGCGCTCAGGATGTTGTAGACGGGCGTAGGGTCCTGCCAGCCGAAGAGGACGCTGCCGATCTGGAATCCGCGCGCGTGGATGAAGATGTCCAGCGGCGCCTGCCAGATGTATGTGATCCGGTAAGGGTCGTCAAGCGCCTTAATGAGCAGTTCCGCGTCACCCCAACCAAGGTGGCGGATGCGGAAGACGTAGAAGAACGCACCTGCGATGAGCGAAATCGCCAGCCGCAAACCGAAGCTGCGGAACGACACGCGGCTTAATACGGCGCGCAGCGGCTCTGCGACAGTCCACAGGCGCTCACCGAACACGACAAAAATCGCGGCGAGCAGGGCAAGCAGCCACTGCGCGGCGAGGGGCAGATACGTCGCGGGCCAGAGTCCCCAGGCGAGGTCTTCCGAGAGGACCGGGGCAAGGAGCCGCAGGGCAAGCAGCAGGAGCGCGACGCCGCGGATGGCCGTCAGCAGTCGCCGTGAGATTCGAGACAGGCGTTGTGACATGGAAAGCGATGGCTCGTTCAAACTCGATAGCGCGCCATTATAGCGCAGCGCGGCTCAGAAGCCTAACTCGATTTGGTTTTTCGTCCGCGCGGGAGTACAATGCCCGTTACTCGCGAGAATGATCCTACAATCCCTGTTCCTTCATCCCCTGGGTCCCGCGCTGATCCTGATCCTCGGCGGCATCGTGCTGGCAGTGTTGCGGCGGGTTGCGCGCCGGAACGCGGTGCTGGCCCAGATGATCGCCGGCCGGCCCCTGAGCGATTTGCCACGGTCCTGGCTCTACGATCTCCGCGCGCCCTTCGCCCTGCTCACCCTGCTGGCGGCTACTGCGCTGCTGCTGCAACTGCGCGGCATGTCCCCGCGGCCCGCGCTTGCCTGGACCTGGCAGCCGCTGACTGTGGCCGGGAGCGTGCTGGAGTGGCGCGTTGACGCGTGGAATTGGACTATTTCAGCGGTTATCATCGCGCTGGCTGCGGCGGCGCTGTTGCTGGGTGAGGGGGTCATGGCGCCCGGTATGCGATCGCGCCTTGACCTTGTGGGCGCGGAGGCGGAGCGGACGCTCTGGCTGGCCGCGGCCGCCCTGATCTTCGTCACGTCGGCTAACCTGCTCACCCTGGCATGCTGCTGGGTGGCGCTGGATGCGGCTCTGGCGGTTCGGCTGCGGTTGGCTGGCGCAAAGGAGGCATCCGCGCGGGCGTGGGGCATGCTCACCGTCGCCGGCGCGTTGCTGCTCATCCTGCTGGCGTTGCTCGGCGAAGACGGTATTCGGGCTTCGGTCACGGGCGCGAAGCTGACCAACGTCGAGCTCTCCCTGCTCTGGCTGGCCGCGCTCATCCGCGCAGGGGTTTACCCGTTTCACTTCTGGCTCACCGGCCACGGCGCCACGCAGAAGGATCATTGGATCCCCGTTTACCTGATTGCGCCGGTCGCCGGGCTGTGGTTGCTTGGCCGCGCGCATGCGCTTTCGCCCGAAGGTTGGCTGCGCCGCCCCGAGTGGATTGCGCTCGGCGCGCTGGCCCTGCTGGGCACTGCGCTGGTCGCCTGGACTGCTGAAGACCCGAACCAGCGCTGGCGTTGGATTGCATTGAACCGCGTCAGTCTCGCGGTGCTGGCCGCCTATACCGTGGCCTCCCCCTCACCCGGCGCCCTGGTCTGGTCGGTCGCAGCCTTCGGATTGGGCAGCGCGTTGCTGGCGGCGGGGCAACCGGCGCAGCAGCTATTTGGCTGGCGCGCGCCCTCTATCCTTGCGGCGCTGACGTTGTGGGGCTTGCCCGGTACGGTCGGCTTCATGGCCCACAGCGTCCTTGTGTTTCCCACGGACGCGGCCCTGGCGGCGCCGTTGTTCGGCGTCGTGCTGCTGTCCGAAATCCTGCTCGTCGCAGCGTTGTGGGAGGCGGTCTTCCGTGATATGCCGCGGGACGATCCCCCTGAACGCGCTACGTGGCGTGGTGCGCTGCGCGTTGGCGGGGCCGTCGTGTTGCTGGCTGTGCCTCTGATTGGCTTCGGGCTTGCGCCGAACGTGCTTGCGACACTGGCCGGCGCGCCCCTGGACCCTGCCGCGTCCAACCTGCGCGCTATCATGTTCGAGACGCGACGGTCTGTGTGGGCGGGCCTTGCCCTTGCCGCGCTGTTCGGGGGTCTGCTCGGCATCTGGCGCGAGGCGATTCTGGGACAAATGCGCGGCTGGCAAGCCGCAATCGCGGATATTGCCGCGCTGGAGTGGCTGTACAAGGGCGTCGGCGCGGGCTTTAAGTTCGTTGCCGGCGGTCTCCAGTACTTCGCCACCCTGGGCGAGGGAGAAGGTTATCTGGGTTGGCTTATCCTCGCCAGCTTAATCCTGTGGGTTCTTCTCAGCAGTTAAGGCTGCAATTCCGAAATGTCTCTCAGCGACCTGTTTCGCCAGCTTAGCCTGCTCATCGGCACGCCCGCCGTCATCCTGGCCGCCGTCGCCACGATCCTGATCGTCGTGCCGCGCGACTGGCGTGTCGTGCTGTTCGGTTACGCGCTCCTGACCGTGATGCTCTCCCTGCTCCTCTCGCAGGTCATCCCGACCGAGTGGGCGTTGCAGCAGGCAGTCGTCGGTGGCCTGGTGGCGGTGATGCTGTTTCTCTCCGCGCGACAACTGCGCGTCCCGTCATCGCCGAACCTGCCGGGCAGCGCGCGCTGGCCGCGCGTCGCCTCACTGACGACATTTCGCGCGCTGGCCGTGGGTCTGGCGACCGTGGCTTTCCTGGCCGCGCGTGAAAGCGTGGATATTCCGCTGCTGAGCCCGTTGTTCAGCGACGCAGTGCTCTGGCTGGCAATGATCGGCATTGTCGGCCTGGCGCTCCACGAAGAGCCGCTGCACGCGGGGCTGAGCCTGCTGATCTTCCTCGGCGCGGCGCAACTCGTCATCTTCACCTTGATCCAGCAGCGGACGCTCGTCGGCGTCCTGCAGGCCGGGCAGGTGTTGCTCGGCCTCGCGATCGCGTATCTGGTCGTGGCGCATGGCCTGGCCGCGCCCGTCCAGCCCGCTGAGGAGCTGGCCGCCGCCCAACCCGATTCAGGCGGCGCGAGCTTTGATGCAAGCGAGTTGGCGCAAGCCTCAGGCCCCACCGCCCGCACGACCGGAGGTGACGCATGATTTCCGGTCCCCTCCTGCTCTTCGTGCTGCTGGCGGCGGTTGCGCTCGCTGTGTACCTGCTCCGGCGATTCGAGCCGCTTGCCGCGCTGCTCGCTTCCCTCACCTCAACTGTGATTGCCGTAGGGTTGTGGCGTCTGCCGCTTGATGCGCCGGCGCGGGTGGTGGGGCGGCCGGTCAACATGGGGATGCCGCTGACGTGGCAGGAAATCACCCTGCGCATCACGCCCGCTTCCCGCGCGCTGCTGGTGTTCCTCTTCGCAATGGCCGCGGTCGTATTCATCCTGGCCTGGCGGACGTACCAGGGCCGCTCGTTCTATCCGTTCGGCTTGCTGCTGCTGGCCCTGTGGAGCGCCGTCGCCATCCTGCAGCCGCTCACCCTGACGCCGCTGGCAGTGGTGCTGGCGGCGATCCTCTCTGTTTTTCTGATTCAGGCCGGCCGACCGGGGGAGACGCACGGCGCGTGGCGGCAGTTGCTGTTCCCGACGCTGGCCGTCCCGTTCTTCATCCTGGCTGCGTGGCACATCGATCAGGCGCCCCTCAACCCGGATGACATCGCGCCGCTGCAAACTGCGGGTTGGCTGCTCATTGTTGGCTTCGTGCTGCTGCTTCAGCCTGCGCCGTTGCACGTGGCGGTGCCCGCGGTGGCGGGACAGGCGCCCCCGGTCGTAGCCGCGTTCCTGTGGGCTGGCGGACAGGCCGTCACGCTCTTCCTGCTCCAGCGGTTCCTTGTCACCTACCCCTGGCTGAGCGACGCGGTTGACAGCGCGCAGTGGCTGTTGTGGCTCGGCATCTTCACCGCGGTGCTCGGTGGGGTGATGGCGGCTGCGCAGCACCGGCTTGGCCGGCTGTTAGGCTATGCCGGGCTGTACGACTATGGCGTGCTCATCGTGGCGCTCGGTCTGCGCGGCACCGCCGGACTGCCGACCGCGATCTGGCTGCTTGTCACGCGCACTGTGGCGCTGCTGACAATGGCCGCAGGCGCGGCGGCTATCCGACATTACATGGCGGCGGACCAGTATGAACGTCTGAGCGGGGCCGTCTCGCGCATGCCCTGGGCAGTCATTGCGTTGATTGCGGGCGGACTCGGCCTCGCAGGGCTGCCGCTCACCGCGCAATTTGCCTCGCGCTGGGCGTTGCTGCAACTGGTGACTGAGGCGGACCCGCGCTGGACGCTGCTCCTTCTGGCCGGCGCGGTCGGCGTAACGGTCGGCGTCGCGCGCGCGGGACAGGCCACATTCGGCGAGCTTTCCGGCTCGCCCGTGGAGCGTGAACCTGTGGGCCTTGCGATCCTGGCAATCGTCCTGATTGGAGCGGGCGTGTTGCTGGCAGTCCTGCCGCAGATTCTCACCGGCCCGGTTGCGGCTGTCATTCTCCCTCTTTCAGTCCTCGAACCCTGATTCTGATAGGTTTTGAGAGCCGCGCGACGGTATATTTGGCAACCGACGCGGGTGTTGCCGCGTCTTATTTTTGAGGATAGTGAAGCATGGCGCGATCTTCAAGGATCAGCGGATTCTATAACCTGCCCCCCGCTGAAAAACGGCGCATCGTTGCGGAGTGGTCGGCGATGACGCCCGAACAGGCAGCGACCGTCGAGCAATTGCTTGCCGCGCCCGGCGGCCTCGCGCTGGAACAGGCCGACAAGATGGTCGAGAACGTGGTGGCAACCTATGCGTTGCCCCTCGGCATCGCGACCAACTTCTCGATCAATGGCCGCGATGTTCTCGTTCCGATGGTGATCGAAGAGCCATCGGTCGTAGCGGGCGCAAGCTTCGCGGCTCGATTGGCGCGGGCAGGCGGCGGTTTCAAGACCGAAAGCGACGAGCCGCTGATGATCGGGCAGATGCAGGTGCTGGATGTGCCCGACGTGGGCAGCGCGTGCGAGAAGATCGAGGCGGGCAAACAGCGCCTGCTGGACCTGGCAAACAGCGCAGACCCGGTGGTCGTCAGTCTGCACGGCGGCGCGCGCGACGTGGAGGTGCGGGAGATTTGGGACAGCCCGGTCGGCCCCATGCTGGCCGTGCACCTGATTTACGACTGCCGCGACGCGATGGGCGCCAACATGGTCAACACGGCGTGCGAGGCGCTGGCGCCGCTGGTCGAGGAGATGACGGGCGGGCGGGTGAATCTGCGCATCCTGTCCAACCTGGCCGACCGCCGCCTGGCGCGCGCACGCTGCGTCGTGCCGGCGCGTGAGCTGGCGTTGGAGGGCAAAAGCGGCGACCTTGTGGCGCAGCGCATTGTCGAAGCGTACGCGCTGGCCGCAGTGGACCCGTATCGCGCTGCGACGCATAACAAGGGCATCATGAACGGCGTGGATGCCGTTGTGCTGGCGACGGGCAACGACTGGCGCGCGATCGAGGCAGGTGCGCACGCCTACGCAGCGCGAGACGGCGTCTATCGCTCGCTCTCCACGTGGGCCTATGATCCGCAAGGGTTCGAGGGCGAGGGCGCGTTGCTCGGCAGCGTCGAACTGCCAATGGCCGTCGGCATCGTCGGCGGGGCGACGCGCGTGCATCCGCTGGCGAAGTTCAGCCTGCAACTCATGGGCGTGAAGACCGCGCGCGAGCTTGCGGAGGTTGTCGCGGCGGTCGGGCTGGCGCAAAACCTTGCCGCCATTCGCGCGCTGGCGACCGACGGCATTCAGAAGGGGCACATGGCGCTGCACGCGCGACAGATCGCCATTGCCGCCGGCGCGAGGGCAGACGAGGTGGACGCAGTGAGCGCGGTGCTCGTGGCGGAGCGCCGGATTCGACAGGATCGCGCGGCGGAAGTAGTTTCAGAAATTCGTTCAAAAAACTCTTGACAAGCTATATACAAACATTGTAGAATGGCTATGCAGGTTACAGAGAGCAGCAGGCGACAGGCATACGATTCTGGTAACGCGAAAGTCCAGCGGCGCTCTCCAGAGAAGGAATCTTACCGATGCTAAAACCGGCTTATGACGTAGGAATTGTAGGGTACGGCGCCTATGTGCCCCGGTACCGGCTTCCGGCCAGCGAGGTGGCTCGCGTGTGGACGGACGGTTCGGGCGGGTTGCCGATTAAGGAGAAGGCGGTCGCCGGGCTGGACGAGGACACGCTGACCATGTCGGTCGAAGCGGCCCGCAACGCGCTGGCGCGCGCGCAGATTGACGTGACGCAAATCCGCGCAGTGTGGGTCGGCAGCGAGTCGCACCCGTACGCGGTCAAGCCTACATCGACTATCGTGGCTGAGGCCATCGGCGCGGCGCCGTTCACCCAGGCGGCGGACCTTGAGTTTGCCTGCAAGGCGGGCAGCGAGGCCATTGTCATGGGGATGGGCATCGTCGGCTCGAAGATGGGCCGCTACGTGCTGGCGATCGGCATGGACACCGCGCAGGGGCGGCCGGGCGATGCGCTGGAGTACACGGCGGCTTCCGGCGGCGCGGCGTACATCGTCGGGCCGGCGGAAGAGAGCGTTGCGATCTACGAAGCGGCGCTTTCGCACGTGACCGATACGCCCGACTTCTGGCGGCGGGCTTATTCGCACTATCCGAGCCACGGCCACCGCTTCACCGGCGAACCTGCTTACTTCGAGCACATCGTCAGCGCCGGACAGGAGTTGATGCAAGAGCTCGGCACAACGCCCGCAGACTACAAATACGTGGTGCTGCACCAGCCGAACACGAAGTTCCCGCAGCGCGCGGCCCAAATCCTGGGCTTCGCGCCGGAGCAACTCAAGGCGGGCCTGCTTGTGCCGGTGATCGGCAACACCTACGCCGGTTCCTCGCTGATCGGCCTGACCGCCGTACTGGACGAAGCGCAGCCGGGCGACCGCATCCTGATGGTTTCCTTCGGCTCGGGCGCCGGTTCGGATGCGTTCTCGATCCGGGTGACGGACAAGATCAACGAAGCGCGCGACCGGGCGCCGAAGACGCAGGATTACATCGCGCGGCGCAAGGTGATTGACTACGCGACTTACGTGCGTTACCGCCATAAGCTGCAAATGAACTGAGGCATGAAATGAGAGACGTTGTTATTATCGGCGTGGGACAAACGCAAGTCGAAGAGCACTGGGGCAAGTCGCTCCGCCACATGGCGCATGACGCAATCATGGCGGCCATGAAGGACGCGGACATCGAGACCGCAGACGCGCTCTACGTGGGCAATATGCTGTCGGGCGAACTGGGCGGGCAGGAGCACCTGGGCGCGCTGGTGGCGGACTTCATCGGCCTGCGCGGCATTGAGGCGATGAAGGTCGAGGCGGCGTGCGCGTCGGGCGCGGCCGCGCTGCGCGTGGGCATGTTCGCTGTGGCGAGTGGCATTCATAACGTCGTGATGGTTTGCGGCGTCGAGAAGATGACCGACGCAGTGGGCGATGAGGTCACGTCCGGGCTGGCGATGGCCGCGGACCAGGAGTACGAGGTCAGCCAGGGGATCAGCTTTGTGGGCCTCAACGCTCTCCTGATGCGCCGCTACATGCACCAGTTCGACGTGAAGCACGAGCATTTTGCCGGCTTTGCGGTCAACGCGCACAAGAACGGCGCGAACAACCCGAACGCCATGTTTCGCAGCCCGATCAAGGCGGAGACGTATCTGCGCGCGGGCATGATCGCCGACCCGATTAACCTGATGGACTCCAGCCCGGTGTGCGACGGTGCGGCGTGCGTCATTCTCGCGCCGGCGGACCATTACCGCTCGAAGGCGAAGGCGCACATCCTGGCGTCCGCCGTGGCGACCGACAGCCTGGCGATCCATGACCGCCGTGATCCGCTGTCGCTCGATGCGGTGGCGCTCTCCTCCCAGAAGGCGTATGCCCAGGCCCGCATCACGCCCGCCGACGTGGACCTGTTTGAGGTTCACGATGCGTTCACCATCATGGCCGCGCTGTCGTTGGAGGCAGCCGGCTTTGCCCCGCGAGGCCGCGGCGTTTGCATGGCAGTCGACAACGAAATCGGCATCGACGGGCGGCTCCCGATCAGCACGATGGGCGGGCTGAAGGCGCGGGGGCATCCAGTGGGCGCAACGGGCGTGTATCAGATCGTCGAAGTCGTGGCGCAGTTGACCGGCCAGGCGGGCAAGAACCAGGTGCCGGGCGCCCGCATCGGCATGGCGCAAAACATCGGCGGCAGCGGCGCAACGGTCATCACGCACATCCTGGGCGGCATCTGACCTGTCAAAAGCTATCTTTGGTGCGCCAGACGGCACTAAAGAGGCAAAGTGATAGTTTTTGGCGACACAATCGGGTTAGAATCGCCGTCGCATTAAGCAGAAAAGCATCACGGGCGCGTAGATCCGTCCGGTGGATTGATTGAAGGAGGCATTCATACCATGTCAATCCCGCGCAATTGGCGAACGCGACAACAGCGCTACAGCCTTAAGGCTGAAGTCTGCAATACTTGCAACAAGCACATTTTCCCGCCCCGCGACGTGTGCCCTCACTGCGCCGCGGACAAGCAGAGCTGGACGAACCTGAGCGGGCAGGGCGAAGTCTTCTCGTTCACGACCATGTACAACGCGCCCGCGGGCTTCGAGGAGTACGCGCCGTACACGATGGCGCTGGTCAAGCTGGCCGAGGGGCCGATGGTCACCGCGCAACTGACGGACGTCGACGCGCAGGACGTCAAGATCGGAATGCCGGTCGAGATGGTGACGCGGAAGCTGAGCCAGGACGGCGAAGAGGGGCAGATTCTGTACGGGTACAAGTTCCGGCCGATGTTGAGGGAAGCTGCGTAACGGGCTGATTCGACATAAGCGCGAGGGATGTCAGATGCGGCGTCCCTCGCATTGTGTTTAATGCTCTGGGCGAGCAGTTATCCTCCTGAGAAAGAGAATCTGGCCGTTATTTATCCTTTTGGGAAGGAGAGTATAGCACTGATCAGCCTCTACGCTGCGCCGACGAGACGATACAAGATGCGCCGCGGGCTGAGGAGATACATCTTTCTAAACAGGCGAATCATCAATCGGAATCGCCTGGGGATGCCCGCTCCCTTGAGAAAAACATCCGGTATGGCGCATTCAGTCGAATCTAGCGCACGGATGGAAACATCACTATACCCACTATGTATCACCAGGTCCAAACCTCGAACGTCACGAATCGAGCTAGGGGCGAAGTGCGTAAAGCCGAACTTCGCGCGGGAAAAATCTGCCCCACAAAGCCTCGTCCATACAAAAATGGTTTTCCAAAGCGTTGCATCGCAAAAAACGGCTTCACTGCAATCAGTGTCCCGTAGCAGGACATCCGTCAAATTCGCATGACTCATATTCGCGCGCACGAGCTTTGCATCTCGAAAGCGCGCGTACTCCAGATCGGCGGACTCCAGATTCGCATCCGTAAGATTGGCGTCGCCGAAACGCATTCCCCAGAAGTTCGCTTCTGCAAAATCAGCGTTGGAGCAATTGGCTCCTCCTAAGCCGCCGCCCCAGAAAGTGGCCTTACGCGCGTCGACCCGGCTCAGGTTCGCCTGACCAAAATCGGCAGCCGTTGCGTGCGCTCTGTAAAGATTTGCATGGGTCAGATCAGCAAACGATAGATTTGCTTGCTCGAGTTCTGCTTGACAGAGGTTCGCACCCACGAGTTTCGCCACTGACAGCTTGGCCCCCTGCAACCTTGCCCCATGCAAATCGCACTCATTCAGCTTGGCGCTGTCGAGATTAACCTTATACAGATTCGCCGCATGAAGATCCAGACCCGACAGGTCGGCCTGGCTCAAATCAGGCTCATAGCCATAGCAGTTCGAGCGCCACTGATTCCATTCCGACACACTGCGCTGGATCATCTCGACAAGTTCCTGATCCGCCATAGCCGCGTCTCCTTTGGCAGAGCAACCTGCGCGATTTTGTGAATAAATCAGTCTATGTCCTTGACAAGGGAAGCGTCGATCACATCCTCTAGCCTTACCCACCCGGCCTTGCCTGGATCGCCGCCCGCGGCTGCCAGCTCCGCCAGCGCCGCGCGCACAATTTCGACATCCTCGGCGTCTTCCAACGCCTCGACGATCTTCTGCCACAGGCCAACGTCAACCTGCACGGCCGATGGCTGTCCATCGGCGCCCACGACGAAGCGAACTGTATCCAAGTCAAGCATAAACCGCCTCACACGCTCTCAATCACTTCCATTATATCACGGCAACGCTGCGGTGCAGCACGATGCCGGCTCGTGATATAATCCTCTCACAGGCAACCACTCACACACGGAGGGCGCACCATGTCCAAAGACTCAGCCGATAAGCCCGTCGTTGGCGTTGATCTGGGGGGCACGAAGGTGCTCGCCGGCGTGGTCGACCGCGATTACAAGGTGCTCGCCACGGCCAAGCGGCCCACGAAGGGCGAGACCGGCGTCGAGGCGGTGGTTGAGCGGATCGCCAAGACGGTGCGCGACGCGGTGCGCGAGGCCGGGATGGAGTTTGCAGACATTGCGGGCGTTTGTTCCGCTGCGCCCGGCGCGCTCAATCCGGAGGAAGGCGTCGTGCGCTTTGCGCCGAACATCGAGGGGTGGGAAGAGATCCCGTTCGCGAAGCTGTTGAGCGAGCAGTTGAGCGGCGTGCCGGTCTTTATCGAGAATGACGGCAACCTCGGCGCGCTGGGCGAACTGACGCTGGGCGCCGCGCAGGGCGTGAAGAACATGATCGGCATGTTCGTCGGCACCGGCATTGGCGGCGGAATGGTCCTGAACGGGGAAATCTGGCGCGGGTCGCACATGACGGCGGGCGAGATCGGGCATGTGGTCGTGCTGGCCGAGGGGCCGGTGTGCGGATGCGGGCGGCGCGGCTGCCTGGAGTCGGTTGCCAGCCGGACCGCCATCGAGCGCGATATTCGCCTGGGGTTGAGGACCGGCCGTGAAAGCATGATCCCCGAACTGCTCAAACAGTCGGGCCGCGAGCGCATCACGTCGGGCATCCTTGCGCAGGCGTACGAGGCGCGCGATCCGCTGGTCTACGAAGTGATCAGCCGCGCGCAGCACTATCTCGGCATCTTCATCGGTTCCACGATCAACTACATCGACCCGGACATGATCGTCATCGGCGGCGGCGTGGCGGAGGCGCTGGGCGAGGCATTTGTCGAGCCGATGCGCGCGGTCGCGTACCAGTATGCGATGAATCGCAAGGATGCGCGCGGGGTGAAGATCGTGCCGGCAAAGCTGGAGGATCACGCGGTGCTGCTCGGCGCGGCCGTGTATGCGCGTCAGCGGTTGGCGCGCAAGGCTTAACGCCGACAAAAAAAGGCGACCTGCGGGGCCGCCCTTTGCTTTTGCGATTATCGCCTACTCGACAAAAATCTCGACGCGTTCCTCGTCCCCGTCGTCATCCACGCTGAGGATACGGCCGCGGACGCCCTCGCGCAGGGCAGACTGAATCGCGTTGCTGTCCATGCCGGCGAGCTCGGGCGCAAAGCGCGCGCCCATCTTCAGGCCCACATCGACCAGCCCCACGGGTATCGTCACGTTCAGCTTGACCTTCTCGCTGCGGCGGTCAGTGACCTTTACGCGCAGCCATTTTGGGCGGCTCGCATCGTCCCGCGACGCAACTCCACCGGATCGCAACGCTTCGAGCAGCCGCGCGCCTTCCTCCGCCGTGATTTGCTTGTCCGAGATCATCTTGAGAATGCGCATCCGCTCTTCCGCCGTTGCCATCCGTAACTCCTAAAGCTATGCAACCCCTTAGAGTTGCGTGTCCTGCGGCTTCATCGCGCGCCGCATGGTGATCAGGTCGCGCTGCGCCTTGAAACCGGCTTTCAGCAGCGCCTCGGTCGCTTCCGTGTGCTCGCCGTCGTGCTCGATCAGCACGGGGGACGAGCCTGCGGCGGCCAGCGACAGCAGCCCGCGCGCCACCAGCGCGCTCTCCAGCTTGCCCCGCGCCGACGGACGCACGGCCAGCCGCATGGTGAAGAAGTCGCTCGACATGCTTGCCTGCGTCTCCACCGCGCCGAGCAACATCTTGTCGCCCCAGGCGCCCCATCGCTCAACCCGGTGGAAGCCCGTTAGCCGGCCCAGCCACTCGCCGACCGCCTTGCCGAGGCCGACCTGGTGGTCCTGCGCCCGGATGGGACTCGCCCACTGCGCCAGCGCAGATCGACTCGCCCGCTCAAGGTCGAGCAACTCGCCGCCGGTTAAGGGGCGCAACGGCTCCAGCGGGACGTCAGGCTCAGCCAACTTCAGTGGTGGCGCGGGCAACCGGTAGACAGCATCGCGCGCCACGTCGGAAAACCCAAGCGACAGATAAAGCTGGTGCGCCGAGCCGTTGTCCGCGCGCACCTGCAAAACAGACCAGTTGCCCTGCCGCTGCGCCACTTCTCGCAGCGATTCGAGCATCAGCGCGCGGGCAATGCCGCGACGGCGATGGCTCGGCAGCACGGCCACATTGCTGATGCGCCAGCGTGAACCTGCCTGATCCATGCTCTGCAAGGTGACGTTCCCGACGACCTGCCCGCCCTCGACCCACACGTGCCCGGAGATGTATTCGTTGAACAGGGCCATGCTCAACGTATCGCCGAGCATGGGGCTGAGCCGGCCGACGAACTGCATCTCGCGCAGCGCGCCGCGGCCGCGCGAATCCAGCTCGTCGGCAAACACGGTCGCGACCAGGTTCGCCACCTGGCGCATGTGGCGACCGGGATCGAACGGCTGCGGTCCGTCGCGGGCCTCGGGACGGGTCAGAATGGTCGCGGACACGGCATCCCCTGCGCGTAGGTTAACTTGCAGTATGCCGCTTAGTGTAGAGCGACAAACGGCGCAAGTCAAGCGCCAAGCGCGCGCAGGAGGGCATCGGCCTCCTCGGTCGTGATTCGCCCCTCTTCCAGCATCTTGAGCACCGCCATTTGCTCGCTACTCATAGTGGCGCGCGGCGGCTGAGGCGGTGTTGGCGGCGTAGGCGGGCGCGGCGGCTCGGGCGTTGGCCCACGACCGCGGCCCCCGCGCACCTTGCCCGGACCGAAGCTGAAGTTGAACTCGCCCGTCTCCGGGTTAATGCCCGCTGCGGCCAGCGACGCGCTCACCTGCTGGCGGATGCGGTCGCCGAGGCCGCTCAGGTCCGCAAAGGGATCGCCGCCCGACCCCCACCGCTTCTCCCAGTTGCGCTTCGCATCCCCGCGGCCGGCCGCATCGATGCGCAGGTCGCCGTTGCACGTGATGGTAACGCCTGTCTTGCCTTCGCCGAGTGTGGCGGTGAAGGAGGGCGTGCCGTCAGCATTCGGGATCAGCGACAGGTTCGAGCGGATGCGACCAAGCGCGCGGACCGAGAGCCGCACGTCATCCTCCGCGGCCAACCGGATGTCCACGTCGCCATTCGCAGTGACCGTGTAGCTGCTGCCGGGGAAGGGGCCATCCAACTGCGCGTCGCCGTGCGTCTGGCCGGCCGTCAGCCCGCCTCGCATGTTCGACGCGCGCAGGTCGCCCGCCACGAGGCCAAGCGTGGCCGCGCCGCCCACCTCACCGAGCCGCGCGTCGCCGTGAACCACGCCCAGCTCCAGATCGCCCTCCACCCGGTCGACCCACAGGTCGCCGTGGACTTTCGCGCCGCGAAAGCTCGTCGCCCGCTCGATGCGCGCGTCGCCAGCGATAGTTTCGACTTCCAACTCACCGCCGCTGAAGCGCAGATCACCCGCGCAGCTACCGATGCGCAGCGCGGCCACGTCGTCGACCAGGGCATCGGCGTGGACGCGCTCCACCTCGACGCGGCCGGTAATGTTCTCCAGCCGCAGGTCGCCCTCCACCGCGCGGAAGCGCAGCGTTGCGTCCAGCCCGCGCACGCGCACGTCGCCCAGCGCCTCGTCGACGGAGATGGCGATGCCAGTCGGCACCTCGACGCGCTCCGCAGTTCCACCGATCAGCCGCGCGCGCTCCCCCTCCACAACGAGTTGCGCCGAGTCCCACCCGTCGCTCTCCACTGCGACGCGAATCTCACCCGTGTCGGGCGTGAGGCGGATGCGCGCATCGTCCGCGAGGGTTTCGATCACGAGTTCGGTAATGCCCTCCGCCGGGCAGGTTAATCTGTCACCCATATCATACTCCCCGTAAATGCGTGGGGGCGCAGTCGCAACGCGCGCCTTCTCATCATGGCTCTGCTCGACCGCTTCCCGCGGCTCAAGCGGCATTTCGTCCGCCGGCGGCGCGACCTTTTCGACGACCGCATCCAACTCGTCCAGCCGCTTCTCAAGCTCCGGCCCTCCGCCGGCTGCCGTTCGCGGCTCCGGCTCGGATTCGCCGCGCAGTCGCCGCAAGGCGGACTGCCACCGGGACCCGCTCATTGCTGGAGCGCCTGCAACTGGCGCACCGCATCCGCGGGCGCGATCTTGCCTGCGGCCAACTCGTCAAGCACGGCCTGGCGCTGCTCGGCCTGCCGCTGCTTCTCCTCGGCGGGCGGCATCTCCTTGACCTCGTAGCCCATCGCGCGGATCACGTCGTCCAGCCGCGCGCGGACCGTAGGGTAGGAGAGTTTGAGTTCCTGCGCGACCCAGTTCAGCTTGCCTTCGCAGCGGACGAACAACTCGACGAACGCGCGATGCTCGGGGCCAAGCTGTTCGAGCCGCGACGGCTGAAAACGCCCTTCGATGGACGTGTCGCAATTGGGACAATGCAGCCGCGCCACGGCGAGCTTGTCGCCGCAAACGGGGCAGAGGCTAGGTGCTGTGCGCATGATCGTCCGCTCCCTTCTTTCGACGGGAGTATACGACTGCTTTTACTTTTTGTCAAGAGGATGAATGATAATTAAAGTTAAAATTGATATTATTAATTTCCAGGCAGAACGCAACTAACGATACAAAACCGGCAAGGGAGTGTTTCCCTTGCCGGTCAGGTTTGCCTTTGTTACATCGTCCGGTATTCGCCGTCGACGACGTCCTCGCCGCCCGGCGCACCGTTCTGAGGACCCTGCTGCCCGCCGGGAGCGCCGCCGTCACCCGACATGCCGCCCGGCGCGCCGCCGGTCTGCTGATACATCTTTGCGCCGACCTGCTCCCACGCCTTCATCAGGCTGTTGGTCGCAGGCTCCAGCTCATCCGCGCTGGCGTTGCGGTCCAACGCGGTCTTGAGCGCGTCCATCTGCTCCTGCAACTCCCGCTTGTCCGCGTCGGCCAGTTTGTCGCCGTTGTCCTGGAGGAACTTCTGCACCTGGTAGTGCGCGTTGTCAGCGCGGTTACGCGCCTCAATGTCGGCCTTGCGCTTGCGGTCTTCTTCGACGTGGCGCTCGGCGTCCTTCACCATCTGGTCGACTTCGTCCTTCGCCAGCCCGCTCGATGCGGTGATCTTGATGCTCTGCTCGCGGCCGGTGGCCTTGTCCTTCGCGCTGACATGCAGGATACCGTCACGGTCGATGTCGAACGTGACCTCGATCTGCGGGATGCCGCGCGGCGCGGGCGGAATGCCCTGCAGCCGGAAGGTGCCGAGCACCTTGTTGTCGCGCGCCATCTGCCGCTCACCCTGCGAGATGACGATCTCGACCTCGGTCTGCATGTCGGCCGCGGTCGAAAAAACCTGCGTCTTCTTCGTCGGGATGGTCGTGTTGCGCTCGATCATGGGCGTTGCGACGCCGCCGAGCGTCTCGATGGACAGGGTCAGCGGGGTCACGTCGAGCAGGAGGATGTCCTTGACCTGTCCGCCGAGCACGCCGGCCTGAATCGCCGCGCCGATGGCGACGACCTCGTCCGGGTTGACGCCCTTGTGCGGCTCGCGGCCGAAGAAGCGGCGGACCGCTTCCTGCACCGCGGGCATGCGTGTCATGCCGCCCACCAGCACCACCTCGCCGATCTGATCCGGCTTGAGCTTCGCGTCGTTCAACGCCTGCCGGCACGGCTCGATGGTCCGGTCGATCAGGTCGCCGACGAGCTGCTCCAGCTTCGAGCGCGTCAGGTTCATCTGGAGATGTTTCGGCCCGCTGGCGTCGGCGGTGATGAACGGCAGGTTGATCTCCGTCTGCATGACCGTCGACAGCTCGATCTTCGCCTTCTCCGCCGCTTCCTTGAGGCGCTGGAGGGCCATGCGGTCGGAGCGCAAGTCGATGCCGCTCTCGCGCTTGAACTCGTCGGCCACCCAGTTGATGATGCGCTGGTCGAAGTCGTCGCCGCCGAGGAAGGTGTCGCCGTTGGTGCTGAGCACCTCGAAGACGCCGTCGCCCACATCGAGGATCGACACGTCGAACGTGCCGCCGCCCAGGTCGTACACGACGATCCGCTGGTCCACCTTTTTGTCGAGGCCGTAGGCGAGCGCGCTGGCGGTCGGCTCGTTGATGATGCGCAGCACTTCAAGGCCGGCGATGCGACCCGCGTCCTTGGTGGCCTGGCGCTGGTTATCGTTGAAGTAGGCCGGGACGGTAATCACCGCCTGAGTCACCGGCTCGCCCAGATAGGCTTCCGCGTCGGCCTTGAGCTTCTGCAGGATCATGGCCGAAATCTCGGGCGGGCTGTAGTCGCGACCGCCCATAACGACCCACGCGTCGCCATTGGAGTGCTCGACGATCTTGTAAGGCAGCACCTTGCGCGCCTTCGCGACCTCGGGGTCGGTGAATCGCCGGCCCATCAGGCGCTTAACGGAGAAGATAGTGTTGTCCGGGTTGGTGATGGACTGGCGCCGCGCCACCTGGCCGACCAGCCGCTCGTTGTTCTTCGGGTTGATGGCGACGACGGAGGGGAAGAGGCGCGACCCTTCCGCGCTCGGGATGACGACCGGCTCCCCGCCTTCCATCACCGCAACCACGGAGTTCGTGGTGCCCAGGTCGATGCCGACGATTTTGCTCATGGTGTGACTCCTCTGTTAGCCCTTAGCGACGCGCACCATGCTCGGGCGCAACACCTTGTCGCCGAGCTTGTAGCCCCGCGCGACCTCGGCAATAATCTGACCTTCTGCCAGCCCGTCCGCTTCCTCGTGCGTCACCGCGTAGTGCTGGTGCGGATCGAAACGCTCGCCCACGGCTGCGATGGGCGTCACGCCCTCGCTCTCCAGCACGCCTTCGAGCTTGCGCTGGATCATGCGGAAGCCGTTGACCCACTCGCTGTTTGCCTGCTCGGCCGGGACGTTCGCGAAGGCGCGATCCATGTCGTCCAGCACGGGCAGCAGGCGCTCCAGCACGCGGCCGGCCGCGTTGCGGATGGTCTCCTCCTGCTCGCGCGCCATGCGCTTGCGCGCATTGCTCAGCTCAGCCACCGAGCGGCGCCAGTTGTCGAGATACTCGGCCGCCTGCGCTTCCGCCTGCGCCAGCTTCTGTTCGAGGTCGGTCAGGCTCTCCCCGCCCGCCTGCGTCGCGCCGTCCTTAGCAGTCTCATTCATCTGATCCTTCTCGTTCATTCCCTTCCTGCGCTCCTTCCGCCCGGTCGCCTGCCCCATACCAATCGCCGACCAGGTCGCTCATTAATCCCGCCACGTAGCGCACCGCGCCGATCGTGCGGTCGTATGTCATTCTCAACGGCCCCACCACGCCGAGCAGGCCGCTTGCGCCGCCCTCCACGCCGTAGCGCGAAAGGACCAGCGCCAGGTCCGCGAACTCGTGCCAGCGCCCCTCGCCGCCGATGAGCACCTGCACACCGCCCACCTGCACCGGCGCGGCGGTTGCAACGATGTTCGTCAGCGACGGGCCTTCGATCACTTGCGCGATGTTGCGCGCCTGGGGGCCGAGCGCGAACTCCGGCTCCTCCAGGATGTGCAGCAGACCGTCGCGGTACAGCGCATCGTCGCCCTGCCGGTCGACCGCAGTCATGGTCTGGCTGACCACGCGCGCGACGAAGCGCCCCACCTCGCGGTTCGACTCGCTCAACTTGCGCGCTTCGGCCTCAATTTGCGACGCGCGCGCGCCTTTTAAGCGGTCGTTCATCTCGTTCGACAGCCGACTCAGCGCCTCCTGCTCGATCACTTCGTCCAGGGTGAGCATCTGCTGCTTCACCGTGCCGCCCATTAAGACGAGCACGAGCAGCACAACGGTGTCGCGCAGGCTGATGAGTTCCAGATGCTTGAAGCGGCTTTGATGCGCGCGCGGGGGCGTTGCCAGCGCGGCCTTGCGCGTGGTGTGCGCCAGCACGGCCACAGCCAGCCGCACCCACTGGTCCAGCTCAAGCTGGGCCTGGTGGAACTGGTGGCTGATCATGCGCTGTTCGGGCAGCGGCAGCTCGGTCTCGCCAAGCAGGTGCTCGACGAAATAGCGGTAGCCCGCCTCAGTGGGGATGCGGCCGGCGGAGGTGTGCGGATGGGTCAGGTAGCCCATCTCTTCGAGCGCGGCCATCTCGTTGCGGATGGTCGCGGGGCTAATGTCCAATCCGTACGACTGCACGAACGTCTTCGACCCAACCGGCATCCCCCGCTCGATGTACGAGCGGATGATCAGGCCGAGGACGGCCTGTCTCCGTGGGGTCATGTCCGGGTTCATTACATCCCTCAAAACGCTGGCACTCGCGTGACTCTTAGCACTCTTTAGCACTCGTTATTCGAGAGTGCTAAACGAACGAGGAAAATCATAGCATGAAGGGGCGGGGGTGTCAAAAAGAAACCGGGTTTCCGTGTGGAAACCCGGTTCCGCCAAACGATAAAGAGGGAAACAGCTCTGGCTGCTCAATAGGCTGCTTTATCAAACAGCGCTTTCAGCCCCGTCCGAATCAAAATCTTGAAATCCAGCCACAGCGACCAGTTCTCGATATACCACAGGTCGTACTTCGTCCGCTCGGCGATGGAGGTGTCGCCGCGCAGGCCGTTGATTTGCGCCCATCCGGTGATGCCGGCCTTCTCGCGGTGCCGCTCCATGTAGCGCGGGATGCTCTGGCGGAACTGCTCGACGTAGGAGGGCTGTTCGGGGCGGGGGCCGACGAGGCTCATGTCGCCCATGAGCACGTTGATGAACTGCGGCAGCTCGTCGATGGAGGTTTTGCGGAGGAATGCGCCGATGCGGGTGCGGCGCGGATCGTCCTTCGTCGTCCAGTTGCCGAGGCGCTCCGCGTCCGCGCGCATCGAACGGAATTTGAGCATCTTGAACGGCTTCGCGTCCAGCCCCATGCGCTCCTGCACGAAGAAGACCGGGCCGGGCGAATCCAGCTTGATCATGATGGCGGTCAGCAGCATGAGCGGCGAGATGAGGATCAAAAACGCGCTGCTGACGAGGATGTCCACGATGCGCTTCAGGGTGAGCTTCCAGCCGCGCAGGGCCACATCGCGAATCGTCAGCAGGGGCAGCCCGGCGAGGTCGCTGATCGTCACCTCGGACGCCATGATCTGGAAGACGTCGGGGAAGACGCGGATGCTCACCTTTTCGCGCTCGCACTGCGAGATGATGCCGACAAGCTCCTGGTGCGTCGCCTCGGGCAGGCCGATGATGACTTCCTCGATGTTCTTGTCTTCGATCACCCGTGGCAGCGTCTCGATATGGCCGAGCACGGGCAGGCCCATCACCTTCTCCGGCCCCGCGCCGTTGGTGTCGGCAAAGCCGACCACCTGATAGCCCAGGCCGGGTGTCTGCTGCATCTTCTGCAGGATCATACGCCCGACTTCGCCCGTGCCGACGATCAGCACGCGCTCCGCGCCGACGCCCCTGCGCTGCAACCAGCGGTGGACGCGGCCGTGAATCGCGCGGCCGAACGTGATGGTGACGAGCTCGACCGCCCAGGCGAGCAGCATCATGCCGCGCTGAAACTCCAACTGGTCGCGCAATGCGAAGGTGATGAACGCGACGGTGATCAGCGTCGCGACAGACACCGCGCCGACGAGGCGGTAGATTTCGTCTAGCAGCAGGGCGGCATGGCGCCGGTGGTAGAACTTGTAGAAGAAGAAGACGAGGACGGTGCTGACGGCCTGAATCGCCGCAAGGGTGAGGTAGTCGGTGAACGGGCCGATGTCCCTGTCGAGCGTCCAGCGCCGCAGCAGGTAGGCGATGAAGAACGCCAGGATGCTCATCGCGAAGTCGACCGCGACGAGGCTCAGGCCGTAGAGCACGCGCGCCCGCTTCATGACGCGCTCCGTGCGTACTGGCCGCGCAGCCGCCGCGCGGTGAGGTCAAGCGCGCCCACAAGGGCGACCCCGCCCCGGATCAGCCAGTCGAGCCAGAAGGGGGTGTCCGCGCGGTAGTGCTTGTCGTAGAAGACGTTCATGGCGCGGTAGAACTCGCGGCGCGCCTTGAGCGACGCGCGGCTGGCGGCCTCCTTGACGTGGAGCACCGTCACCTTCGGGTAATACCACACCTCCCAGCCCGCGTCCGTGATGCGCTTGGCCCAGTCCAGGTCCTCGCCGTACATGAAGAAGGTCTCATCGAGCAGGCCGGCCCCCTGGATGGCCTCCGCGCGCACCAGCATGAACGCGCCGACGATGGCCTCCACCCTTGCCACCTGATGCTCATCCTGGAAGGTCAGGTTGTAGCGCGCAAAGCGGCGGCTGTTCGGGAAGAGCCGGTCGAGGTAGAGCATGTGGTAGAGCGAGACTTCGGGCGTGGGGAAGGAGCGGCGGCAGGCCTTGTCGAGCGAACCGTCGAGGCGGACCAGGCGCGGCCCCGCAACGCCCGCGGCCGGGGTGCGCTCTATGAACGCGACCATTTTCGCCAGCGCATCGGGCGGCAGCTTCGTGTCGGGGTTGAGCAGCAGGGCGTAACGCGGGAGCTGGTCGGCGCTTCGGCCCGGGTCGCCGAAGCCGTAGAGCCGCAAGCCCTGGTTGTTGCCCGCCGGGTAGCCCACGTTGCCGGTGTTCGCGATCACCTTGACCTGCGGAAATTCGCGGCGCACCATCGCGACGCTGTCGTCAGGCGAGTCGTTATCGACCACGCAGACGTCTATACTCAACAGGCGGGGCTGTGGTGAGGTTTCGCCGGAAGGCAGGCGCGCCATGTCAAGCTCGCTGTCGAAGACGGAACGTAAGCAATCGCGCAGCAAGGCGCTCGTGTTGTAATTTACAATAACAATGGCGAGATCGGGGCAGCCGGAGGCCGTTGCGTTCATTGCGTCGTTCATTATACACGTCCCGTGAAACAGGGTCAATTGCTCGTTGCCGCGGCAAATGAATCGCGCTATAATTGGCGATATGTCCCGAACTTTCGGCTGCGCCGCCATGTGTCGCCCATAGGGGAGCGAGGAACTGAATGCCCACTCGATGGCGAATCCTTTGCCTGCTGCTGATCGCGGCCATCTTCGGCGCGCTCATCGCCGCAGCGCGGCCCGCTTCCGCCGTGGTCGGCGCGGTGGCGCAGACCTGCGAGGACCTCGTCAACAACGGCGGCTTCGAGATCGACTTCGGGTGGGATTTCGACCCCTCGCCGGTTCCGCCGCAGTACGTGACCTCAGTCGCGCGCTCGAACAATCGCTCGCTGCAACTTGGCATCGCCGACGGCGCGAACGTGAACGCCTCTTCCGCCGCGCGGCAGCTCATTTCGATCCCCCCGGACGCCAGCAGCGCGATCCTGGAGTTCTGGTACTATCCGGTTGTCGAAGCTTCGCCCGGCGCGGACTACTTCGAGTTCGCGGTGCTGAGCGCGGACGGCGCGTCGCTCCTGGCCGGGCCGTGGCGCATGCCGGTCGGGTTTGAGTGGTGGAACCAGGCGCTGTTCGATTTCAACGCGTGGCGCGGGCAGTCCTTTCAGCTTTACTTCAACGTCTACAACGACGGCGGCGGCGGGCGCACGGTTGTGTTCCTCGACGACGTGTCGCTTGCCACGTGCCCCACGCCGGTCAGCACCAGTACTCCGACGACCACCCCGTGGCCGACGCCCGTCTGGAGATGCAGTATTTCGGCCTGGCCATGTTCCCCAGTTCCTGGAATCCGGCCGCCATCAGCCAACCCGCTCTGAACCTCAAGAAGGCCATGGCCGAAAGCGGGGCCGGCGAGGCAGACCTGTGGGCCG
>CAZPTI010000003.1:45340-75995 GCA_964588925.1 uncultured Anaerolineales bacterium | reverse complement strand
GCTTGCGCTCGTCGTTGATCGTGATGCCGTCCATGCCCACGTCAAACTGCCCGTCCTTCACGGCCTGGATCATCGCGTCCCACGACACGATGTTCCACTCGACCTTGCAGTTGAGACGTTTGCAGATTTCCTCCGTGGCCTCGTACTCCCAACCAACCGCCTTGCCCGTGACCGCGTCGACGAAGTTGAGCGGCGTGTAGGCGTTCTCAGTCACAGCCTTGATCGTCCGCCCCTTGAGGTCGGGCAGCTCCTTGTACGCGTCCTTGCCGCCCGGATTGTTGATAAAGAACCAGCGCGTGTTCAGGTAGTCGAGGTAACCGTCCGCCTTCATCTGCGCAATGGCCGCGTTGAACGGCGCGACCAGATCGGAGCCCGGCGTGAAGATGTAGCCGAACTCCTCCGTGCCGAGCGGCTCATCCAACTGCTTGAGCTTGTCGGGATTCGCGCCGATGTAGCCCCTCGACGACGCGGCATCCATCAGCACGGTGTCCACGTCGCCCGCCAGCAGCGCCTGCACCGCCGCGCCGAACGTCTCAAACAGCTTGATGCGCGGGTTCTGCTCGTTGCCGTCGAGCACGCTGTACACCGCGGTGTAGAAGTTCGTCGTGCCCGCCTGCGAGCCGATCAGCAGCTTGTCGTCCGCCTTGAACTCGGCCGCGTTCTTGAAGCGGTCTTCGTCCGCGCGCACCAGCATGAACTGCTGCGACACCATGTACGGGTCGGAGAAATCGACCTGCTGCTTGCGCTCGTCGTTGATCGTGATGCCGTCCATGCCCACGTCAAACTGCCCGTCTTTGACCGCGGGGATCATGGCGTCCCACGACACGACGTTCCACTCGACCTTGCAGTTGAGGCGCCGGCAAATCTCGTTGGTCGCGTCGTACTCCCAACCCATTGCTTCGCCGGTGGCCGCATCAACGTAGTTGAGCGGCGTGTAGGCGTTTTCTGTCACAGCCTTGATCGTCCGCCCCTTCAGGTCGGGCAGGCGCAGGGTCTTCGTCACGCCGGAGAGATCGGTTGTCGGCGCGGCTGCGGTTGGCGCAACCGTCGGTTCAGGCGCGGTCGTGACGGGAGCCGTGGTTGCCGGCGCGGCCGTGGCAGGGGCCTCTGTCGCAGGCGCCTCAGTGGTCGGCGCGGTGGTCGGCTGCGCGGCCGGGGTCGGTGCTGCGGGTGCGCAGGCAGACAAGATCAGGGAAAGCAACACTAACAGCGAGAGGGAACGCAGCAAGGTCGTTCGCATACTATCTCCTCCGTGGATATGAGCAGGGCAACAATAAACCGTGGACGCGCGGAATGGTCAGCGGTCCAGAGGGGATTCTATCGCAACGGCGTGTGGAAGCAAAGGAGAGAGATTCCCAAATTCGCTTGCCGAAGCCGAAAGTTTGTAGTGAGGGTGGAGTCATTCGCATCTCGCATAACGACCTCGTGTGGGTGCGGCGATTCTAACGGATGGATGTATAATCAGCGTAAAGACCTGACGGGTTTTCAAAACCCGTCAGGTCTGACTTGACTCAGGAAAGCGACCCTTCCCCTCCAATGTCTGACCAGGAAGCCCGGCGCGTCTATTCCGCCATTTTCAACCAACCCGTCCCGTCGCTCGTCGTCGAGCGATTTGCGGCTGCGTCCGAACGGCTCGAAGCGAATGCCTCGCCCGCCGAGTTGCAGGCGTATCGCGCAGCTATCGACGCGCCCGTCGACCTCGAAGCGCTCGAGCTGGCCGCGCGGTGGACGAAGCGCCTACCCCTGCTGACGCGCAAGTTTCAGTTGATGGCGTTCCTCGCCGAGACGCTCCCCGGCAACCAGCCCCTGTTCATCAACCACCGCGACAACTTCCCGGCCGCGTTCGTTCGTATTGCCGTAATGAGCCTGCGCACCGGCTGGTTGATGGCGAAGGGGCTGCTCCTTGTAAGCCGGTACGGAGGCATGCGTTGAGCCGCATTATTATCGTCGGCGCAGGCGCGGCTGCGGCGGCTGCCGCGTTTCAGCTCAGCCGCATGGGCGTCGTTCCGCTGATGCTCGACGTGGGCCGCGTGCCGGATGGCGGAACGCGCGCCGAGGGCAACCTTTACGACTGGCGCGAGCGCAACGACAGCTTCGACCTCCACATCGGAAGCGATTTCTCCGGCGTGCGCGATGCGCTGACCGGCGAAAGCGGCGTGGCGAAGCTCAACGCGCCGAACAGCCGCTACGTGGTGCGCGACGCGGAGCGATTGTCGCCTGTAGATGCAGCTCACTTCGACCCGATTCAGTCGTTTGCGCCGGGCGGGCTGGGCAACGCATGGGGCGCGGGGCTGTATCGCTTCGTGGACGCGGACCTTGCCGGGTTCCCCCTTCGCGCGACGGACCTCGACCCTTACGCTGATGCGTTGACGCGAGAAATCGGCATCGGCGGCGCGGGTGACGACCTGGCGCCGTACTTCGGCACGGCGGAAGGTCTTCTGCCGCCCCTGCGCCTCTCGCGCAATGCGGGCCAGGTCTACGAGGCTTACAAGCGCAAGCGCCAGGGCTTGCGCGACGCGGGCATCGTCATGGGCCGACCGCGCGTGGCCGCGCTAAGCCAGCCCCACGACGGCCGCGCGCCGTGCGATTACAGCAACACGGAGTTCTGGCAAGAACAGCCGTACCTCTATACGCCCGCGATGACCCTGCGCAAGCTGATCGCTGCGGGACGGATCGACTACCGGTCGGGCTGGCTGGTGGAGTCCTATGAGGAAGGCGCAACGGGCGTGACCGTGCGTGCGCGCGCAGTAGACGGCGGCGAGACGCAGAGCTTTGAGGGCGACACCCTGCTGCTGGCCGCAGGCGCAATCGGCACGACGAAGATCGTGCTGCGCAGCGCGGGCGACACGACGACGCGGCTGCGCCTCCTTGAAAATCCGGCGGTCCAGATTCCGTTCGTCATTCCGACCGCCATCGGGCGCCGGCTGGACACGCATACCTTCGGCCTGACGCAACTCAACCTCGTCTGGACGAACGCGCGGGGCGGCTACCTCGCGCAGGGCAGCATCCTGGAGATCACCTCGCCCATGCGCGCCGAGTTCTTCGGGCGCTTTCCGCTCTCGGCGCGGGCGAATCTCGCGCTGGTCAAGACGATGCTGCCGGCCATGCTCGTCATGCAGCTCTTCTTTCCCGCAGCTGCGCAAGGCCCCGCAAGCCTCTCGCTGCTTGCGGACGGACGTCTGCGAATCGAGGGTAAGCCGAATGCAATCGACCTGCGCAGCCTCGGTCCGTTGCTCGGCCCCCTGCGCTCGCTCGGCCTGTGGACACACCGGCTGCTCATCTACAAGCCGGAGACCGGCCACGCCATCCACTACGCGGGCACGCTGCCAATGCGCCAGCAGCCCGCGCGCTATGAGTGCCACCCTGACGGCAAGCTGGCGGGCGCAAAGCGCGTTTACATTGCGGACTCAGCCTCCTTCACCGACCTGCCCGCTAAGAACATGTCGTTCGGCATGATGTCGGCCGCGATGCGCGTGGCTGAGCTGGCCGCGCGCGGGGCGGGAGGCGCGGCGTGAGCGAGGAGAAACGCGTTCTCATCACGGGCGCAAGCGGCTTCATCGCCACCTACCTGGCGCGACGCATGATGGCTTCCGGTTGGACCGTCTACGGCGTTGACCGGCCCGGCGCTTCCCCGCGCGCATTCTATGCCGCCGTTCATCCCGCCACGTTAGGCGACTCTATTGCGGATTTCCTCGCGCAGATCAAGCCCGCGGCCATCGTCCACACTGCGCTCGACTCGCGGCCAAACACGCTAGAGCTTAACGTGGACGGCACAACGCGCTGGCTGCGCGAGGGGCAGGCGGCGGGCGCAAAGACGCAAATCTTGCTAAGCAGCCTCTCCGCGGAGCAAAACGCGCTTTCCGAATACGGCCGCGGCAAGTGGGCGCTGGAGCTGGAGTTTGCGCGCGCAGAAGAGGTTGCCGTGCGGCTCGGCGTGGTGGTGGGGCCGGGCGGCATGTTTGCGAAGCTGGTCGATTCCGCGCGCCGCGCGCCGGTCATCCCGCTGCTCGGCGGCGGGCAGCAGTTGCTCTACGTGATCGGCGTCGATCGACTAGCCGAAATCTTGCGCGACATCATGGAGACGGAGGGCGCGGGGTTGCGAGGTCGCTCGTGGAATCTGCCGCAGCCGGAGCCGGTGACGCTGCGCGAGATGATGGAGACGATCGTCCGCCTGTACGGCCTCAGGCGCGTCCGCCTGCCTCTGCCCGCGAAGCCCCTCCTGTGGGGCGCGCAGCTATTCGAGAAGCAGTCGTTGATCCATTTGCCAGTTAGCTCCACCAATATCCGGGGCCTGATCCAGGCGGGAACGCGAAGGTTTCCGTCAGATTACTCGCGTTTCGGATACCCGGTTCAGTCCCTCGAAGAACTGGTCTCTCTGGCGGCAAGCGCAAGCTGAAGCCCGCGCAGCGGAGCCGCAGGGTCGGTGCGGCCTTGCGCCCGTACAAATGTATAGTCTTTGCCCCGAACCTCTTGAATTTGCGCCGCTTCTGCGATACAGTAGTTTTTGGATTGTTGTCAGAGTGTTCATTGTCGCGCAGTCTCCCTTTCACCCTTCAGGAGGTTCCTATGTCACCCATTATCGCGGGGCTGGGGCTGATTATCCTCGGCCTGGTTGGCGCCTTCTTTGGCTATCGCATCTTTCGCGTGCTCCTGCCGCTTTACGGCGGCGTGGCAGGCTTCCTGCTCGCCTGGGGCTGGTGGGGCCAGAGCGCCTGGCTGCTCGCCCTGATCGTGGGCGCAGTTATGGCGGTGGTGTTCGCCGTGCTTGCCTATGCGTTTTGGAGCTCGATGGTGGCATTCGGCGGCCTCATCATGGGTGGCGCGCTGGGCGTTGCCATCGGCACGTCGCTGAATCTCTGGGGCTGGCTGACCGTGCTGCTGGCGATTGGCCTCGGCATCGTCTTCGCGGCGCTTTTCTTCTGGGTCAGAAATGAGATGGTGATCATTTCGACCTCGGTAACGGGCGCGACGTTGGTCGGTCGCGGCGTCGGCGAGTTGTTTGGCTGGCGCTCAGGCTTGGAGGGTGTCCTCAACCCGAACCCTGCGTGGCTGAGCATCCTCGTCTTCGCGGTCGGCATCGTCGTGTTTATTGCGGGCCTCCTCTACCAGTGGCGCGCGTACGCGAAGCTACGCTGGTACGACGCAAAGGGCGCCCCCGGCGCCGGGTCATCCACCCCTTCCACGGCCGCGGCTCAGAGCTACGCAACGCGCGCCGCAACGGACATTAACGTGGCGGCCGGCGCGGCTGGTTCGACGGTCACGGGAGGCGGGGCCGCGGTGGCAGGCGTCGCGGCCGCGGCCGCAACCGCCGCGACCGTCACCGCAACGAGCGCGGCTGCCGATGTGTCTGACACGGCAAGCGATGCGGTCACGGGAACTCGCGCAGCCGCCATCGATGTGGCGGATACAGCAAGTGAAGCGGTTGCTGGCGCAGGCGAAGCCGTGAGCGAAGCGGCCGACGACGCAGCGGCTCACGTCGAGGCCTCGGTGGATGTCGTTGGCGACGCGGCGGCGGATGTTGTCGTTGACGCAACGGCGGGTGTAGCGGGCGCGGTCGATGCGGCGGGTGATGCCGTTGCGGATGCCGGCGATGCTGTCGCTGACGCCGCAGGTGACGTAACGGCGGACGCTACGGGCGCAGTCGATGCGGCCGGCGGCGCGCTTGCGGATGCGGGAGAAACTGCTGCGGATGCGGCCGGGGACGTCACGGTCGGCGTAGTTGCCGCGGCAGCGGGCGCAGGCGCGCTTGTTTCCGATGCGGGAGACGCAGTGCCCGTCGTGGTCGGTGAGGCGGAGGAAGCAGTTGCCGACGCTGCGGGCGTAGCCGAGAACAAGGTTGAGGGCATCGTCGAAGCGGGGGCCAAGACGCTCGACATCGACATCGATGATAACAAAGTGGCGAACGCGCTGGCCGATCTCGAGAAGTCTTTCGAGGGGTTGGAAGAAAGCGCCAAGTTCAAGGAGGCGCTGGAGTTCGTTGAGGGCATCGGCCCGGCCTTTGCCGGCAAGCTGAAGGATCTGGGCGTCAATAACGTGCTCGACCTGCTGCGGCAGGGCGCCACGCGGAAGGGGCGCGCAGACCTTGCGGAGAAGAGCGGCATCACGGGCAAGCTGATCCTCGAATGGGTCAATCATGCCGATCTGTACCGCGTCAAGGGCGTCGGCTCTGAGTTCGCGGACCTGCTGGAAGCGGCGGGTGTAGACACCGTGCCCGAACTCGCGCAGCGCAACCCGGTTAAGCTGTTCGAGAAGATGGTGGCGACGAACGAGGAGAAGCGCCTGGTGCGCCGCACGCCGCACGCATCGGATGTGGAGGACTGGGTCAGCCAGGCGAAGGGCCTGCCGCGGATTATCCAGTATTAGCGTCGATAGAAACCCGCCGAGTCTCCCAGACCCGGCGGGTTTTCTTTTTGGGCGGATTGTGAAATTTTCCACGCGAAATATGCTCTACATCATATACCGGCGGCAACTTCGTGCTAAAATGCTCAAATAGATCGTGCAGGAAGGCACGAATAATTAGAGCGAACCCTGATCGAGGGATTCCGCAAGATCGGAGCACTGCCGTGGCCGCCCAAACCATCACCGCACCCTTCGCCGCCGTCGCAACCGAAAGCCGTGGGGCTTACACGCCCGCCTTCAGAACACCATCGTTCGCCGCCGCAACGCCCGCGAATATCCGCCTCGTGCAGACCACTGCCACCGGCGGGATCGACATCCTGAAGATTCTTACCGCTTTCGCCCACGGCGCCGAGGGCGTGATGGTCGCCTGGACGGCCCGCGCGTCGGCACAGCACAAGCAGCGCCTGCTCGTGCTGCGCGAGCTCATGCGCTTTATCGGGTGCCAGCGCGAGCGGCTGGCGATTGTTGAGGGCGCGCCGGATGAGGCGACTGAACGCGCCTTCTCCGAACAGGTTCGGCTGCTCGGCCCGTGGAGCTTTGGCAGCCAGCCGATGTTGAGTTTGAACGATTCGCTCCCCGCGCATGCGGTGTCTGCGCACGCATCAAGCGCGGCAAGCCGGGCGCTTCAGACACTTGCAGTCGAGCTACTTGCGACTGGCAAGGTGGACGGGGTGCTGGCATGGGGGCAGGGCCGCCACGCGATTCAGCCGATGCTTGCGCGGACGCCCGAGCAGGCGCGCAGACTCTTCGCGGGTGGTCGCGGGTACCCTAATCTGGCAACCCTGTTGGAGACCGTGGCCGACGAGAATGTGGCAGTAGTGGTCCGGCCCGCTGAACTGGCGTGCATCGACGCGTTGCGTGAGGAAGGCATCCACCTGCCGGAGTATCTGTTCCTGATCGGGCAGGGCGCGCCGAAGGACCGCTGCGACGTGTCGCTGCCTGAGACGAGCGAAATCCCGGGCGCGCTGTCCGGTGAGGAGTTGGCTGCGATCGAACGGTGGCCGATCGAGGAGCGCGCGATGTTCTGGAGCGCGCAGTTTGCGCAGTGCGTCCACTGCGACGGCTGCCGCAGCGCGTGCCCGTTCCAGTGCTACACCAACTGCCTCGGCGATGCGCTCGCGCCGCACAACGGCCATGCGGCCACAGCTAAGCAGACTGCCTGCGCCCACCTGGCGTGCGCGGCGCGGCTGGCCGGCCATTGCGTGCAGTGCGAGTCGTGCAGCGGCGCGTGCCCGCAGGCGGTCCCGCTCTATCTGCTGCACCAGAAGGCAAACCAGATTCTGGCAACGCTGGAGCGGTAGTAGTTGCGGGTGAACCCTCCTTGAGCAGACCTCCCATGCTCCGCATCACAGGCGGACGCGTGGGAGGTCGTGTGTTGGGTGGCGCCGGGCTAACCCTCCGACGGCTCCGGCCTTTCCCCAGGCAGTTCCGGCTCGGGCCCGCTCGGCTCCGGCTGATCTCCCGGCAGCGGCGGCTCGCCCTCTGTCGGCTCAGCCTCGCCGTGCGGGTGCACACCCGCACTTGCTTTGCCGTTGCCGTTCTTCTGCCCGAACTTGTTCAAACGGTCTGCCAGCTCGAACAACTTCCGATCTACGCGGCCATTCACCGTCTCCGGCGGGTACTGCCCGTCCTGCCCGCGTTCGCCCGCGGGCACGCCGGTCAGCAACTCGACTCCCTCGTCCACCGTGCTTACGGGCCAGATATGGAACTTGCCCTCCGCAACGGCGGCAATCAGGTCGTCCCGCAGCATCAGGTTGCCCACGTTAGTGTGCGGCAGAATGACGCCCTGCTCGCCGGTCAGCCCCGCCTTCGACGCAACGCATACGTCAAAGAAGCCCTCGACCTTGTGCGTCACCCCGCCGACTGGCTGAATCCTCCCGTGCTGGTCGACTGATCCCGTCGCAGCGATGCTCTGCTTGATGGGCAGTTCGGCCAGGCTCGACAGGAGCGCATACAACTCAGCCGACGATGCGCTGTCGCCGTCCACGCCCTCATAAGACTGTTCAAACGTGATGCTGGCCGAGAGGCTCAACGGCTTGTCCTGCGCGTAGCGCGCGCCGAGCAGTCCGGCCAGGATCAGCACGCCTTTGTCGTGGATGCGGCCGCTCATGCGCGACTCGCGCTCGATATTGACGATGCCGGCGCGGCCCTGAAAGGTAGTTGCGGTGATCCGGCTCGGTCGCCCGAACGCCGCATCGCCCAGGTCCAGCACCGCCAGCCCATTGATCTGTCCGACCACTGCGCCGGCCGTGTCGACCATGATCGTGCCGTCCGCGATCATCTCGCGCAGCCGCTCCTCGTACTGGTTCGAGCGCCCGCGCTGCTCTGCCAGTGCGGTGCGTACGTCTTCGCGCGTGACCATCTGATGACCGGCCCGCCCCGCCCAATACGCGGCCTCCTGGATCAGGTTCTCGACGAGAGCGAAACGCGTGGTGAGCTTGTCCTGGTCCTCCACCTGCCGGCCGCTCATCTCGACCACTTCGGCTACCGCGCCCATGTCAAACGGCGGCAGCCCGAACTCGTTGCAACGGTTGCGGATGAACTGCGCGATCTTCTGCTCGTTCTCCGCGGTCCAGTCCATCTCCGCAGAGAAGTCCGCGCGCACCTTGAACAGCTTGCTGAACTGCTCGTCCAGCCCGTAAAGCGCGTAGTAGGTTTGCAGGTCGCCGACCAGCACGACCTTGAGGTCGAGCGGGATCGGCTCCGGGCTGAGCGTGGTGGTGGCAAGCACGCCGGGCGCCTGCATGGCGTCCTCGATCCGGATGCGCCGGTTGCGGAGCGCCTGCTTCAGCCCTTCCCAGGCGAGCGGCTGGCGCAGCAGGACGCGCGCATCGAGCAGCAGGTAGCCGCCGTTCGCCCGATGCAGCGCGCCCGGCTTGATGTAGCGGTAGTCCGTTACAAGCGTGCCGAGTTGCGCGCGCATCTCCACCCGGCCAATCAGGTTGCCGTAGGTCGGATTCGTCTCTACCACGACCGGCGCGCCTTGCAGCCCACTGTTATCGACGAGGATGTTCAGCCGGTACTGGTCGAGCGGGGACGGGGCCTGCGAGCGCAACCACGGTGGCGCGCCCTCATCCTCCGCCGCGGCCTGCTGGCCCCCGCGGAGGGCTGTAGTGTTGGCCGCAAGGTGGTCGCGCATGCGCGCAAGGTACTCAGTGACCGACGGCCACGCGGCGTATTCCGCGCTTAATCGCTCAAACAGGGGCTGGATTGCGGCGGCTGCGATTTCGCGGTCCATGCTCGCCAGCCGCTCGCGCGCGCCCTCTTCGAGATCCTGCGCTTGCCGGATTGTGCGCTCCAGCTCCTCCTGCAGCGCCTGACCCCGCTCGTTGATCCGGTTCTGCTCCTCTTCGGGCAGCGCTGCGTACTGCTCGGACGTTAACGGCTTGCCGTCCTTGACCGGGGTGAGCATGAACCCGTCATCTTTGCGGCTCAAGACAAAGCCGGCGGATTGCACCCTGGCATCCAGCGCGCGGAATGCCTCCGCGCGCGCCTGGTCAAGCTGACGGCCGAGCAGGTTCCGGCTCTGCGCGTACTGGTCGCCGGCGAACATCTTCTCGAGCGCGTCCGCCGCCTGCGTCAGTAGCGCGTTGACCTGCCCGCGCAGCTTTGCGCCACCGCCGGGCGGCAGCATCAGCGCGATGGGTCGGTCGGGGTCTGCGAAGTTGTGCGCGTAGCCCCAGTCGGGGGGGACGGGTCGGCGCGCGGCCTTATCCTGGAGAAAACGCGTGATGATGCTCGTCTTGCCTGCGCCGCCGGGGCCGGTGGCGAAGACGTTGTAGCCGGGATACGGGATTTCGAGCCCGAACTCGATCGCGCGTGCGGCGCGGTCCTGGCCGATGATGCCGTCAAGGTCGGGCGCATCCGCGCTCGACTGGTAGGGCAGGCGCGCCGGGTCAAAGCGCCGGCGCAACTGGTCCGCGCGGAGTTCAGCAGGTGGGGTCATTCGCGTGCCTCGATGTGGGTTAGGGCGTTTATTATACAACGCCCTAACCAATCCTGCTTGCCGATGCCCCGTAGCCGCTAATACAGCACACTGAATGAACGAAATGCTTGTTCGGCAAACGCGCGGTCGCCTGAAAAGCTTGCCTTGCGCGCAGCTTCTTCCGGCATCACGCGCCCGGAAGCATAGATATTGAAATCAATCATATCAATGCGAATCGTTGCGGCAGGCTCACCGTTGCCGATGCGCCAACTCCCGCCGGCGAGGCCGTCCAGTTCGAGGATGATCGCGCGTCCGCCAAGCTTCTTTGTCAGGGTTTTCGAGAGGTCGAGAACCACGAGCTCACTGATGCGGCCATCGTGCTCCGCGGTCTGCTCGAACGGCCGGCCTGTCGCGCGGCAAATATCCAGCCGATGAATCCACGTGTCGCGGCTGTGAACGACAAGCATCAGATGCTGCGCACTGAGCCAGCCCGGCGTCGGGTGGGGCATCCCCAACAGCTTAAATGCCCGGAAGCCGTGCGCCCAGTTGCGCACAGCCGCGTTGCCAGTCGCCTTGATTTCTGCGATCAACTCAGCCGGCGATTTGCTTGCCCGGTCGGCCAACTGTCGTTCGTTGATCGAATCCTCCGGTAGTTGCCCCGGCTTCGCTGCGGCAATGTACTGGTGGAGGAGCTCACGATAGCCGGTTCCGCTCGCATATGCGCCCGCCTGGTGCGCCGTCATGTCGCGCACGGTCCACTTCACGCAGGCGGTGGGCTTCGTCCAGTCGCTCGCGTCGAGGCTTTCCAGCAGGGTGACGAGCCGCGCTAGCTCGACGCGCGCGAGTCGCTCGGCTTCCGCAGGTGTAACATAGGGAATGCGCGCTGCGTCTTGCAAAGTCAGCGTAAGTGTCATGACGGGTCTCCTTGTGTCCGGTTTGTCGCAGACCATGCGGTATGAAGAACGGAGACCGCGGCAGGGATCAGGCCTCCAAAACGTCCCTCTCCAGGCGGGAGGTCAGGTTCGTTCGCCAGGCGCAGCGCGGTCAGGCCATGCGCGACCGCGATAATCAGATCAGTAATCTGTTCGACCGACAGGTCAGACTGAATGTCGGACCGCCACCGGGTCACCAGCGCATAGCCGCGCCGTAACGCCCCAAAGCTAACTTCGAGACTTTCCGGCGAAGGGTTGAAACGGGGTACAGGGCGCTCGAAGCACAATTGATACAACTCGGGATTCTCTATAGCGAACGACATGTATGCGCGCAGGTAGCGGTCCACAGCGTCGCGCCAGCCAGAAGCCGCGCTCAGTTGCTCCTGCGTGTGAGCGTCGAAGTGCTCGAATCCGCGCCGGAAGAGCGCATCATAAATATCCCGCTTGCTCGCGAAATAGTTGTACAGCGACGGCGCCTTCATGTCCATCCGCCGCGCCAGCTCCTGCATGGAGAGTGCGGCAACGCCCTCTTCCCGCATGATAGCTCGCGCCGCCGTCAGAATCTCTTCGATGGTATGCTCGCGCTTGCGCTGCTGCCGCTCAGATTTCATGTCGCGCTCCAACTACTAATAATTGTAGGATATACTAATAATATTAGCTTGTGTATGGAGCTATTCTTACAATCCTCTGGTTGGCTGCGATTTAAGCTTGCGCGTTGATGAAGGCGTCTGGACAAGCTATCGCTCATTACATGCCGGGCGCATAGTTGCGCGCCCGCAGCCCACGATTTAACCCCCCTCTTTGCGAAGGCGTGCGCATTCTCCTTGCCAAAATCGACGCGTTCGCGCGAAAACCGTTGCGCGAAATCGCGCAAAACCCCCTGTACCGCCCATCTGCGCCAACAACAACAGGCGGAAACGCATCCGAATGCGCCCTTTCGAGGTCAGGCGGTTGACGGCATCTCGGTTCGCTTCTATAATCATGGAAGCATTGTAGCGCGCAGTTGATCTTGGCCGCTTCGACTGGAGATTTATCGTTCATGGTCCATCCGCGCCAGAGGCCATCCCATCACCCCGACACGGCATCCCGCGTTTTTAGCGGAGAAGCTGTCGTCATTACCCCTGCCGAGAACACGGTGCGTATGTTCAACCGCGCCGGCTCGCGTATCTGGGAGCTGATGGACGGCACCCGCGCGATTGAGGATATTGCCTCGGTGCTGACCGAAGAGTACCGTATCGGTTTCGACGACGCCCTTGCCAGCGTCCAGCGGTTCGTCGATGCGCTCGTGGCGAAAGGGGTGGTCGCCCTTTCGGACGAAGCCGCGTAACTGACGGTGAGGACGGACGTTTGGCCGCGTGGATTCCACTGCTTGACGCGCACGATGCGCCGCCCCCGCTGCGTGACTTTGCGGGATGCGCCGCTGACGGCGGGCCGGTGGACGCCTATGACGCCCTGCTACGGCGGCTGAAGCGCGAGGCGGTTCCGTATGCGGTTCAGTGGGAGTTGACGCACGTCTGCAACCTGAAGTGCGTGATGTGCTACAACGAACCGCTGGCCGAGCCTGAGCTAACGACGCGCGAATGCTTTGATGTTTTGACGCAGTTGGCCGAAGCAGGCGCGCTCCGCCTGATCCTGACGGGCGGCGAGATTCTTTCGCGCCGCGACTTCTTTGAGATTGCGTCGGAAGCTCGGCGTCTCGGCTTTGCGCTTGATCTGAAGACAAACGGCACGCTCATTACGGCTGACGTAGCTGACCGCATCGCCGTGTTGGCGCCGTTGCAGGTGGACATCAGCCTGTTGGGCGCAGGGAATGAGACGTTCGACGCCATTTCGGGCGTCCGCCACACGTTCGACCGTGTGTTGCGCGGGGCAGGCCTGTTGCGCGAACGCGGCGTGCGCGTCAAGCTCAACACATTGCTGATGCGGTCGAATATCGCTGAACGCACCGCCATGCTTGACCTGGCGCGTGGCCTCGGTGTACAGTACGAACAGGTGCTGAAAATCTCGCCTTCAGATGCGGGCAGGACGAAGGCGAGCGAGGGACAGTTGTCGCGTGCGGAGATGGCCGACGCGTTGACTGAGGATGCTGCGCCCTTTGCGCCTTTGCGCCGGAGCGAGAACACGCGTACTTGCTCGGTCGGCCTGTCATCCTGCCTGATCAGCCCGTATGGCGTCGTCTACCCGTGCGTCGAGTTGCGCATCCCCGCGGGCGATTTGCGCCGCGAGCGATTTGCGAGCATCTGGCGCAACGCGCCGATCTTTCAGGAATTGCGCGCCGGTCACGTTGTGGCGCGCTTGCCCGAATGCCGGGAGTGCGCGCTGTTGCCTTACTGCGAAGGGCGCTGCGCCGGGCTAAGCTGGAAAGAGACCGGCGATCTGTATCGCGGCCATACCCTGGCTTGTCTGCACGCGCAGGCGCGGTACGAGCAGCAACACCCAGGCGCTCCTGTCCCGGACACGCCGTTTCTGGCAAAGCAACGAGCAGCGCAGATCGCTTCGCTCGAAGTGGGAGGATGAACGATGGAAACGAAGATGACAGGCGAAACGACGGTCGATCCGCGCCAGCCCTGGGAAGAACCGGAGATTGTTCTCGAGCGGCTCTTGCTGGTGTCCGCGCAGGAGGGCCCGCAGGGCGGCCCGCCGCAGCCCGGCTTCATTGGCCCGCTCGGCACATCAGGCGGCTCCGGGACATGCGGCATTCCGCAGTAACCCGTTGCGCTCTGACTTGCGGGCTTTAGGGGAGGCGGCATGAGCAAGACGCGGCTTTTGCGCCCGCTGGTCGTCTGCCTGTTGTTTTCCCTGCTGGCTCCCGCCTGGGCTGGTCCTGCGGTTGCGGCGGGCGCGGGCGGCGAGATCGTCACGGTCAGCGCGTCGGGCTACTCGTTGACGCCGGAGGGTGTCACGGTTCCCGGCTTCAGTTTGTCCACCACTCCCGGTCAGCCGGCCCTACCGGTGCGTGGCGAACTCGTCCCGCTGCCTCCCACCGGCGACTGGCAGTTGATCATCGAGCCCTCGCCGGCGCAGCTTCTGCCTGAGCGCGTTACTATCGCGCCGGCCCCGTCGCCCGACCTGTCCCGGCCTCCCGTGCGGCCGTGGGTCGAGCTTCCGCCGGACGAGAGGGCGGTCACGCCCGTCCTCCGAACGCCCGATCCCGCCGTTTATTCCGTCGACCGCTTCTATCCGGCGCAACCGATCACGGCGGGCGAGGTCGTCTGGCAGGGGAAACAACGGCTTCTCCCTCTGCGGTTCTACCCGTTTCAATACAACCCCGTCACCCGCGAACTTCGTTACTATCCTGACCTGCGCGCGCGGGTAGTCACACGGGAGACGAACGTTCAGGTGGAGGCTGGTCAACCCCTGCGCGCGGCCTCGCCTGCATCGACTGGACATTCCGTGCGCGTTGCCACCGGCGCCGCAGGGATGCACCGACTGACGTACACCGACCTGCGGAACGCGGGCGTGCTGGATGGCGCCGACACGTCTACGTTTGCCATGACGTATCTCGGAGCGCCGATAGACATCGAACTGGTCGATGCGGATGGCCTTCTCAGCGCCGATGATCTGGTCGTCTTCTACGCCGAGCCGTATCGCGGCCGTTACATGAAGAACAACGTCTATTTCTTCTGGTACGGCGGCGCTGCCTCGACGGGGCATATGGCGCAGCGTGCTGCCGCGCCAGGCGCCGGTCAGCCGGTCCGCGACTGGGCCTACCGCACCGTGCGCGTCGAATACGACGAAGCCTACTGGAGCGACTATCCCATTCCCTCCACTGCGGATCACTTCTTCGATTCGCCCACGCTTGCCGTCAGCGGCTCCACGCCCAGCGCGTCGATCACCTACGATCTTTCCCTGCCGAATGCGCTCACGTCACCCCTGGTGCGCTTTCGGGGGCAACTCTACGGGGGCAAAGAGCAGGACGCCGACCCCGATCAGTCCGTGCAGGTTAAGCTTAATTCGCACGACCTTGGAACCTTCACGTGGGACGGGCGCGTCGGCTTCCAGCCGGGCGCGACTGCGCCTGCCAGCTACCTGGATTCGACGCCCAACCAACTCGTTCTGACGGCCAGCCTCGCCCAACTGCCTGCGCTCACCGATTATCAGGTGTATGTGGACTGGGTTGAGCTGGATTATCCCGCGTCGTTGGTGGCGTCGAGCGACCGCCTTTCCATCGCCGATCTGGATCTGGGCAGTGGAACGTCGGTCGATGTAATCGCATCCGGCTTCTCCAGCGCGGCCGTGAACGTCTATGACGTGCGTGATCCGCGACATCCTGTCATCATAACCAACCCTGAAACCACCGACACCGGCGGCGCTTTCCAGGTGCGGTTCCGCGACGCGTGGCCGACCGGGGATGCGGCGCCCGGCTATTATCTCTCGACGCGGGCCGCGCTCCTGGCGCCGGTGTCCGCCCAGCCGGCCGATCCGCCGGCCTGGAATACGCCGGCGAACAGTTACGATTACATCGCGATCGTTCACCGCTCGCTCTGGGACGCGATCCAGCCGTTGCTTGACAGGCGCGCGGCCGAAGGGTTCCGCATCGCCAAGGTGGATCCGCAGCACATCTACGATCTCTACAACGCCGGGCGCCTCGATCCCGAAGCCATCCGCGCGTTCCTGACCTACGCCTACTGGAACTGGAACAGTGGCGGGCCGCCGCCGAAGTATGTCCTGTTAGTGGGCGACGGGCACTACGATTTCAAGAACGCGCTCAACACGCCGCAGGCCAATCTCGTGCCGCCCTACCTCATCAATATCGACCCGTGGATCGGCGAGACGGCTGCCGACAACCGTTACGTCTCCGTCGACGGGACAGACGACTTCCTGCCCGACATGGCTATCGGGCGCATCTCCGCGCAGAACGCGACCGAAGTGACCAACGCGGTCAACAAGATTCTCACATATGAAGACCCGACGAAGGCGCCCGACGGCGCGTGGCAGGACATGGTGAGCTTTGTGGCCGATCAGGCCGATGATGCGGCGGGGGACTTCCAGGCGATCAGCGAAGACGTCCGGCTGAACTGGCTGCCGCCTTCATACAGCAGCCGCCACATCTACTGGCAGACCGACTACACGGTCGCCTACCCGGACATGAATAATGCGATCAAGTCCGCGTTCGCGGACAGTTTTCTCGTCCAGTGGTTCGGCCATGCCAGTCGCTTCATCTGGGGCAGCACGCAGGTGTTCAGCACCTTCTCCATCGCGAGCATCCCTGCCTCCAGCCAGTGGCCCGTCAGCATCGACTACTCGTGCTGGACCGGCTACTTCGTGAACCTGTATAACTTCTACGGCGACTATCGCGCCTTAAGCGAGGCGTTCCTGCTCAGCGCGGACAAGGGATCGGTGGCTGCTATCGGGCCAAGCGGCCAGCACGTAGGAGACGCGTTGCAGGTGCTGAATCGGGGATTTATCAAGTCAATCTTCACCGACCAGACCCCGCGCATCGGCGACGCCTTCAACGCGGCCAAGGCTTTCTACTATGCCAATTCGACTGCCTGGCCCGATGTGATCGACACGACGGTGCTCTTTGGCGACCCGGCCACCCGGCTGAGGCTGATCCCTGACGCGGCTGCGCCCACCGTGACAATCGCCCGCAGCGGCGCATCTCTGAGCGCGGCAAACCTTTCCTGGATCGATCTGGAGGCGAACAGCGCATATCAAGTCTGGCGCGCGGAGACGCCTTACTTCGACCTGGATACGGGCGGCAGTCAGGTTGGAACCGTTGATGGGGCGGGTTATCCGCCGGGCTCCACGATCGTGTTCTCCGATGCGGACACGGTAGGAGACCCGGCGCACAACTACTTCTGGCTTGTGCGCGGGCAGAACGTCCGCGGGCCGTCGCCCAACAGCAACCGCGTTGGCGAGTTCGACTTTGCCCTGACGCGCGGCGCCCCCTGACGTTGCGGGCGCATCTCCATATGGAAGCGCATGAGATGATGAATACAGCGAGAGCGCGGGCGGCGCTGGGCGTCGCCCTGTTCGTCCTGGTTATGCTGGCGCCGGTCGCGTTCGCCGGCAATGAGGCGCCGCCTTTTTCGTCGCCCGGCGCTGTTCAACCGAATGCCGCGCCGAATCCGCCGTACATCTCCATCAGCCGCTACTCGACCAACGCGGTCCGGTTGGATTGGGGACACCCCGATACGAGCCTGACCAGCTATGAAGTTTGGCGCAGCGAGCTGCCATACTTCACGCCGAGTGTCGATGCCAGCGCGAAGGTCGGGAGTTATGCCTTCTCTCAGGGCATCTACGGTGAGTATGCGCCGTTCAGCTACATCGACAACGGCTCGTGCGGATACTTCATTGCCGCGGGCCAACAGTTGCCGTGCTCCCCTCAGAACCCGTCCGTGACCGTTATTGGCGACGTCAGCCACCAGTATTACTGGCTCGTGCGCGCCAGCAACGGCGAGCACGCGGACTCGAACCGAGTAGGCGAGTTTGACTTTGCCCTCGTGAAGGGCAGTTAGCATCCGGGACGCTTAAAAGTTCAGACCGGAGACGTCCCTCACGCCTCCGGTCTGAACTCAACTCTTCCTCAACCCCTCGAACTCCCCAGGTTCAACCCAGTCAATCCAACCCCGTCACACTCAGCTCAGCACTCACCCTAACCATCTCACAGACGCCCACGTCAACCCGTTTGATCCATCATCACTACAATCAACTCATCCCACTTACGCGCCCGCTCATTACAAGACCCACACCAATAAACGCTCTATACAACGCACTTACGGCTTCGATCTCTACAATCAATACAGGGTCAATACGAAGCGCCGACATTGCAGCGCGTAGCTCTCAAATTCGCAGTTCGTCAGGTTGATGGCGCTCCCCTGGTTCCAGGAGAGCGCCGAAGCTTATCTGTGACTTACCGAACAGTGCCCCGGCGAAGCAGGTTGACGATCGCCAGAAGGACAATGGCGCCCAGGAGGGAGACCAGCAGCCCGGACAGGCTGAAGTCGCCCGAGTTGATGTTGCCGCCGCCGATCAACGGATTGATGACCAGGCCGGCCAGGAAGGCGCCGACGATGCCGACGATGATGTTCAGCAGGGGACCCTGCTGCGCATCGGTGCGCATGATCATGCTGGCAATCCAGCCGAGCAGACCGCCCACGATAATCCACACGATAAAGTTAATCATCCGTTACTCTCCTCTTGACTCAACTAACTTCAGTACGATTTCCCGCTCCCGTGCGCCGGGATGTCAGGCGCTTGATCGCTCAAGCTGGCATCAATATACAATACCCCTACTGGCGGCGCTATCAGCAAACGGCGTAGTCTTTCATCGGCATTGCGCTTACCCGTGTGTAAGACAATTCCCACATACAAGCCTGTTGAGGTCCGTTAAAAGGAATCGACCGAACCTCCCCCAAGGTCCGGTCGACCCTTTCCCCTCAACCCCTGTCCACTCTAGCTTTCCACCCCGTACTCCGCCACCCGATCCAACAGCTGCTCGAACTCGCTCGACTTGTCGTAGAAATGGTCCGCGCCGGCCCGCTGGCACTCCGAGCGATAACGTTCGGTCGCATGGTTGGTCAACATGATGACTTTCGTTTCCGGGTGCTGCCCTTTGACCTGCCGCAAAACGTCGATGCCGTTCTGCACCGGGCCTGTGCCGGGAACCTTGATGTCCAGAATCGCAATATCGGGTTCGTGCTCGTCAATAAGGTGCAGCGCGCTGGCCGCGTCTTCTGCCTGGATCACGTTCTCCACGGCATCGATCTCGGCGAGCATGGCAGCGAGCAGGCTGCGAACCACAGCGGCATCGTCCATCACCAGGACGGTGAAGCGTTTCGACATCGGCGTTCTGAAGTCCATCATAGATGAATAATATGACTGCATTCGTTGACAGGATACCAGAGGAACGCTACTCCAACAATCATCCCAAACCGCATTGCTTTGTCAGCGTTTGTCTTACACGGCGCAAGCGGCCTTTTTGGCGGAGCTCCCTATCTTCCAGACGCTTCCCTGCTCGCAGTGGCGCCATTCAGGGGCGCAGTCAGCAACACGACTGCGCCGCCACCGGGCGCGTCCTCCACAGTAACGGCCCCGCCAAGCTGCCGCGCGCGCTCCCGCATACCGACAAGGCCCAGCGACTTCCGGTGCGGGTCGGGTTGGAGCCCCTTTCCGTTGTCGCGTACTTCGAGCGTGAACGAGTCATCTTCCGTGCGCAGCGTGACATGCACCTGTGTCGCATCCGCATGACGCGCGACGTTCGTCAGCGCTTCCTGCAAGATGCGGAAGCCTGCGGTTGCCATGTCCTTCGAGATGCGGCTTTCATCTACGTCCGCCTCCAGCGCGACCGAAATCCCGGTGCGGTCTCGGAATTGCTGGAGCTGCCATTCGATAGCCGCGCTGAGGCCGAAATCGTCGAGGATGCCGGGCCGCAAGTCAGCCGCAATGCGCCGCACCGTCTTGACCGTTTCGTCGACGAGGGCCATCGTCTCGCCAATTCGCTCGCGCACCTTGTCAGGGTCGCGGCCAATCTGCTTTTCGATGGAGCGCAACTCCATCTTGATCGCCGTAAGCAGTTGGCCGAGCTGATCGTGGATCTCGCGCGACATGCGCGCGCGTTCCTGCTCCGTGCTCTGCATCAACTGCTCGGACAGCCGGCGCAGGTCGGCCTGCGTTTCAAGCAGCCTGGTGTTGCTGATTTGCAGTTGCTCGGTGCGCTTGATGACGCGGCTCTCCAGCTCGGCGTTAAGCTGCTGCATCTGGCCGATCAGCCGCGCGTTCTCCGCGTCGCGTTCCTCCAGCGCCGCGGCCATCGAGTCGAAGGTCTGCGCGAGCTGGCCCATCTCGCTGCTGTCATTGGCGAGGCCGACACGCGCGGAGAAGTCGCCCGCGCGCATGCGGAGCGCGGCATCGACGACCTGTTGCGTGCGGCGGACGATCATGAACTCCGCGCTGATCCACGCGGACACGAGCGCGGCAAGCCCGATGACGGTCAGGCCCATCAGGCTGAGCCGCAGCATCCTGTCTACTCCCGCATAGACGTATTCGGTCGTAAGTCCCGCAAAGGCGTAGAGGTCAGGATTTTTGGGGTCGCCGACGGGCGTAAACGCGAAGATGCGCCGGTTGCCGCTGAGTCCGGGCGCGTCAATCCAGCCTTCTCCCTGCGACCGCGCAGCGCGAAAGATTTCGGTGTCCGTCACGTTGCGGCCGATGAACTCATCGGGGTCGGGATGGCGCAGCACGACCGTGCCGTTTCGGTCAATCAGGAGCAGCGAGGCGTACTGGTAGAACTGGTTGTTGGTCAGGCGACGGCTGAGCGCCTCGATGTTGAGCCCGGCGCCGATGACCGCCTTCACCTGACCGTTGGCATCGAGGATGGGATACCCGACGGCGAGATTTGGCTTGCCCGAAGCCTGCCCGATTTGCACGTCGCCCACCGCGAAGGCTTTGTTTTCGAGCGCGCGGCGGAAGAAAAGCTGTCCCGCGCTGGTCATTGCGCTGGTGATGGGACGTTGCGACGCGATGCAACGCACCGTCCCGTCGGGCTGCGCCACGCTCAAACCGAGGTAGTCGCCCGATGCCTCGTAAAACTCGCGCAAGCGCGCCGAGCATGCGGCCGAGTCGCCGTCGACCAAATCGGGCGACCGCGCCAGCCATTGCAGTGAGACGCGGCTGCCGGTGATGACTTCGTCGTATTGCGTGCGCAGGAGTTGCGCCAGCGCCATGCTTTCGAGGTGCGCGCTCTCTTCCGCGCGTGTGCGCTCGTATGCCGCAATGGTGATGAGCAGGACAAATGCTGGCAGCAGCGCGAGGAAAATGACCGCAACGAGGCGAGTGCGGAGGTTCGGCAGAATCATTCGCGTCAACATTTTGCTCTTTCCACTTCCCGCTCAATCATACCACATCCGGTTCAAGCCACGCGCCATTTTTAAGCATTGACGTTCCATACGAATGCCTGTATAATCGCGCCGTCTTCACCTTCTGACAAACGCAGTTTTCCTTCCGGCGCTACGGCAGCAGCGCCCGTCGTTTTCTCGTTTCGTCGTCCCTGAAGTTGGCGCGTTCCATCCTGGCCTTCGGCGAAAGGGGGTGACGCACACTCCAGTCCGCACTACGCTCCCGGTTGACTACTTCGGCTCGTTTGCGTGTTCCTGTAACCGAGTGTCCCCATTGCGCGAGTGAGTGAGCAGCAAGGAAGCGCTCGCTCGCAAAGTGCCTAATTTCACCAGGAGGAGCGAAACATATGAAGCGGTTGTTCACTCTGTTGTTTGTCGCAGCCATGCTGCTCAGCCTTGCCGGCTGCGCGGCGCCCGGCGCAGGAGGCGGCGACAAGATCAAGATCGGCCTCGAAGCCCCCCTGACCGGCGATTATGCGTACGAAGGCAAGGGCATGGAGAAAGCCGTCCGGCTGCTGGTCGACCAGACCAACGCGGCAGGCGGCATCAACGGCAAGCAGATCGAACTGATCGTCGAAGACGACAAGGGCGATCCCAAGGAAGCCGCGCTTGTGGCAGACCGCATGGTCTCCAACAAGGTCGCGGCGGTCATCGGCGCTTACAACTCCAGCGCCACCGAACCGGCCTCTGTCACCTACAATCGCGCCAACATCCTCCACGTCACGCCGTCCTCCACGCGCGTGAGCCTCACCGAGAAGGGCTTCAAGCAGTTCTTCCGCGTGTGCTTCCTCGACGACCGCCAGGGCCTCTTTGCGGCGAAGTTCATGAAGGAAGTGCTCGGCAATAAGAACATCGGCATCCTGCACGACAACTCGACCTACGCGCAGGGCCTGGCCGAGGAAACCAAGAAGTATGCCGAGCAAGAGGGGCTGAACATCGTCTTCTTCGACGCGATCAACCCCAAGGACCAGGACTTCACGCCGGTTCTGACCAAGATCAAGAGCGCCAACCCCGAGACGGTGTACTTCACCGGCTACCATGCGCAGGCGGGCCTGTTGCTCAAGCAGGCGAAGTCGGTCGGCCTCCAGACGCAGTGGCTCGGCGGTAACGCGTCCAACAACAGGGAAATCGTCGACATCGCCGGGCTGGACAACGCCAAGGGCATGATGTTCACGACCGAACCGCTGCCGAAGGACCTCGACTATCCCGAGGCGAAGCAGTTCCTCGCCGACTACAAGGCCAAGTACAACGAGGACGCCGAGAGCGTGTGGTGGGTTATGGCGGCCGACGCGTTCCGCGTGATCAAGAACGCGATGGAGCAAACCAAAGGCGCCGACACGACCAAGATGGCGGAGTACCTCCATACCAGCTTCAAGGACTTTCCGGGGATCACCGGCCCGATCATCGGCTTCGATGAGAAGGGCGACCGCCTGGGCACCATCCACAAGGCGTACGTGATCGCCGACACGGGCGAAATTCAGCCCTACCCGAAGCAGCCTTCGCAATAAGCTAGAGCCGCCGCAGATTACGCGAGCTTCGACGCACTCGTCGAAGCTCGCGTAATTCGCGGCGAGAAGGGCGTACTCATGGAGCTGTTGGCTCAGAACTTGCTCAACGGGCTGACGATCGGCGCGTTTTATGCGTTGGTGGCGCTCGGGTACACGATGGTCTACGGTGTGCTGAAGCTGATTAACTTCGCGCACGGCGGGCTGTTTATGTGGGGCTCGTATCTGGGATGGACGTTCCTGTCCCTCCTGGCTTTCCTTGTCGTCCGCACCGGCCCGTTCGCGCTGGTCCCCGTGGTGATTCTCGTCATGATTTCGGTTGGCCTGCTCGGCGTCCTACTTGAACGCGTGGCGTACCGTCCGTTGCGCGGCACCGGCCGTCTTCCGCCCGTCATCTCCGCGCTCGGCGCCGCCTTCATTCTCGAAAGCGCCGCGCGCAACCTTTACGGCGCCAGCTATCAGGTTTACCCGGCGGCCGTCGACATGTCCCGCCGTTTCAACCTGGTCGGCGACCTCACCGTAAGCATGACTCAGGTAATTGCGGTCTTAGCCTCACTTGTCCTCATGGCGCTGCTTTATCTCTTCGTCAACTACACGCGCACGGGCACCGCGATGCGCGCGGTCTCCCTCGACCACGACACCTCGCGGTTAATGGGCATTGACGTGAACCGCATTATCGCCATTGTGTTCTTCATCGGCCCCGCGCTCGGCGGCGCGGCCGGCGTGCTCGTCGCGTTGCACTATGGCTCGTTCAACTTCACACTCGGCTGGACCTTCGGCCTCAAGGCGTTCATCGCCGCGATCCTCGGCGGCATTGGCAATATCCCCGGCGCGATGCTCGGCGGCATCCTGCTCGGCGTGGTCGAGAGCATGGGCGCAGTCTATCTCGGCTCCCAGTGGAAGGATGTGATCGCCTACGCGCTGCTGGCGCTCATCCTGATCGTCCGACCTACTGGCATTTTGGGCGAACGCGTGGCGGAGAAGCTGTAGGGGTCTCCATCGGAGGTACTGTGGCGCAATTGTCGCAACGAATGACGGGCTTGCGGCGGATCAAGCCGCTCTACTGGGCGCTGATCGGGCTGGCGCTGGCGGTGCTGCTGCCGCTGATCGTCAACGATTACTACCGGTCGGTCCTGTGGACGATTGGCATTTACGTCCTGCTCGGCCTGGGTCTAAACATCATCGTCGGCTACGCGGGCCTGTTTCAGCTCGGCCACGCCGCGTTCTACGCGCTCGGCGCGTATACGGCTGCCATGCTTAACCTGCGGCTCGGCGTTCCGCTGCTTGCCACGCTCCCTATCGCGGTGATCGTCGCGGGCGCGGCCGGGTTTATCGTCAGCCGGCCGATTCTGCACCTGCGCGGAGACTACCTCGCCATCGTCACCATTGCGTTCGGCGAGATCATCCGCATGCTGCTGGTGAACAACGTTGGCGGCGTGACCGGCGGCGCGAACGGACTTTTCGGTGTGGCCCCGCTGGAAATCTTCGGCTACCGCTTCACGTCCGTGCTCAGCAATTACTACCTCGTCCTCTTTTTCGTGGCAATCACGATTTTCGCCATTAACCGGCTGGAGAACTCCCGGCTCGGCCGCGCCTGGATGTACGTGCGCGAGGATCAGGTCGCGGCGGAGGCGATGGGCATCGACACCGTTTGGGTGAAAGCCGTGGCGTTTGTGCTTGGCTCGGCGTGGGCGGGGCTGGCGGGCGTGCTCTATGTGGGGCGCATCGGCTCCATTTCGCCCGACCTGGGGAGCTTTCTCGAATCAGTCGTCATGTTCGCCATTGTCGTGCTGGGCGGCGTTGGCTCCATCCCCGGTATCCTCGTCGGCACGCTCGGCATGATCGGCCTGCCCGAGATTTTCCGCTTCGTCAAGGACTGGCGCGACGCGTTCGTCGGCCTGGCAATGGTGGTGATGATGATCTTCCGCCCCGCGGGCCTGTTGCCCAGTCGGAGAGTGGCGGCTGAGTTGGAGACGAACGAGGTCGCTGCGAGTTAGGCGAATTTGTTTGATTCGCAGCGGGTTTTCTAAGGAGCGGTTATGGCGCTACTTGAGGTGAACCGGCTCACGCGGTCGTTCGGCGGCCTGATGGCCGTGTCGGGCGTTGACCTGGTGATCGAGCGCGGCGAGATTATGGGCATGATTGGCCCGAACGGCGCAGGCAAGACGACGGTGTTCAACCTGCTGACGGGCATTTACAAGCCGGACAAGGGCACCATTGTCTTCGACGGGCGCAACCTGGTCGGGCTGCGGCCGCATGCGATTGCCTCAGCGGGCATGGCGCGCACCTTCCAGACCATCCGCCTGTTCCCGAACATGACCGTACTGGAAAATGTCATGTCGGGCCGCCATTGCCGCAGCCGGGCCGGGGTGTTTGGCGCGGTGTTTCGCCCCAAAGGACAGCGCCGCGAAGAGCAGGACATCCGCAAGGAAGCGGAGCGCCACCTGCGCTTCATGAACATCTGGCACTTCCGCAACGAGTTGGCGAAGAATCTCCCCTACGGCGATCAGCGCCGCGTCGAAGTGGCCCGCGCGCTCGCAACCGACCCCAAGCTGCTCATCCTGGACGAACCGGCGGCCGGGTTGAACGAACACGAAAGCAGCGAGCTTATGGCGCTCATCCGGCAGATTCGCGACACCGGCGTGACCGTGTTCCTGATCGAGCATGACATGAAGGTCGTCATGGGCGTCTCGGATCGGGTGATGGTGCTGGACAATGGGGAGAAGATCGCCGAAGGCACGCCGACCGAGGTGCAGGCCAACCCGCGCGTGATCGAGGCGTACCTGGGGCGCGAGGAAGAGGAGACGTGGCCGCATGTCTGATGTAACACCGCTTGCTCAAGTTGCGACGACTCCGACGACTGGCGAGCCGATTCTTGAACTAAGCAACGTTCACGCGTACTACGGACACGTCCACGCGCTCAAGGGAGTCTCACTCACCGTCAAGCAGGGGGAAATCGTCGCGCTGATCGGCGCGAACGGCGCGGGGAAGAGCACCACCCTGCGCGCGGTCAGTGGGCTGCTCAAGCCCCGCGAGGGCGACATCAAGATCGCGGGAAAGTCGATCCTGGGCATGCCCGCGCACCAGGTCGTCTACATGGGCGTATCGCATTCGCCCGAAGGCCGGAAGATTTTCCCCACTTTGAGCGTGAATGAGAACCTCAACATGGGGGCGTATGCGCTCGGCAACGCGAAGGCGAAGATCGAGGAGCATCGGGAGCGCGTGTTTGCCCTGTTCCCCCGGCTGCGCGAACGCAAGAGCCAGCTCGCCGGGACCCTTTCCGGCGGGGAGCAGCAGATGCTTGCGATCGGCCGCGCGCTGATGATCGACCCAAAACTGCTGCTGCTCGACGAGCCGTCGCTCGGCCTTGCGCCGCTGCTGGTCAAGACCATTTTTGACACGGTGCGCGAGATTAACAAGACCGGGACGTCCATCCTGCTTGTGGAGCAGAACGCGCGGGCCGCGCTCCGCCTCGCAACCGCGGGCTATGTGCTCGAAACGGGGAGCATCGTGCTCTCCGGGCCGGCAAGCTCGCTCCTCGCCGACGAACGCGTCCGGAAGGCGTACCTGGGCGAGGGTTAGATTGCCTCGATTGCGGCGATTGAGCAGTTAGGGCCAAAACAACAATGCGTCCGATATTCACAATTCATGCCGGGGAATACCTGGTTGCCACAAAGATCGAAGAATCCTTCCCGTTAGCAAGAGTTTGGGTGCCCTCGAAAGACGACGGCATCGATCTGCTCGTGACAAACAGGGAATGCAGCAGGTCCGTTACGTTGCAGGTCAAGTTCTCGAAGGACTATCTTGGCAGCGGCGTCACACCCGAAATAGCGGCCGGTATTAAGTCGGGAGGCTGGTGGACCTTCACTCGGAGCAAAATTGCGAATTCACCCGCCTCCTACTGGGTTCTCGTCACGTATAGTTTTCATAGCCGTGATTTTGACTTTCTAATCATAAAACCTTCTGAACTGGTCACGGTGTATGATTCTCTGGGGAGCGCCGAACGTATCAACAGCTATGTTTGGGTGACAAAGTCGGGCCAATGCTGGGAAACGAGGGGCCTTAACGGGGAGCAACAAGGCTTGGTGGCGAAGGGCTGCTTTACGGGTGAGTCGAGGAACCTCACGAAGCATCTAAACGACTGGTCGAGTATTAAACAACTGTTCGAGCCTGGTTTCTGACAAATCAATCCGCCCCTGATCGGCGCGCGGCCTTCGGCGTCCCGCAAGAAGCGAGCACGCCTAAACGGGCGATGCGCGGCTCAGCCTGCCAGTGTGGCGGGCCGAGCCGCGTCGGCTTACAGCTCCAGCCACACCCCAATCCCACGCTCCACTGCGCGACGGTAGACGATGGGCGCGGTTGCCATGTCGTCGAGCGCGAGGCCGAGGTTGCAGGCGATGGTTCGTTCGGCGGCTGATTCACGGCCCGGCTTCTGCTCCGTCACCAGCTCGCCCAGACTGGCGTGAATCGGCGGGATCGACTGGAAGTAGCCGTGCTGGCGGTAGTACATCAACTGCGGCACGTCGTCCGTGCAGAACTTGTCGACCTCTTGCAGCGCCGGCCCGTCCCAGTACGAATCGTAGTCCACCATCGAGGCGAACGCGCCCGCGTCCAGCCACCCCTGCTTGATCGTCGCATGCGGAACCTTCAGGATCGGCCCCGCGGTCACGACCATGTCGCAGCCGCTGACCGCCGCGCGCGGATCGTCCACCGGCGTCACCGTTACGCCCGCGCCGCCTATCTCCCCGTGCGCGGCCATTTCCTCCGCGTAGCGCCGCGAGTTCTCCGGGTGAATATCGTAAGCCATGACCTGTTTAATCGGAAACAGGCACTTCAGCGCCCACAAGTTGGTCCGCCCCTGCACGCCGCAGCCGAGGATGCCCACCGTGGATGATTCGGGTCGCGCGAGATAGCGCGCGGCAAGCGCGCTCGCTGCGCCGGTGCGCATCCCCGTGATCCAGCCCGCATCCATTACGGCCAGCGGCAGGCCGGTGTCATCATCGTTGAGGATCAGCAGCCCGCTGATGTACGGCAGCCCCTTCGACTCATTGGCGGGGTAACCGCTCACCCACTTGACGCCGATGGCATTCAGCGCCGGGATATACGCAGGCATGGCGTGGATGAATGCATCCGGCCGCGAGTGGACGCCCGGTTTCGGCGGGATTTCCGCATGGCCGAGCCCGTGCTCGCGAAAGGCTACGGACAGGGCGTCGATAATCTCCGGCATGCCGACCCCGGCGGCTTCGACGTCCGCGCGGGAGAGGTACAGGATTTTGTGGCCCATCTTTTCCCCTTTAAAGAGCGTTCGCGTCGCTTGTGGCGGGCGCGCGACCGGCTTTCTTCCCTGCGGCTGCGCCAGTTGCAGTCAGCAGCACGCCGCCGAGCACGACCACCGCGCCGAGGATCTGGAGCGCGTTCATCCGCTCACCGAGCAACACGAAGGCAAAGGCCGCCGCAAAGGGCACTTCGACGAGCGCGATGATCGACGCGACGCTGGCCTGCAGGTGGCGGAGCGCCATTGAGTACAGGGCGTAGCCGGCGATGGTCGTGATCAGCACCAGCCCGACGAAAGAGGCGACCGGCTGCCAGCTTACGACGTTCGGCCGCGCTTGTCCAATCTGAAACGGGAGCAGCGCGAGGCTGGCGAACAGGAACGAGTAGAGCAGGATCGTCCACGCGTTCACGCCGTTGTCGGTGAGCTTCTTCGTGAATAGCGTAATGCCCGCGTAGGCGAATGCGGAGCCGAGCGAGATGAGCAGGCCGACGGGCGTCAACTGGAGGTTGCCCGATGCGCTGATCTGCGCGACGAGCGCGGTGCCGATGAAGGCCAGCAGCAGCGCGACCCACTTGCGCCACGTCAGCGGCTCGCGCCAGAACAGGCGCGCCAGCAGGGTCACGATGATGGGCGCGTTGCACTGGATGACGGTGGCGAGGGACGCGCCGTTGGTGACGATGGCGAGAATCCACAGCACCTGAAACACGCCGACCGCAAAGACGCCCATGCCGATGGCCCAGGGCAGGTCGCGCCGCGAGATGCGCATCAGGGCCGGTTTGGTAACAGCCAGCGCGACCAGCAGGACGAGAAACGCGGACAGCACGCGCCAGAACGCCAGCCCGAGCGGCTGCAAGCCGCTGCCGTTCAGGCTGCCCGTTACGAATATCCCCGCGGTTGACCAGCACAACGCCGCGAACGTAATCAGGATCGTTCCCAGCCAGGGCGAGCGCTCGCGATGTTCTATCATGCTACGCATTATCGCTCAAGCGCGCGCGAACGTCCTCATAGAACTTCGCGACATGATCGGCCATGATCCGCCCGGCCGCATCCGCATCGCGGCGTTCGATGGCATCGACCAGGTCAAGGTGTTTCTCGATCGCCTTGGGCAGCGACTCCGCATCGGGATGCTTAGGCCCCGCCCAGAGCAGATGCCACAGCCGCAGGGACAGCCCGAAGAAGTGATCGAGCGTCTGCGCCAGGTAGCGGTTGCCGGCAATCGACGCGATTGCCTGGTGAAACTTGTGGTCGATCTCCAGCAGCCGCCGGGGGTCGGACTCGGCGCGGCGCGCGGCCATCTGCTCATCCCGCAGCGCGCGCAGAACGAGAAGGTCGTCCGGCCCGGCGCGCTGCGCGGCCAGTCGCGCGGCCAGCGATTCAAGCGACAGGCGCAGTTCGCTGATCTGGTCGAGGTCCGGCACGTTCACATCGGCGACGTACGTTCCGTGTCGCGGGGTGACGCGCACGAGATGATCGTCGGCCAGCAGCTTGAGCGCCTCCTGCACGGGCGCCAGCGGCAGGCCAAGCGACTGCGCAAGCTGCTGCTCGTTGATCGCCTGTCCCGGCGGCAGCGCGAGGGTGATAATCTGCTCGCAGATCAGATCGTATGCCTTTTGCGTGTCAGGTCGCATAGCGACTCCTGTTCGATGCCACAGACCCGACGGGTTTCCCGAACCCGTCGGGTCTACCCTGTCGTCTAGCTCAACCGCGGGTTCCCCATCGCTTTGGCCCGCACCCGGTACATATCCAGGCCGTCCGACTGCTGCTCGACGACCACCTGCGGATTATCCGCGCCGGAGCGCAGCGCGCCGCCGAGCGCGCGTTCGCGCGCCAGCGCGGTCGCTCTCGCCAGCGCAGGCGTCAGCTCGTCGACCTCCGCGCGCTCCTCGCCGGTCTGGACGTAGTAGCCCAGCACTTCCAGCCCGGCCTCGTTCAGCCGCGGGTAAACCAACACTTCCTCGCTGACCATGACGCTCCCCGCCACCGCGCCGACCGCATTCGCTACTTCGTAGTGCGACGGCAGGATCAAGTCGGTATGCAGCGCGGCCGCGACCGGGCCGAGGAACAACCCGGCCGGCGCGCCGATGCCGATGATCGGCAGCTTGAGCCGGATTTCGGGTTGCAGGTGCGGATGCGCGGCGTACAGGCTGTGGTGGAAGAACCAGGGCGCGAACGACGGGTCGCGATCCGGGTCGACCGCGCCGGGGGGATCAAGCTTTTTGCCGCTGAGGAAGGTAATAATGGCGTGAACGGCCATTTCGGTGATCCGCTGCCACACGCGCGCGCAAACCGCGCTCGGATCCAGGCCGCGGCCGCCGCGCGTCGCCGGCACGTGATGGCTGAACACTTCCAGCGCCAGTCGCGCCGACTCGACATCCCAGGGCGCGTGCGAGCCGTCGACGTGCATCAGGTCCGTCGGCGTCAGCCCGGCCTTGCCGATGATCTCCTGCCGGTGCAACTCCGCTGCGTCAAGCTGGCCGACGTGGAGCACCTTGAGCCGTTTGAGGAGCTCGGGCACAGGCTGCGGGCCGTCGCGTAGCGCATCGATCAGCGCGATCTGGCGGCTGCTGGCGTCGGCGAGGAAGCTCCGCGGGGGCTCGCGCAGGAGATGCCAGTATTCCAGCCAGTCGGGCGTCGCCTGCGACCACTGCCGCCGTGAGAGCGCGTGCAGGCGCTTTGCGACGTCGGGGTGATCATGCGCGAGGTGCGCCAGGGGCAGCACGCGCTCCGGCCCGATGGCGATTTGCCCATCGCGGGCAACGGCGATGTGGCTGTCGCCGCCG
>CAZPTI010000003.1:0-45330 GCA_964588925.1 uncultured Anaerolineales bacterium | reverse complement strand
TTGGCGGCCTGCACGGCGGTCTTGAATTCGCCGGCCGGCCCGGCCACCGACGCGCCCTCCGCGCTGATGCGCACCTGCCCGCCCTCGATCAGCGCCAGGTCTGTGGTCGTCCCGCCAACGTCGACGACCAGCGCGTCTTCGACGTGCGAGAGGAAGCGCCCGCCGATGGCCGATGCGGCCGGGCCGGAATGGATCGTCTCGACCGGCGTACGCGCTGCGAACTCGTCGCTCATCAGTGTGCCGTCCCCGCGCACGACCATGAGCGGCGCGACAATGCCACGGCGCTCCATCGCGCGGCGGACCGCGATGATGAAGTCCTGCAACACGGCCAGCAGCGAGGCGTTCAGCGCGGCGGTCGTGGCGCGTTCCACCGAGCCGAGTTTGGTCGAAAGCTGGTGGCCGAGCACGACGGGGAGGTCGCAGACGCGCGCGATGGCCGTGTAGGCGCGCTGCTCGTGCTCCGGATTGAGCGGGCTGAAGTAGCTGGACACTGCGATCGCGTCGACGTGGTCCTTGATCTTGAGCGTCTGCGCGAGGATGCCGGCCAGGTCCAACTCCGCCTTCTCGCGGCCATACAGGTCGTGTCCACCGGCAAAATAGAAGAAATGCGGCGTGGCGAAGCGCCCTTGCAGCTTGAAATTGGCGATCAGTTCCGGGTCGTAACCGATGAGGAACAGCGCGATCCGCTTGCCCTTACCCTCCGCGATGGCGTTGGTCGCGAGCGTCGTGGAAACCGACACCATCGAGATCGCCGCGGGGTCTTCAATTTTGATGCCGTCGATGACATTGTCGATGCCGATGGCAAAGTCCCGCTTGGTAGTGAGGCTTTTGCGCGTCGCGAGGACTCTGCGGGCATGGTAGGCGAGGAGGACGCCGTCGGTGTAGGTGCCGCCGGTGTCAATGCCGAGGACGAGGCTATCATGGTTAGAGGTCGACAAGGGATTGCCCCTTTCCGATGGAGAATTGAAGATTGAAGATCGAAGATGAACGGCGAGCCGTAACCTTCAATCTTCAACCTTCTGTCTTCAATCGGTTCTCAGACGAACATCTGCACGTCGAGCTCTTCGTCCTTGTGCCGCGCGTCCGCCAGCTCGCAGATGCGGCGCAGCTCCTGGTGCATCTTTGGTTCGAGCAGCGGCTCGGTCTCCGTCTCAAGAATTTCGATCATGCGCTCGTGCACGCGCTGCTGGTAGTCCTTGCAGCCGCTTGCCTCCCAGTCGGCGTAGACCTGGCGGTCGGCCAGTGGCGAGCGCCAGTTTTCCGTCTTGAAGCGGTTGAAGGTGTGGTCGTGGCCGAGGAAGTGGCCGCCCGGGCCGACCTCGTCGAGCACATCGAGCGCCTGCGTTTCCGGCGTCACCGGAATGCCCCGCATGATGCGCTTGGTGCGGCTGATGATGTCATCGGATGCGACGAGCATGTGCGGGCTGCTGCACAACCCCTGCTCGATGTAGCCGATGTCGTGAATCATGTTGCCGCCGATCATCGCCGCGGTGCTGATGTTGATCGCGGCCTCCATGCACGCCTGCTCGTCGAAGCACTTCGCATCCGAGCAGCCCGCCGTCTCGTATTCCGGCACGCGCATCCACTTCGTGATTTCGGTGTAGCCCGCGCTCAACAGGGCCATTTCGGGCGAGCCGTAGGGGTAGACGGCGGTCTGCATATCCATCGCGGACATGAGGCCGCCGATGATGATCTGGCAGCCCGGTTTGCGAAGCTGGCCGAGCACGATGCCGAACAGGCTCTCAGTGAGCGCCTGCACCATCAGGCCGGCGAGCGTGGCCGGGGCAGTTGCGGCGGCGAGCGGGCAGGGCGTGTAGACGATGGGGATGTCGTTGTCCGCGCAGAAGAGCAGCTTCTGAATAACCTCCTGCGAATGGCTCAACGGCGAAACCGGCTCGTTGTAGAGGGAGAAGCACGGCGCCTGCTTCCATCCTTCCTTGCCGCCGAGTCGGATGTAGGCCATTTCGAGCTGGTCTTTCAGCCCCTCGATGTCGACCGCCGTAATGTTGATGGGCTTGTTGGTGGCTTCCAGCATGGCGAGGTACTGCCAGCGGTCGTAGGTGCCGACCGCGGTGTCCTGCGTGATGCCGAGCGACATGAAGAAGTCGACGTTTGGCAGCGCCTCGGCCAGCTTGGCGAGGTTCTTCACGTCCTTGTAGGTGGCGCGGCGGCGAATCTGGGTGTACGGGTCGATCGTGAACGGCGTGTCAGAGCCGGTCCCGAAGTACATCGTATTCTTATACAGGTCCATGTTATATTTCCGCTTGCCGTCCGCGTCGGGCGTGCCGATCACACGGATGCGCTGCGGAAGCGTGGCGCGCGCCCTGTCAACCATCCATGAGGGCATTTTGACGAGCGCGCTGTCGGCCTGGACGTCTTCGACCACCGCGCCGCCCTGGTGGGCGAGATCCCAGCCCTCTTTGTCGTAGACGCGCACGCCCGTCTCGGAGAGGACTGCCAGGGCGGAGTAGTAGATTGCCTCGATCTGATTCTCGGTCAACACCTGCATCGTGGGCGTCATATTGACCGTGTAGTTGTTCTTGCGTACTTGCATCGTTTGCCTCGCTCTAAGCGCCTGTGGTTAGCGCATAAACATGGCTTGTTCGATTTGAGAGCCGGGCGGGATAACCAGGTAATCAGAGGCCATCCCGTCGGGCAGCGAGCCGGTGTCGCGCAGGTGGATCGCGGCGCGAATCAGCCCTTCAACGTAGTCATCCGAACCGAGCACTTCCTCGTAGGTCATGCCCCAGCGCTCGCAGAACCGCGCCACTTCCTGCGCCCGCTCGCGATACTGCGCCATCTCCTCCGCGTTGGGCGCGACCAGCGCGATCTTCTTGTAGTGGCTGTACTGCTGGTCCATGATCCACATCGCGGTCTGCTCGCCCCACTTCGCCGAGTACTCGTTGTGCTCGCGCAGCGGGTCGCTGCCCGATTCCAGCCAGCCCTTTGTGAGGTAGTACGTTCCCGGTTCGGACTGGAAGCGGCGCATGTAGGCCCGATAGGAGCCAAGCAGGATGGCGATGCAGTCGTCGGTGCGCGGGATGAGCAGGGTGTGCTCGCGCGCCTCGATGCCGCGCAGCCCGTTGCCGCAAAGGCCGTAGCCCAGCACGATCAGGCTCGGCGTCTCGACCGCGTCGATGGCCGCCTGGACGCCGTCGGTCAGCTTGACGGGCACCCGGTGCAGGCCGTAGTCAAGCACCGTCACCTGCGATGCCAGGTCCGTGGGCAGCAGCCGTTCGAGCGCGCTGACGAGGACGCGGCATGTGATGACGACGACGGGCGGGCCGGAAGGCGCGTCGCTCATGCTCTTACGCCGCGCCGACGAACTTCTGCGCCAGCTCCGCGCCGGCCGGCGCGTTGGAGCCGTAGCCGTCCGCGCCGACGCGCTTTGCGAATTCGGCGTCGACGGGCGCGCCGCCGACCATGATCTTGACGCGATCGCGCAGGCCGGCTTCCTCGATGGCCTTGATGGTGTGGCCCATCGCGCGCATCGTCGTCGTCAGCATGGCGGACATGCCGATCACGTCCGGCTGGTGCTTCTTGATCGCCTCGACGAAGTTCTCCGGCTCCACGTTGAAGCCGATGTCGATGACCTCGAACCCGGCGCCCTCGCACATCATGCCGACGAGGTTCTTGCCGATGTCGTGCAGGTCGCCCTTCACGGTGCCCAACACGACTTTGCCAACTTGCTTGTGGCCGCTGGCTGCCAGCTCCGGCCGGAGGATGACCATTGCGGCCTGCATCGCCTCAGCCGACATCAGCACTTCCGGCACGAACATATCGCCCGCGCGGAAGCGCACACCCACTTCCTGCATGCCAACAAGCAGACCGTTCTCCAGGACTTCCTTTGCGGACGTCCCTTCGGCCAGCGCCTTCTTCACCAGGTTCGGCATCTTGTCCGCGTCCCCTTCGAGGATCGCGGTGGACATTTTCTCAAGTAGTTTGCTCATGGAAACCTCTTACTTCTTGTCCTTCACGCGGTCCTCGGCCTCGGCGAGGACTTTCTCGATGACTGCCATCGTTTCGGGCTTCACCTGCGACGACTTGTGGGTCGCGAGGATGTCGCGCGCGCGCGCGATGGTGCGCTGCTTCATGGTGAGGCTGCCGCTCGCTTCCCAGTTCTCAAAATCCTGTCGGTCGAGCAGCTTGGGATAGAAGTACTCCGTCTTGTAGTGCTTGCGCGTGTGCGGCTGGCGCAGGTAGTGATTGTTCGGCCCGACCTTGTTGATCACATCGACCGCGAGGGTGTCGTCGTCCACCTCGATGCCGCGCATGATGCGCCGCGAATAGCCGATGGCTTCGTCCATCGCGCACAACTGGAAGAGCGAGCCGGTCATGGCGCTCTCGGTGTAGCCCACGTCGTGGCACAGGTCGCCGGAGGTCAGCCCGGAGAAGAACACGGACATAGCGCCTTCGATCATGGCTTGTCCATCGAACGTCTTCGAGTCGGTGCAACCGCCGGTCTGCCACAGGGGCAACCCCGCGTAGTGCGCCAGCTCGGTCAGGCCCGCCATGTAGAGCGGCAGTTCAGGCGCGCCGTAGGCCAGGATCATCGTATTCATGTCCATCGCCGAGAACACGCCGCCCATGAAGAACGGCAGGCCCGGCTGGAGCGTCTGCGCAAGGGTGAGGCCCATCCACGATTCGGCCGCGCCCATCGTGATGATGCCCGCGCCCGTGATCGGCGCGGTGCCGCCCGCAATGGGGCAGGGCGTGAAGACGAGCGGCACCCGATGCGTTGCGGCGAAGATCAGCTTGTCGATGGCCTCGAACGTGCTGACCAGCGGCGACAGGGGCTCGCAGTAGTGGACGTAGTTGGGCCGCTGCTCGAACGCGCGCTGCCCGCCGGCCTCCGCCACTGCGATTTCGTGGATGCCCGCGGAGTCGTACCTGTCATAAGACCACGCAACGATGGGCTTGGACGTGTTCGGGAACATGCCCGCGAACTCGTACAGCGCGCCCAGATCGTAATGCACGTCGCTCACGGTGCCGAGCGACTCACAGAAGTCGATGTTCGGCAGCGCGTCGACCATGCGCGCGACGAGCGGCACATCCGCCTTCGTATAGGGGCGGCGCTCCAGCGTTTCCGGGTCGATGAAGTGCGTGCAGGTGGGGCCGGGGCCGAAGTGCGCGCGGCCGGGGCCGATGTGGATGTTGTGTTTCGGGTTGCCGTCGCGCGCCCACAGCGTGAAGCTGCGCGGGGCCTTGCGCAGCGCCTCTTTGACCATGTAGGAGGGCAGGCGCACCCGCTCGCCGTCGACCCACGCGCCGGCCTTTGCAAGGATGTCGCGGGCTTCCTCGTGCTTCACGTCCAGGCCGGTGTACTGGAGCAGGTGGAGCACGCCATTGAACATCTCCTCCAACTGGTCCTGCGAGAAGACGTTGAAGCGGACGCCAGCATTAGCTACATAATTCGTCCTCATGGGTACCTCACGAAACCAGTTTGCGGGCCAGCTCGGCCGCGGAAGCCGCGTTGGGCGCGTAACCATCCGCGCCGATCTGGTTGGCGAACTCCTGCGTGACCGGCGCGCCGCCGACGATCACCTTGACGTGGTCGCGCAGCCCGGCCTCTTCCAGCGCCTTGATAGTGTGCCCCATCGCGCGCATGGTGGTTGTCAGCAGCGCAGACATGCCCAGCACGTCGGGCTGGTACTCCTTGATCGCCGAGACGAACTGATCCGGGGTGATGTCCTTGCCCAGATCCTTCACCTCGAACCCCGCGCCTTCGGCCATCATGCCGACCAGGTTTTTGCCGATGTCGTGCAGGTCGCCCTTGACGGTGCCGAGCAACAGCTTGCCGGTATGCTTCACGCCTGCTTCAGCGAGAATGGGGCGGAGCAAGTCCATCGCGCCCTGCATGGCCTTGGCCGAGCGCAGCACTTCCGGCACGAACATGTTGCCGGCCTTGAACTCCACACCGACGTGGTCCATCCCGGCCATTAATCCCTTGTTGAGGATTTCCTGCGCTGGAATCCCGTCGTCGAGGGCCTCTTCGGTCATATCGACGATGTCTTCCACATTACCGTCGATGATGGCCTCCGAGATTTGAACAAGAATCTCGCTCACCGGTGCCTCCTTCGTGACCTTTGCCTGACAGTTGTCGAGAGTTGCGCGGGCGGCTTTGGCCCTCCGCCCTGTGCCGAGTGGTCAGCGTCTCACGCTGCCCCGCTTACTGCAAGGTCTCCAAACCGATCCGGGCTGACTATCCGGGCTAACGCATCGTCCGCCTGTCCCTTGTCGGGCGCGCAGCCAACCATGCGCTGCGCGATAATCTCGCCCGTAATCGGCGCCAGTCCGATGCCTGCTCCCTCGTGCCCTGTTGCCAGGTATAATCCCGGAACGTCCGGCGCGGGTCCGATCAGCGGCAGGTGATCGGGAGTCCACGGTCGCAGGCCGGCGTAAGCCCGCATGGCGTTGCGGCCAGCCAGCGCAGGCAGGTAACGCACCGCGCGCGCCGCAATCTTCTGCACCATCTCCGGTGAGACCGAGCGGTCGAAACCGACGAACTCGCGGCTGCTGCCCAGGAGCAGCGTCCCGCCCGCGGTCATTTCCGCAACAAGGGCAACCTGCGCGGCGTCCGTTGCCGCATGCGCAGATGCGGCGTAGCTGCCCTCCAACAACGGGTGATTAATCGTCCCCGGCGCGCTTGCGGTCACGAGGATCGTGCCTTTGCGGGGCTTGATGGGGAGATGCAACCCCACTGTAGCGGCGATTTCATTGCTCCAAACCCCGGCTGCCAGCGCGAACGCGCCCCCCGCGATCTCTCCGTTGGGAGTGACTGCGGCAACTACGCGCCCGTCCGCATCTCGCCGTAGCCCGGTTACAGGCGTCCCCCCGCGCACCTCGGCCCCACACCGCTGCGCGCTCTGAAGCAGCGCCAGCGTCGCTCGCCGCGCGTCCACCTGCGCCTCATCCAGGTAGTAGATGCCTCCCGCAAGATTCGGCGCAAGGTTCGGCTCCAGCGCCAGCAGCGCCGCAGGATCGAGGATTTCCGCCTTGACACCCTGCGCGCAGCGATCCAATGCTTGCTGGCGACCGGCTGCCAGACCCTCCGGCGTCTCGTAGACGATGATGGCGCCGGTGTTGCCGTACTCGAAGTCAAGTTCCAGGCTGTCGGCCAGCCGGGCCCACAGCGCCGCGCTCGCCAGGCCAAGCGCCAGTTCCGCGCGCGATGTTTTGTCCGAGCAGAGGATAAGCCCGTCGCAGGACCGCGAGGTTCCGCTGGCCGGAAAGTTGCGCTCCAGGACGAGGACAGACAGCCCGGCATGCGCCAGCGAGTGCGCGCACGCAGCGCCGATAATCCCTGCGCCGATGACGATCACGTCATGCGCGGCGGTCATTGGCTGACCTCCGCAGCAGGCTGTATCGCGGCGAGCGCCCTCAGCGGCACAGGACTGACGGGCGGCCGGACAGAGAAGACGCCGGCATCTGCCAGTGAACAGCCGAGTTCCTGCGCAATGATCCTGCCAATGAGCGGCCCGCACGTCCGGCCCTGGCACGGGCCCTGGCCGATGCGCGTCCAGATCTTCAACGCATCCAGCGTGACTGGCCGCGGGCTTTGCCGAATGGCTGCGCGGACCTCGCCCGCAGTGACCTCTTCGCAGCGGCAGAGCAAAGTGCTGTCAGTGGTGATGGCCGCCAGACCCGACGGCGGAGCGAAGATCGTGTTCAGCATCCCGCCGAACCGGGCTTCGGACTCGCGCGCGCCGTCGAGCTTCGACTTCTCGCGCTCGAACTCTGCCGCTGAGACACCGCCCAGATGCGCTGCTGCTGCCAAACCTGCGAGCCGTCCCGTCAGCATCGCAGCCGCTGCGCCCGCCACCCCGACCGTTTCGCCCGCCGCATACAGACCCGCCACACTGGTCGAGAGATTCGAGTCGACCCGGGGCGTCCAGCCGCCCTTCTTAGCGTCGTAGACAAGATTAGCGCCCGCAAGTTGCGCCAGCTCGACGTTGGGGATGAGGCCAAAGCCGACGCAGATCGTGTCGATGTCTTCTTCGTAGCGTCCGTCGGGGCGAGGGACGCCGGTCGCCGGATCAAGCCGGGCCACGGTCACGCGGCGGGCGCGCCCTTCTCCGCCGGCCGCCACGACTGCCTGCCCGAACCTGTACGCTGCTCCGGCTTTCTGCAGCGCCCGAAGATAGCGGCAGCCCTCGACGAGCCGTTCGCCCTGGCCGCGCAACGCGCCGACGTGACGGAGCCAGGTCGTCGGTTGACTCGCCTCGAGCACGGCCACAACCTGCGCGCCGAGGCTTGCGAGCTTTGCGGCGGCTGCCAGGAGCAGTGGGCCGGAACCGGCGAGGAGCACCCGCCCGCGCGGGACGACGCCGTGCCGCCGGGCAAGGAGTTGCGCCGCCCCGACAGTTATCACGCCGGGCAGCGTCCAGCCCGGAAACGGGATGACTTGCTCGCGCGCCCCCGCGGCGAGGACAACCGCGCGGGGCTGCAACGTCGTGGCCTCGCCATTGCTGAACAGCCAGAGCTTTAGCCCGCGTTCGATGTGCCAGACCGTCGTTCCGGCGCGCCGGTCAACCTTAGCCGTTTCCAACCGGCCCAGCAGTTCGCCACCCATCCGCTCAGCGCGGGTCAACGCAGTGTTGGCGGCTGTTGGGAGGAGATACTGCCCGCCCGCAACCGGGCGCTCGTCGAGCAAGGTGACGCGCAGCCCATACTCGGCTGCGGCGAGCGCCGCGGCGATTCCGGCCGGCCCCGCGCCGACCACGGCAACGTCCGCGATCTCAGCCGCCGACACGGGATTCCTCGAATGGGTGAGAAACAGTTGCGCCGGTGCGAACGCGCATGCCAGGCGTCGCCAGCGTCATGCACGCGCGCTGATCGGGCGCATCCTCAATGGTAACAAGACAGTCAAAACAGACGCCCATGCCGCAGAAAACGCCCCGGGGACTGCCGCTTGCAGTGTGACGAAAGACGGTGATGCCAGCCGCGATAAGCGCTGCCGCGACAGTCTGGCCCGGTTCTGCGGACACGCCGCTACCGTCCACACTGATTAAGAAGCGGTTGCGCTCGGATTGAGCAGGCATATTCGCCAGGCCATTTCTGCCGCGCTGTAGACAGGCATGGAAGATGCGGAAAGACGACAAGGAATCTGATATATTAGTAGTATATCAACAATGACTCTCTATGTCAAGGGAGCGAACTGCTTGACAGCCCCTTACGCTGATAGTATACTCACAATATATTGCCTCGTGCGCAGCGCAACAGATACACTACAAGCCTCGGGCGACGTGAAACTAAGGAGACCCCTTATGGCAGTGACCGACACCCAGCGGGCTTACGAGCTAATCCAGGAAAAAATCGTCACCACCGAAATGCCCCCTGGCTCCGTGATCCATGAAGCTTCGCTCATGGCGGAGATTGGCCTGGGGCGCACTCCCATCCGCGAGGCGCTCAAGATGCTGGAGGCTGAAAGGCTGGTCACAGTCTCTCCGCGGCGCGGCATGTTCGTCACCACCATCAATATCTCGGATTTAACCGAGATTCAGGAAGTCAGGACGGTTCTGGATTTGTTAAGCGTTCGCCTTGCCGCGCAGCGGATTACTCCCGCCGAGGTGGCGGAGATGCGTTCGCTGCTGGTCGAGATCGATGCAGCGGTGAAAGGCGGGACGGGCAACGGTCACAAGCCCCCGGATATGCGAGTGTTAATGGCGCTGGACACGCGCTTCCATCGCCTGCTTGCGGCCGCGGCCCGCAATTCAATTCTGGTTTCTGAGATCGAAATGCTCTACAACCTCTCCCGACGCATCTGGTATTATTATCTCGACCGGCTCTCGCCCGCCGACCTTGCGTTCGGAGCCTTCCCCGAAGTCGTTGATGCGCTCGAACAGCGGGATGCTGACCGCGCCGAGCGCGCCCTCTCCGCCCACATCGCCGACTTCAGCGCCGCCATCCGCAAGTGTCTGTAGGCGGCCCGCTGCGCAGCCCGCACGACGCTACGATTGCGCGTCCTGCGCATCGAGGATGCGCACCACGAACGGGCTGACGACGTCAATCAAGTCCTGCTTCGAAATATCCGCGACCTTCATCAGGCAGCCCCATGTGCCCTGCTCGCCGCTGTCAAATGCGTTCAGACTGTGAATCAGCCCGCCCTTCTGCGTGATCGCGGTTGTGATCTGCGCCATCGACCCCTTGAAATAGGGGGCGAGCGCGGTCAGCCGCACACCGGCCTCCTTCGCCATTAGCAGTTCCAGAAAAATATCGAAGATATCGGATTCAGTGATAATGCCGACGAGCTTTCCGTCGCGCAAGACGGGCGTGCCGCCGATGCTGTGCTGCCGCATCAGCCGGGCGGCTTCTTCGATGGGGCAGTCCACGTCCACCGTAACCACTTTGCGCGTCATTACTTGCCCGACTGTTATCTGGCTGAGCATGTAAGTCACTTCCCAGATGCTCAGGGTGGTGACAGACGAGGGCCGCGCGTTGAGCAGGTCGGATTCGCTGACGATTCCAACCAGTTGGCCCTTTTTGTCCACCACGGGCAGGCGGTGCACCTTCTTCTCTCGCATCAGCGCCTCAGCCTCGCCAATCGGCATTTCCGGCGGCGCGATGACCGGGTTGCGCGACATTCGGTATTCAACAAGCATCTTGTCCCCCTGCTGATGTCAACAACCGTGTTCGTCGACGTAGGCGCGTAGCTGGCGAGCGATGATAGGCTCCAGCGGCGGGTCTTCATGCTTCGCCAGGAGCTTCTGCCATCGCTGGCGCGCGCGCTCAACCGCATTCTGCGTGCGGCCCTGGGCGAACGCATCCAACCCGGCCCGATCAGCCACGGCCGGCCGCCAGAACTCCGTGCGGCAGCGCTGAAGGGTGTGATCCTCTGCCAGATAGTTGCCGCCGATGCCGACACTGGCCGCAACGTCATACGCCAGCGTCTCCGGCTCGACGACAATGCCGCTGCGCAGCCGCCGCGCCATGCCGCACATCTCGTCGTCGAGGACGAACTTCTCAAACGAGAAGGCGAGATATGAACTGAGGATGCCGCCCGCATGCAGGACGAAGTCGATCCCGCTGTTGACCGCAGTCAGCAATGCCATCATCGACTCAAAGCCGGCCTGCGCATCCGGGAAGGACGCATCGGTCAACGCGCCGCCGCTGCGCGAAGGCAATCCGTAGAAGCGCGCAAGCTGCGCGTGCGCGGCGACCATCATAGAGAGCTCCGGGCTGCCGATAGCAAGCGCGCCGCTTTTCATGTCGATATTGGTCGAGGTCGAGCCGAGGACGACGGGCGTCCCCGGGTTGATGAACTGAGCAAGCGCGACCCCGGCCAGCAGTTCAGCATTCTGCAGCGCCAGCGTGCCCGCAAGGCTGACCGGCGCGGTCGAGCCCGACATTGCCAGCGCCGCGATGATAACCGGCTGTCGCATCCTGGCGTAGGCAACGAGCGCTTCCAGCATCTCCGCGCTGTAGCGGAGGGGTGTCAGGCTGTTGATCAAAGCGATGCAAACATAGCGGTCTTGCAGGTCGCCAAACAGGATGCGGGACATTTCCTGCGTGAAACGCGCGCCCGCCGCGCCTTTCGCGCTGCCGACATACGCTTTATCAGAATGCAGCATATGCGCGTAGAGCATGCGCACGGTTGCCGCGTCGTGGCCCAACTCACCCGGCTCGACGAGCAGGTGCCCGCTCATGTCCTGATGGGGCAGCGCATGCGCCAGGCGAGCGAGGGCATCGTAATCGCTCATCGTCGGCGCGCGGACACCCCCGGCTGCGTCGACGAGAAACGGCGCGCCATAACCCGGCGCAAACACGGGCTGGCCGCCGCCGACCGTTACGCTGCGCGTCGGGTTTCGCGCCTCGATAGTAAACTGCTGGGGCGCAGTGACGAGCGCGTCCTGCAACTGCCGTTCGGTCAGGAAAACGGTCGCGCCGTCGACGCGGGCGCCATGTCGCCGGAAGATAGCCAGGGCCTCCGCGCCGGGAAACTCGACGCCTACCTCTTCCAGAAAACGAACCGTGGTGGCGTGAATCTGCGCCACCGACTCCGTGGGCAGGAACTCCCGCATATCTTTAGGCCGCATTCGGTTCTCCTTCGATGCCTGCGGCTATCCGCCGGTTCCGCCGAAGCCTCGCCCGAATGGAGTAATACACTCCCGCCAGCCCGCCCGGATAGTAGGTCATCACCAGGATCATCATGACGCCGTAGATCACAAGATGCAGGCCGGGGAGCGCGGTCAGGTTGGATCGGAGCAGCTCGATCAGGATGACGAAGGGGAACGCAACCACCATGCCGCCCCACAGGCTGCCTCGCCCGCCAATGTAGGCGATTGCCAGAACTTCCACGGTTTTTGCCGTCACCATGACCGTCGCAGGGGTGAGAGAGCCGAAGTAGTGGGCGTAGAAGCCGCCGAGCCAGCCGGCAAACGCGCACGACAGGGTGAAGTTGAAGACGCGATAGCGCGTCGGGTTGATGCCCGAGGCCCGCGCCGCGTCGATATTCTGCCCGATTGCCTTAAAGGCCAGGCCGTAACGCCCGCGCACCACACGAGACAGCGTGATGTAGACAACCAGCATCATCACGAGGATGACGTAGAAGTAGGGCCGGTTGGAGCTGGCGTCCAACAGTTGGTCGGGGCTGATGCCCAGCGGCCCGCGCGTGAGAGGCACCAGGTTGCGCGCCAGGCCGAGCAAGGCAAGGCCGACGAACCAGGCCATGACCGCCGCGTAGATGCCGCGCAAGCGCAGGGTCAGGATGCCGAGACCGAAACCGACCAGGCCGGAAACCAGCGCGCCGGCAAACATACCGATCCAGGGCGATATGCCGAGTTGCAGCGCCAGCACCGGGGAAGTGTTTGCCAGAATGGCGGACGTGTAGGCGCCCAGGCCAAGAATGGCCGCAAAGCCGAAGTTGACGACGTTGATGTAGCCCGCCGTAAAGTCGAAGGCCACCGATTGCGCGGCCAGGAACGCGCCCATAATCAACCAGCGCAGATAATGCTCCTGGCTGAAGATGGGGAGCCAGGGCAGGGCAAAGAGCAGGAGGACCAGCGCAAAGCCCAGCGGGCTGAACCCGATCTGCCCCAACCAGCCGTTAGCCGTTTTGAGCAGGCGGTTGAAGCCGGCCGTGGTGGTCTGCGAGACAGGTGCGGTGTCGATAGGTGTCATTCTCGCCTCGTTCTCGATGACGCGCGCGCCCTCATTGTTCCTGGATGCCCTTCACTTCGGAGCCGAAGATGCCGGAAGGCGCAACGATCAGCACGATCACCATGATCAGCGTGGGGATGACGTCTTCCCAGGCCACGCCGAAGTACTGCTGGGTCGCGGTCTGCAACAGGGCAACGATGAAGCCGCCCACCGCCGCGCCGGCGATGTTTCCCAGCCCGGCCAGCATCACCACGTACCAGGCAAAGTACAAAGGCTTAAGCCCGACGGTGGGGTAAGCCTGGAACATAAACAGCAGCACCGCGCCGGCCATTGCCGCGGTGGCGGTGGCGAGGGCGAAAGTGAGCGACTGAATGAAATCCAGGTTAATGCCGACCATCGTTGCGCCCGTCTCGTCCTGAGACACGGCGCGGATGGCGCGGCCGGTGCGCGTCTTTTGCAGAAAGAGCCAGAGCGCGACAATGGTGATCATGGCAATGCCGAACGCGATCAGCCGCTCAACCGACACGCGCACGCCCAGCATCTCGATGGGCGGGATGTTCCAGTAGCGGGGGATGCCGCGGAAATTCGGGCCGAGCACCAGCGTCGCGCCGTTCGTGAAGACGAACGAGATGCCCACGGTCACCAGGAACGCATTCATGACCCAGTTGGACTTCGTGTTGCGGCGCAAGGGGTAAAAGATCAGGCGCTCGATGATAAGGCCCAGTACGAAACCGACCACCGCGGCTGCGAGGATGCCGGCAAAGGGCGCCAGCGCGCTGAGCAAGGCGCTGGGATGCGTCTTCAGCGCTTTCTGAATGGGGATAAAAACGAAGTAGGCAATGAACGCGCCTACCATAAAGGATTCCCCGTGGGCGAAGTGCGCGATATTCATCACCCCGAAGACCAGCGCCAGGCCGACCGCCAGCAAGGCCCACATGCCACCGGTGACGAAGGTGTTAATAAGTTGGGCAGGCCCGGTCGTGATCGCAAGCAGAAGCGCCAGGAGCAGTGATCCGACGCCGACGATGACCGCCGGCTTGTTCCGGCTCAGAATCGCTTTCAGGCTGCGGTCTGATCTGATCTGCGCAACCCGGATCGGACGCGTTTCTTGCATGGCGGGTGTCTCCTAACGCGGTGTCAGAAGCCCAGGTAGGCTTTGCGGACGTGCTCGTTGGTCTTCAATTCGTGACTGGGACCCGCAAGCGCCACGCGCCCGTGCTCCAGCACATAAGCTCGATCTGTGATTTCCAGCGTGGCGTTGACGCGCTGCTCCACCAGCAGAATCGTCACCCCGCGTTCCTTCAGCTTAATCAGCGAGTTGAACACGTCGGTCACGAGATACGGCGCGAGGCCGAGTGAAGGCTCGTCCACCAGCATGAGTTGCGGGTTGGACATCATGCCGCGCGCAATCGCCAGCATCTTCCGCTCACCGCCGCTCATCGTCCCGGCCAGTTGGTTCCGGCGCTCAGCCAGGCGGGGGAATAGATCGAACACGAACTCCAGCGTTTCAAGCTGTTTCTGCTTGTCAGCCACGGCATAGGCGCCGAGGAGCAAATTCTCCCGAACCGACATGCTGGTGAAGAGGTTCAGGGCCTCGGAAACATAACTGATGCCGCCCCTGCTAACTCGATAAGCAGGCGCGCCGCCAATCGACTGGCCGTTAAAGAGGATTTCGCCCGCTTTGGGCCGCAGCAGGCCGGCAATGGTGCGCAGGGTCGTGCTCTTGCCTGCCCCATTCGGGCCGATCAGGGCCACAAATTCGCCTTCCCCGACCTCCAGAGAAATATCCCAGAGGATTTGCAGAAAGCCGTATCCGGCGTCGAGGTGATTGACGGTAAGCAATGGACCTCCAGTGGCGCGACCGCCGTTACATGCCCAGCTCGCTCTTGCCGAGATACGCCTCGATCACGATGGGGTTCTGGAGAACGGTCTCGGTCGTCCCCTCGGCGATCTTGGCCCCGTATTGAAGAACGTACACCCGGCTGCAGATGCCCTTGATGACGCGCATGATGTGTTCAACGATAATTATCGTCATGCCCTGGCCGCGTATCTCGCGAATCAGGGACATCATGTCTTCCAGCTCGGCCGGCGTAAGCCCGGAAGCCAGCTCGTCGAGGAGCAGCAGTTTTGGGCCGCATGCAAGCGCGCGCGCCAGATCCAGGCGTTTCAATTGGACGGCATTGAGATGGTCTGCGGGCGTATCGTACGATAACGGAAAACGCACGAATTCAAGCGCATTGTGCGCCCGCTTGACCGCGTGTTTGGCGGAGCGGTGGGGCACGCCGAACTCGGCGCCAACCATAACGTTTTCGAGCACGGTCAGCTTGGGAAACGGCAGCGGAATCTGAAACGTGCGCGACATGCCGCGATGGCACATCTTTTCGGCGGGTGCGCCGGTCACGTCCTCGCCCGCAAAAACGGTCTGACCGCTGCTGGGCTTGAATGTGCCCGCGATGGAGTTCAGAAAGGTCGTCTTGCCCGCGCCGTTCGGGCCAATCAGGCCGACAATCTCGCCCTCTTCGATTTTCACTGAGACGCGGTTCACCGCAGTAAGGCCGCCGAAGTTCTTCACCAGGTCGTGGGTTTCCAGGATGGTCAAAGGCTTCCTCCTGCCCGGATCACTTTGCAATGATGAAGCACGCGACAAATGAGAGGCGCCTCGGGGTGACAGCAGACCTCTGTCACCCCGACTTCACCTAACCGCGCACGCTGCGCGGCTTGCGCGCGCTAAGGCTTCACCTGCAACTGCGCCTCGGCAACGTCCGGCGGGTAGATGATCTTGCCCACGCCGTCCATATACTGGCGCACGGGGAACATATACTTGCCCTTGCCGATGACCATGTCCGGGATCGTTTCGGGCGTGTACTGATACTCGTCCATGACGATGCCGTCCTTGTAAGTCCATTTGCCAGTCCAGATGTTGTCTTTCACGAACTGGTAAATGTTCTCGCTGGTCAGCTTGCCCTCTTTGGCGTAGATTTCCTGCGCCATCTTGATGAAGAAGTTCGAGCCATCGTACGCAAGGCCGGCAGCCGACGGGCTCGGCTCGATGCCCCAGCGCGCCTGGAAGTCCTTCGCGTACTGCTTGCTCTCCTCGGTGGCAAACGCCGGGATCTGATCCAGAACGTAGTTGGAGGAAGAGCCTGTGAGGTCATACCACTCGCCGACCCAGCCAAGGCCGTCGGCGATGATCAAGCTCTTCAAGCCCACTTCGTCCGCTTGCTTGATGAAAGCGGACAGCGACGGCGGCGCGGTGCTCGTGCCCGCAAGGACGGCCGGGTTCAGTTCCTTCAGCTTGTTGAGGAGCGGGTAGAACTCGGTCTGATCAATGGGGAAGTACTCTTCTGCGACGATGGTCCAGCCGCGCTCCACCATCTGTTCCTTGATGCCATTGCCGAAGCTGCGTCCCAGGTCCGTGTCTTCGCCGTAGATCGCAACGGTCTTGGACTCGGGTTTGTACGTTCCTGCGGCGATGGCATCTTCGAGCATCTGGACGTAAGCCAGCGTCAGCTTGTATGGCGAGGGCCAGCCCTTGATCATCCAGTAACCATACTTGTCTGGATCGGATGCGAACTTCTCGTTAACCACTTCCGTAGCGCCGAAGCCGTAGAAGTGCGGAACTTTGTGCTTGGCAGTGATTTCCATGCAGGAGACGGCGACAGAGCTGTGCCAGTTGAGGATGCCAGCCTTGATGCCGTCCTGGACGACAGCCTGTTCATAAGCCTGGGCAGATTTAGCGGGGTCCGACTGCGAGTCGATCCACACCGGCTCGATCTTATAGTGGCCGATCTGCCAGTTGATCTTGTCGAAGGCCATATTGGCCGCACCCTTGAATTCCTCGCCCGTGCGCGCGGCAGGGCCGGAGAAGGGGCCAAGGATGCCCAGCTTGAAGACTTCGGTCGTAGCGGCAGCGGCAGGGGCCTTGGTGGGCTCGGCCGGCGCAGCAGTGGGTTGCTCAGCCTGTTGTGGGGCCGCAGTGGGCGCGGCCGGGGCAACTGGCTGCGCGCAGGCCGCAAGCGAGAGGACCATCGCGCATAGCAGCACCAACGGGAACAGCCTTGATCCGAGAGAGCGACTCATCGTTGTCTTCCTCCTTAGGAGCTTCTGGATGCTTGAAGGTAGAGCGCGTGGTGACGGAAGACTGCGCTAGGGTGCCGGGGTCTACCTCCTTCTGCCGATAGTTGGCCTGGTTGCCATCGGATACGCACGGTAATCGGGCAGCGAGAACGTCGCGCATGGCGGCGCCGGAAACAGAAAGGAGGGGTCTCGATGCGTGATGCGGCATCGAGACCCCTCCTCGGGGGTTCTTCGCAGACAAAATCGGACGGGTGGTCTGGCTCGACCGCGTAAAAGCCGCAGTCTCACAGTTGCGGGACAGCGCCGGTTTGCCACCATGCTCACGGCGGTTCACCGGACTTCACCCATTATCCGACCGGTGGTAATATATCAGCAGTATATTCCCACTTTTTTCCGCTGTCAAGTCCCCAATTTCACCTTTAAGTCGCTTTTGTCACGATTAAACGACGGTCATCGGCCTGCCGCAGAGAACGCAGAGGACTCAGAGAAGCCTCTGAGTCCTCTGTTTCCTCTGTGGCAGCGACGCTTAGTTCACGAAGCAGCTCGCGTAGATTTGCTCGTAGCTCTTGCGCGTCAGGTCGCGCGGGTTGCCGATAGTCTGCGGGTCGGCGTAGGCCATGTCGACCAGCATCTGCATGTCCTCCTGCTTCACCCCCAGCGCGGGCACCGAGGGGATTTCGAGCAGGTTGACGAACTTCTTGACCGCCTCGACCGCCGCCCATGCGGCTTCAATCGCGCTCATGCCGTGCGTGTTCACGCCCATTGCCTGCGCGATGCGCGCGTACTTCACCGGCTCGCCCAGGTAGTTGTAGGCCATCACCGGCGGCAGCATGGCCGCCGTCAGCACGCCGTGCGGCAGGTCGTAGTAGCCGCCCGCAGTCTGGCTCATCGCATGCACCGCGCCCGCGCTCTCCGTGCCGTATGACATGCCGGCCAGCATGGCGGCCATTGCCACCTTGTAGCGCGCCTCCACGTTGTGCCCCTGCGCGAACGCCACGGGCAGCCACTGCGCCAGCGTCTCAATCGCGTACAACGCCACCGCATCCGGCCACGGCTGCGCGTAGCCGCAGGTGTAGCACTCGATGGCGTGCGTGAGCGCGTCGAGGCCGGTGCTGGCGGTGATGTGCGCGGGCATGTCCAGCATCAAGAGCGGGTCGATCAGCGCGATCTTTGCGCCGATGTAGGGGGTGCCGCCGACGTTGTACTTGATGTGGCGGTTCGGGTCGGTGATGACGGACCACAGCGTGACCTCGCTGCCCGTGCCTGCGGTGGTCGGGATCGTGATCAGGGGCGGGATGGGCTTCTGGATCGGCTGCGGGTCGGCCCATTCGTACTGGAGGATCGAGCCGCCGTTCTCGGCCACCACGCCGATGGCCTTTGCGGTGTCCATCGGGCTGCCGCCGCCGAGGCCGATCAGGCCGTCGCACCCCTCCTGCATGTAGAGCGCCGCGGCGTCGTCGACGAGCTTGATCGGCGGGTTCGGGACCACGCAGTCAAAAAGCAGATAGTCGACGTTGCCTGCGCGTAATGCCTCAGTGACCTTGTCGACGATGCCCGCTTTGACGAGCCCCTGATCCGTGACGATCATCGGGCGTTTCACGCCGAGCGCCTTCACCTGGTCGGGCAGGCACTCCACCGCGCCGGGGGCATGCTTGACAACGGTCGGGACTTCAAAAGAGCGCAGGTTGACCATAGGTGTCTCCTTCGACATGTGTAGGACGGGACGCGGCCAGCGCGTCCCGTTAAGCGATTAGCCCGGGTATTGAACGCCGAGAGCAGCCAGCCGCTCAGGTGTGGGCGCGCCGTTCGCGTCCCAGCCGCGGACAGCGTAGTAGTCACTGCGGAGGCAGTCGAGATCGGCATCGGTGAAGAAGTGGCCGGCTGCGGGACCGTCCTGCAGCGGCTCCTTCTTGAACCGCACCGGCAGGTCTTCATCCTGCGCCGTCATCCCTGCCTTGAGGTTGAAGAGCCGCGTCAGGTTCCAGATGCGCTCGCCAAGCTGATACAGCTCCTCCTGGTCGATGCGTCGCCCCGTTGCGGCTTCAAAGAGATCGAGATACTGCTCCTCCGTGATGCCGTAGCGCGCGAAGTCGCAGGTGGTCATCGTGTCCAGACCGGCCAGCTTATTCTGCACCTCGGCCAGCAGCTTTGCCTTGCCGTCGAGCGCCAGCCGTTCGTACGTCTGCCCCTTCCACTCCGCGCCGCCGACCTCGTAGAGCACGGGGAACGCGCGCTGGTGGCAGCCGCCCCGGTCTCCCGTCATGTAGGCGAGCCCCATGCCCGGCGCGCCGCGCGGCCCCCAGGCGGGCAGTTCGAGCCCCTTGACGTGGATGGCGAACTCCTCCGCGCCGCGGCCCAGCTTCTCCGCTGCGATCTTCACGCCCTCCGCAAGCAGGTCGCCCGCGCCGTAACGCTGGCTGATGTCCAGCAGCAGGGAGTTCAGGCTTTTCGCATCGCCGAACCTGGCGTCCACGTCGAGCAGGCCGCGCTCCGCCGCCTCGCAGGCGAAGCCCAGCACCGACCCGGCCGAGATGGTGTCCAGCCCGAGCCGGTCGCACAGGACGCCGAGGCAGATGGCATCGCCCGTGTCGCCTACTTCGAGGTTCGCGCCGAGCATCCCCGCGCTCTCGTACTCGAAGGTGTCGCCCTGCGTGCCCGCGTGTTCGCCTTCCTTGATCGTCCCGTCCTTGCTGCACGCGATGGGGCAGGCCGCGCACGCCGTGTCCTTGTCCCAGAACAGCTTGCGCTGCGCCTCGTCTCCAAGCGCCGCCGCGCCTGCGAAGCTGCCTCGCTGGAAGTTGCGCGTTGGCAGCAGGCCCTCGACGTCAGCCCAGGGGATGGAGGCCGCAGTGCCGCCCGTCTTGAAGCCGAGCAGCGTTTCATCTTTGCGCATCGACGCCAGCGTCGCGCGCAGCGCCACCTTGAACGCCTCCGGGTCATGCAGCGCGATCTTGTGCGTCCCGCGCGCGACGATGGCCTTGAGGTTCTTCGCGCCCATCACTGCGCCGCCGCCCCCGCGCCCTGCCTGCCGGTGCGGGTCGCAGTCGATGCTGGCAAACTTCACCAGGCGCTCGCCCGCCGGCCCGATGCACGCGATCTTCCACTCCTTTTCGGGGTAGTTCGGGCGCAGCGCATCGTAGACTTCGTAGGTGTCCTTTCCGACCAATTCGCCGGCGGGCTTCAGCGTCACGCGGTCGTTGTCGATCTCGATCAGCGTCCACTCGGGCGCTTTGCCGGTGATGACCAGTCCGTCATAGCCCGCCGAGCGCAGCTCCTGCCCGAAAAAGCCGCCGTAGTAGGAGTCAGTGAAGAGCCGCGTCGCGGGCGACTGGAAGAAGACGCCGGACCGCATCGAGGGCGCTTGCGTGCCGGTCAGCGGCCCCATCACGAAGATGAGCGGGTTTTCCGGCGCGTACGCCGGCGCCTGCGGGTTCTGGTGTTTGGCGAGCAGGTACGCGCCGACCCCCTTGCCGCCCACGTAGTCATGCAGCGCGTCGTCGGGCAGGCTGAAGCGCGTCACCTGGCCGGATGTGAGGTTGATATGCAGGTACTGGTTGAGATAGCTCGTCGGCATAGAATGCTCCGTTACCGTCGGACTTCCTCCACCTCTTCGTACCACGGGACGCGCGTGCCCACCTTCGCGCGCATCTTCCATGCGAGCGGCTTGGGCGCAGCTTCCATCGCGGCCTGGATGGAGGTCAGTTTGTCGTTGATCTGCTGCTTCAGGTCTTCGGTCAGGAGCTCCGCTTCCCCGCGGGCCATGAAGTCGCGCAGTTTGTCGATGGTCAGGTTGAGGGTCGTATACAACCCCCAGTCCTTCGCGCACAGGTCGGCGATGACCGCCGTGTTGATCGTCTCGCTGTCTGCCGGCCCCACGTCGTGATCCAGCAGCAGGGCAAGCAGGTCCAGCACGTCCTTGCGGTTGAGTTGGACGATCTGCGCCTTGGTCAGGAACAGCTCGGCCAGCGGCACGGTCAACGGATCGACATGCAGTCGGGCCGCCAGCGGCAGCTTGTGGCACATCGAGAAGTCGCCGATGAAGACGTCGATCTGCCGGCCGCGCTCCTCGTCATAGTACAACTGGCGATGGTCGCCGTTCAGCGTGTTGAACGTCTTGTTCGGCGTGTACCCGCGCGGCCGGAGAAACGCTTCCAGGCGCAGCGACCCGGCCTTGTCGGTGACGAAGTCAATATCAGGGTACGCGCGGGAGAGCGAGCGGTGGGGCGCCCGGTCGCAGTGGACCTTCACCGCCAGCCCTCCGACGAGGCGCAGGAAGATGCCCTCCTTCTGCGCCTCACCGATCAGGCGATACATTTCCTCTTCGAGCGAGGCGAGCGTCGACACAGGCCCTACTCGACGGGGATTTCGTCGTAGATTTTGTTTACGTTGATGCCCTGGCGCTTCCGGTAGACGCGGAACCCAACGTAAATCAGCAGGGCGAGCAGGTACATGCCGCCCATGTAGATCATCGAGCTCGTGTTCTTGATGCCGATGCCGTACAGCTCGTTGGGGTCAATGAGCCACTGGTACAGCAGGAAGATCACGAACGCCGCAAAGATCACGCCTGCGACGCTGATCAACGGGATGCCGAAGATCTTGAACTTCGCGATGGGCGACGCATTGTACAGATCCTTCTTGATGAAGGGCAGCAGGATCGCCGCGATGGTCGAGCCGAGGAAGGTCACGGCGATGACCAGCGTGGAGCAGAGCGTCAGCGACCGGAAATTCCAGATGTCGAACGCGAACAGCGCGCCGATGACGATCGACGGGATCACCATCAGCAGCAGCGCGTAGATCGGCGTGCGGGTGCGCGGCTCCACCTCGGCCACCTTTTCCGGCAGCAGGCGGTCAAATGCGGCGGCAAAGATGACGCGCGTCGAGCTGAGGAACACCGTGCCCGACCAGCCAAACCACCACGCGCTCATCGCCAGGATCAGGATCACCTGGAACACCCGGCTGTTAACCATCCAGCCCGCCAGCATGGCCGGGTAGGGCCAGACGGGCAGCGGCGGCACCTCGGTCGTGTAGCCCCACGCGTAGTTCCACCACGCGCCGTTGGCCGCCATGAACCACTTCCACGTCATCGTCTTTTCGATGAGCAGGAAGAGGACCGCGCCCAGGATCGTCGTCGCCAGCAGGGCCGCGCCCATCCCGTAGAAGTTGCGCTTGAAATCGGTGGCCCCGCGCACTTCGCCGTAGAGCGTCGCGCCCCAGTTGGGCCACATGTTGAAGAAGACGATGTAGCCCATCGCGAGGAAGATGGCGACGATGCCGCCGCCCATCAGCGGCGTGATCGCGCCGGCCGCTTCGCCCGCCGCCAGGGTTGCCTCATAGACGCCGGGCGCCGCGCCGAACACCGCTGTTGCCTGCGCATCAATTCCCGCCTTGAAGCTGGCGTTGTTGCCGAAAAGCAGGAGCAACATCACCGTGCCGATGCCGGCCATGCTGATCCAGAAGCACCACTTCTGGAAGCGCGAGTACCACTTCATGCCCATCGCGATGAAGAAGGTGACGAAGCCGCACATGAGGAGCACGGTGAGGAACAGCGCGACGGGCTGCTGGGCGAACCAGAGGGCGGCCTCCCTTAAGCCGACGGTGCCCAGCACGGGCGTGAAGAAAAGCTGCCGCAGCATGTCGGCGTAGAGCGGCACCCACAGCCAGAGGATGAACCACCAGCCGGTAACGGCCAGCACGAAGCCGATGCCGCCGCCGAGGATGCGGCTCTGCCATACATAATCGCCGCCCGCGCGCGGCATCACCGAGATGAGGCTGGCGTAGACGATGATCTCGAAGATCATGAACAGGCCGCTGACGATCAGCGTGGGGAGGAGGCCACCCTCGAAATAGTACATCTGGCTGAAGCTGTACAGCCCCAGGGTGACGAGGTTGATCGAGAAGAAGGCGTAGACGAACGCGTCGAACACGGACCAGGATCTGACCAGGCCGGTGGCCTTACGCAGGAAGAGGCTGCCTTCTGCGCCAGGCTCTTTCGGGAGTGAGGCTCCCGGGCCGAGGCTGATGTTAGCCATGCTGAGACCTCCTTGCGCATCGATGCGCGTGGACCTCGAGACGCTTCCGGCGGCGGAAGCTTGGCTCTGCCGGTTAGCCGGTTGTCAGAATGTAGCTTTTGACCTTGTCCTTGTCGAGAGTAACGACGGCGCCGAGGAGGCGCCCCTGTTCATACATGCTGCCGGGGTTGATGCACAGGGTGCGGCCAATGTGGACCGCGCCCTTGCCTTCGTGAACGTGGCCGAAAAGGCCGAGCAGTGGCTGGTGTTGCTTGATGAGATCATGCACTGCGTGGCTGCCCACCGGGATCAGCGAGCGGCCTGCGTCTTTGGGCTTCAAATCGGCGGTGAGCTCGGGCGCTTCGTCCAGCGTCGAGCCGTAGGGGGGCACGTGGAAATTGAAGATGGCCCGTTTGGGGTTGCGCACCTTCGCTAACATGGCGTCGTAGCGTTTGCGCAGGTCGGCCTCAGATTCCTCACGGAAGGTGCGCCACGGGGTGACGTTGCTCCAGCCGGAGCTCACCATCTCGTAGCCACCTTCCCGGCTGTCCGGGTCGAGCGTGATCACCTCCCCTTCTGCCAGGTCCACATGCTTCGCGCAGCAGATGCGTTCATCCAGCTCGAACATGTCGTCGTTGCCTGGCGCAACGTAACACTTCATGCCTGTGCCTTCCAGCTTCTGGTCAGCATAGGCTAACCATTGCTCCGCGCGCTTCATGACTTCGGCGCGAAAGATTTCGTCGACGCGCTCGGGCCGTCGCGTGAGCTCGTCGATCTCGTCCGGGCTTGTGCGATAGGGGTAATAACCCCGGCTGGTGATCTTCTGCGCCATGTCGTTGACTTCCGTCTCGCCATGAAGCATGAATTCCTGTTGGAGGAGGACGGCCTTCCACGTGTCGCCGCCCTGGTGGATGATGGGGACGATGGCCTTGCCGGTCATGTCGCCGCCCAGGATAATCACCTGCGCGCCGTAGAATTTCCCGGCGTTGATGAACTTTTTCCAGCAAACGTCGGAACCGTGAACATCTGTGGCGAAGAAGATCGTGACCACGATGGACCCCTCCTCGTCGTCGAGCAGGCAGAGGGCGGACCGAACCCGTCATCGTTCGGCCTTTTCAGCGGTGTCTTCGGTCTGTCTCTTCTATTGCGGGCGTCTCTGGTGGCTGGCGAAGCGGCTTCACTGCGCGGAAGCGCAGATATACCACAAGTATATGGGCGACAAATGACTTTGTCAAGCGCCAAAAAAGGTAGCAGCGGCTACCTAAACTGAGCGAGTGCGCTGCGCTGGAATCCAGGTTCCGCCGATATAAAACCTCGCCGGTCTTACGGCGCAAACTCCCAGATCAGCGCCATTGCGGTGATGGTGATCAGCGCGTATTCCAGCGCGATGCGGCGGCGGAGCTTGCCTTGCAGCGCGTGCTGCGAGATGCCGACGATGTCGTAGAAAAGGACGAGGAGGACGAGGCCGCCGGTCAGGCTGTCGAGCCGCCAGTAATTCAGCACCCACGTGGCCTGCCCCAGGATGAGGCCCGTGATCCCGGCGTAGATTGCGATCAGGATCGTGGGCTTGCCTGTGCTGCGCAGCAATTCGAGCGCCAGCAGACTGCTGACCAGCAGCACCTGCGTTGCGGAAACGATGCTCCTCTCGCGCGTCCGGTACACGACCAGGAAGAGCAGCAGGGCGAGCGCATACGTAATGGCGTTCAGCCCCAACCGGGCCCGGCGATAGCCGCGCTGGAAGGGATCGATGGTGTAGTAGATGCCCGCCACAGTGAGGCCGAGCGCGACGCCGACTGCGATCAGCCCGAGCACCCAGTACGCGCTCGACGGCGCATAGGGCAGCAGGAACACCGCCACCAGGATCAGCCCCGTCGGCGCGCCCCAGTAGACCCAGTGGCTCGGCCGCATCAGGCGCAGGCGTTCGTCGGCGTTCAGCGGCACGGGCGCGCGTGTGGGCATAGCGCTGCTGGCAAGGCGATGGCGCCGCCGATCCTCCTGCGCCTCGCCCAGCGGATGCGCGCGCACAATCGCTTCCGTGCCGGTGGCGACAAGTCCCATCAGAAGGACAGCCAGCAGCGTGTTAGCCGTGATTGTCAGCGTCACCGGGGAGCCGAGTATCTGTGCGGTAAGGTCCCGTTCAGGCAGGACCAGAAAGCGCTGCGCCGCCAGGCCCATGAGGACGACCCAGATCATCACGCTGGCGCGGTCGCGATAGTCGGTTAAGGACATGCGCAGGATATACCTCTGAGGCCCCTATTTTAGCCCTCCAGCCCCGTTTTGTCAACGGCAATGCAGACCCCACGGGTTCGGAAACTGGTGGTGTCTATGGTGGGTGTGAAGGGTGTGAAGGGTGTGAAGGGTTTTAACACTGTTATGCTGCGTTTTTGTGTGACGTAGGAGGGGTAGAAAAGGTTAGCGTTAAATATAGCGATACAGTAGAAAAACCCTTCACACCCTTCACACCCTTCACACTCTCCATATCTATCCATTGCGACCAGTCCGCTCCGCTTTTTGCAATTTGACAAGCGCCAAGAGTTATGTTACTTTCCATCATGAAACGTTTCATGATGCGCCAGACGTTGTGGTTGATCCCGAAGTTTCGGCAACGCATGAGGGGCTTCTGGTATGAGCAAGCTGTTCGAGAGCGCGTACGGCTATTTCTCTGACGGCGGCAGAGAATACGTGATCACCACGCCGTTGACCCCCCGCCCCTGGGGCAACGTCATCAGCAACGGCGACTGGGGCATGATGGTCTCGCAGACCGGCTCCGGGTATAGCTGGCGCGGCAATGCGGGCCAGAATCGCATCACGCGCTCCTTTCAGGACCTCGTGCGCGACAACTGGGGCAAGTACTTCTACATCCGGGACACGCAGCGCCACAGCTACTGGTCGGCCGCCTACAAGCCCGTCATGCGCCCCGCATCCCACTTCTCCGTCACCCACGGCCTCGGCTACTCCATCTTCCGGCAAACAGTCGAAGAGATCGCCAGCGAGCTCACCATCTTCGTCGCGCCCGCTGCGCCGGTCGAAATCTTCCGCCTGACCCTCACCAACCGGGGCGCTGAATCGCGCAGCCTCGACGTCACATCTTATGCCGAGTGGCTGCTGGGCTTTGCGCCCGACGAGCATCGTGAGTTCCACAAGCTCTTTATCGAGACATGGGCCGACGAAGCGGCGCGCGCAGTGTACGCGCGCAAATGCCTGTGGGGCTTCCCCGACGACAGGGGCCGCCACAACAATGTGGACTGGCCGTACACGGCCTTCATGGCCGTCAGCGAGCCGCTCAAGTCGTTCGACTGCGACAAAGAATCGTTCATCGGCCTTTACCGCAACGACGACGCGCCGGACGCCATGCTTCAGCCCATGCTCGCCTGTCGCGCCGGACGCTACGGCGACGCGATTGCCGCGCTGCAAGTGGCGGTCAGCCTCGCGCCCGGCGAGTCGCGAACGGTCGTCTTCTGCCTGGGCGCGGCCGAAGACGGCAAAGAGGACGCGAACAGTTTGATCCGCCGTTATGCGGACATTGCGGCGGCGGAGCGCACGCTGGCGGAGGTTCACGCGTTCTGGTCGCGCTTCATCGACAGCGAGCGCGTCGAGACGCCCGATCCGGCGCTGGATCTGATGACCAACTACTGGCTGAAATACCAGGCCATTTCCTGCCGCCTGTGGGGCAAGTCAGCCTTTTACCAGGTGTCGGCGGGCTGGGGCTTTCGCGATCAGCTCCAGGACTCCCAGATTTTCCTCGTGAGCGAGCCGGAGCGCGCGAAGCAGCAGCTCCTGCTCCACGCCGCCAACCAGTTCGTCGAGGGCGATGTCTATCACTGGTGGTTCACGATCAAGGGCTGGGGGCCGCGCACCAACTGCTCCGACGACCTGCTCTGGCTGCCCTTCATCCTCGACAGCTACCTGAAGGAAACCGACGATTATTCGATCCTCGACGAGCTGGTCCCCTATCTCAACGGGCCGGCGGGCAGCATCTACGAGCATTGCCGTCGCGCCATTGAGCGGTCATTCTCGCGCTTCTCCCCGCGCGGCATCCCGCTCATGGGCGACCACGACTGGAACGACGGCCTGAGCGCGGTGGGCACGCTGCTCAAAGGCGAGAGCTTCTGGGTGGCCGAGTTCCTCTACATGATCCTCGGCAGTTTCGCGCCCATCGCCCGGATGCGCGGCGATGAGCGGTTCGCCGAAAAGTGCGACGTAGTGCGCGAGAGCCTGAAGGACGCGCTCAACCGCTACGGGTGGGACGGCGAATGGTATCTCATGGCGACCACCGACGACGGCCTGCTGCTCGGCTCGCGCGAGAACGAGGAAGGCACGCTCCCCGAAGGAGCCATTTTCCTCATGCCCAACATCTGGGCCGTAATGAGCGGGATGGCCGACGACGGACGCGCGAACACGGCGATGGACGCAGTCACGCGCTATCTGCTGAAGGACTACGGCGCGCTGCTGAACTTCCCCGCCTTCACCAGCCCTCGCCCCGATGTGGGTTACGTGACGCGCTATGCGCCGGGGCTGCGGGAAAACGGCGGCGTGTACACGCACGCGGCAACCTGGGCGGTGTGGGCATACGCGGCGGCCGGGCAGCCAGCGCGCGCGTACGAGGCATACCGGAAGATTTGCCCGCCCAACCGCAGCGGTGACATCGACGCGTACAAGGCCGAGCCGTATGTCACCCCCGGCAACATCGACGGCCCCGTCTCGCCGCTCTACGGTCGCGGCGGCTGGACGTGGTACACCGGCTCCGCGCAGTGGCTGCACCGCGTCGCAACGCACTGGATCCTCGGCATCCGCCCGCAGGCCGATGGGCTGCTGGTCGATCCGTCGATCCCGGCGGAGTGGCCTGGCTTCCGGGTGAGCCGCCGGTTCCGGGGCGCGCAGTATGAGATCGTCGTGAGCAATCCTGACCACGTCAGCCGGGGCGTGCGCTCCGTGACCATCGACGGCGCGCCGGCTGAGAGCAATCTGCTGCCAGTTTTCAACGATGGCCGCGCGCACCACATCGAAGTGGTGTTGGGGCCTGATGAAACGCAACATGCGGAAATCGGGAACGTTAGCCAGGAAAGGAGGCGCGCATCCCAGTAGTTCACACAGGCGCATCTGACCGTAAAACCTGTCCAGTCATTCAGAAGGAGATAGAAGAGATGAAGACTGTTCCGAAGTGGTTGACCCTCGCGATTCTCGTCACCGTCCTTGCTCTCCTGGCCGGGTGCGGCGGGCAGCAGGCCGCCAGCCCGACCCAGGCGCCGGCCGCGCCCACGACTGCGCCCGAACCGACCGCTGCGCCCACCACCGCCCCCGAAGCAACGGCTGCCCCGACCACGGCCCCCGAAGCGACAACTGCGCCGACTACTGAAGCGCAGCAACCCGCTTCCGGCGAAGCCGTAACCCTGCGCTACGCCACCTGGAACCTCGGCACGGAGCAGGAAAACAACATCTTCCGCCAGATGGTCAAGGCTTACACCGACGCGCACCCGAACGTCACCATTGAGTTCGTGGACATGTCGGGCGAAGGAAGCTGGGAAGCCAAGCTGACCGCGCTGGCCGCGAAGGGCGAGCTGCCCGACGTGTTCATGGCGAACAACGTGCCGCTCTACGTGCAGAACGGCTGGGTGGCCGATCTGACCGACCTCGTGGCGAAGGATGCGGACTGGAACGACGTGCCGCAGCCGTTGAAGGACCTGTTCACGTATGACGGCCGCATCCTCGGCCTGCCCGCTGCGGAGTTCTTCATGGGCTACTGGGTCAACCAGGACCTGTATGAAGCCGCCAACCTCGACGCGCCGGAGTACGGGGTCTCGGTCGAGGATTGGGAGAAGGCCGTGACGGGCCTCAACGATGTCAACGCCGGCCGCCTGGGCCTCGACGAGCAGGAGTTCATCGTCGGCTGGTATCCGAGCACACAGGACCCGAACCTCAAGTGGTTCAGCTTCGACGGCGAGAAGATGAACTACAACTCGGCGGCGTTCAAGGGGGCCATCGCCAAAGCCACTGAGATGCTGCCTTACACCTGGCAGGGGTTGACCGACGAGCAGAAGACCAAGTTCAAGTCCAAAGGCCCGTGGGAGCTCTTCATCAACCAGGAAGTCGGCATGCGCTGGGATGCTTCCTGGGGACTGCCGGGGATCATCAAGGACGCCAAGTTCAACTGGGATTTCGTCGGCATCCCCGGCGGGAACCAGGCCCTGGTGGCTGACGTCATCGTGGTCGGTAAGACCACCAAGAACCTCGAAGCGGCCTATGACTTCGCGCGCTGGCAGACCTTCTCCAAGGAAGCCTGGAACAAGGAAGCCGAGCTCGCGAAGGCGATGGGTTCCGCGCCCAAGATGCCGGTTTCCATCGACGCCGACTCGCTCGCCAGGTACAAGGAGTTTATCGGCGACAAGCCGGGCATCAATGCGGCGCTCGATAACCTCGACAAGAGCCTCGTGGAGTCGCTGGCGAAGGTCGTGCCGGGCTACATCAACGCGCGCTGGGAAGGCAAGCCGGGCATCGACATCGGCAGCGATAAGGACGTCAACGTCGGTTACATTATCGGCAATGCGCTGTCCGGCAAGTTCAAGTTCGAGGACTACTCCGCCAAGCTCGAGGAGTTCGCGAACAAGCAACTGGCTGACGCGGCTGCCAGCATGATGAAGTAAGCAGACTGAACCCAAAGGGGGGCCGCCCGCGAATCACGATGCGAATGAACGAGTGGCCGGGAAGGCCTCGGCGCGAGTTGTTCCATTCGCAAAAGATTCGCGGTCGCCCCCTGAGCGAGTTAGGCATGGCAGCAAGACCGATGCGCGCGCGTTCCTTCTTGAGTCTGCTCCTGGCGCTGACTGCGCTGTTGGCGGCGGTTCCGGTCGCGCGCGCGGCGCAGGCAGCCGGGCCAGAGGTCGTTGAGGCGCGGGCTGACACGTTTGGCCTGCCCCTTGCCACCGGCGATCTGGCCGACGCATACGGCAAGCCGAGCGTTACGCTGGAAGCGGGGCAGAGCGTTCGCTTTGAGCTAACCGTCCCGCAGGACGGCGCGTACGCGCTGGCGTTCGATCTCGCCACGCTTGGCAACTCGATTGCGCAGGCGGAAGCCTCGCTGCGCATCGACGGCGCGTACCCGGCTGAAGATACGCGCCGCATCATCCTCCCCAACTTCTACCGCAACACCGCTACTGAGTTCCCGCGCGACCGCTACGGCAATGACGCGCTGATCCGGCAGGAGCGCTTCGCGCGCTGGTCGCGTGTCGACCTGCGCGACCTTGATTTCGGCCAGCCTCACCCGCTGCGCCTCGACCTCAAGCAGGGGACGCATACATTTGAGTTTCAGGTCGACAGGGAAAGCATCCTGCTCGGCAGCGTCTATCTGCGGCCCTTTACGCCCTATCCCGACTACGGCGCCTATCTCACAGAGCATCCCGCAAGCGACGCTGCTGATGTGATGATCGAGATGGAGGCGGAGTTCCCGTCGTTCAAGAACGACACTGCCATCCGCCCGATCAACAGCCGCAGCCTCGGCGTCAGCCCGTACGACACCTACCGCCTGTTGCTGAACGCGCTCGGTGGCGAGAAGTGGCAGCGGAGCAGCAGTGCGGTTTATTACGAATTCGACGCGCCCCAGGACGGCTATTACCTGATCACGCTGCGCGCGCTGCAAGACACCCGCAGCAATTTCACGGTTTTTCGCCGCATCACGATCAACGGCGAAGTGCCCTTCGAGCAACTTAACGCGGTCCCGTTCCGCTCCTCGACAGAGTGGGACAACGTGACCCTCGGCCTGACGCAGGGTGACGCGCCGTATAAGGTCTATCTCAAGCAGGGCGTTAACGTCCTCGGCGTTGAAGCAACCTCTGCGCCCTATTACTCGGCCATCGAGAAGATCAAGGCCGCGCTGGTGGACATCAACCAGCTTTCGCTGGAGATCAGGAAGCTGACGGGCAACCAGGTCGACCAGTACAAAGAGTGGGTCATTTCCGATTACATCCCGGACATCCAGCCGCGTCTGACCGCGATTGCCGACGACCTCCGCGCCGACCTGAACACGCTGGAGGCGCTCAATCCCCAGGGCAGTTCGGAAGCGATCCTCAAGTATCGCATGGCGATTGACAACCTGACCTTCCTTGCGCAGGAGCCGGACAAAATCCCGGTGCGCATGAACCGCTTTTCTGAGGGGTCAGGTTCGGCCGCGCAGTTGCTCGGCGCGGCCTTGCCGCTGCTGCAAAGCCAGCCGCTGGCGCTCGACAAGATTTACATCCACTCGGCGGACCGCATGCCGGTCGAGCCGGCCATTTCGCCGGTCGCGTCGTTTGGCGAGGGCGCGAAACGCTTCCTCCACTCCTTCCAGCGCGACCCGTACCTGTCCATCGGCGCGGAGGAGGGCGAGCTGGAAGTGTGGGTCAACCGGCCCCGGCAGTACGTCGACCTCATCCAGTCGCTGGCCGACCAGAGTTTCACGCCAAAGACAGGCATCCCCGTCAAAGTCTCGATCATGCCGCAGGAGTCCAAGCTGATTCTTGCCAACGCGGCCGGCATCGCGCCCGATGTCGCGCTCGGCGTGAGCACGAACGTGCCGTACGAGCTGGCGATCCGCAACGCGCTCAAGGATTTGCGCTCCTTCCCCGATTTCGATGAGTTCATCCGCGTCTACACGCCCGGCTCGCTGCTCAGCTACATCATCAACGACTCGGTGTACGCCATTCCTGAGACGCAGGACTTCTGGGTGACGTTCTACCGCCGGGACATCCTCGATTCGCTCGGCCTGCCCGTGCCAAAGACGTGGAACGAGGTCATTCAAATCCTGCCAGAGTTGCAGCGGTACGGCATGAACTACAACACGCCGCTTTCCAGCGGCGCGGGGATGAAGGGCTATCTTGCCACTGCGCCCTACATCTTCAACCACGGCGGCAAGCTCTACAGCGACGACGGCTTTTCGACCGGGCTGGGGAGCGAGGAAGCGATTGCGGCCATTCGGTTCATGGCCGAGAGCTTCACGATTTATGGCATGCCGCTCACCACGTCCAGCTTCTACAACAGCTTCCGCTACGGCACGACGCCCATCGGCGTCTCCAACTTCACCGATTACATCAAGCTGATGACCGCCGCGCCGGAGCTAAACGGGCTGTGGAACATCGACCTGTACCCGGCGACGGTTTTGCCAGACGGCGCCCAGAACCGCTGGGCGACCGGCTCCGCGCAGTCGGCCATTATGTTCGCCGGGACGGAGCGACCCGATAAAGCGTGGGAGTTCATGAAGTGGTGGATGTCGACCGAGACGCAGGTCGACTTTCAGGAGCAACTGGTTTTCAACTACGGCAACGAGTACCTGTGGAGCTCCGCCAACCTGGAGGCGTTCCGGCAGGCCCCCATGCCGGAGGAGCACAAGGCCATTATCCTGGAGCAGTGGAAGTGGCTGCAGGAGCCGATCAAGCTGCCGGGGAGCTACATGGTGGAGCGCGAGCTGAGCAACGCGTGGAACCGCATCGTGTTTGACGGCGTGAACCCGCGCGTCGCCATCGACAGCGCGGTCATCACGATCAACCGTGAGATTACGCGCAAGATGGAGGAGTTCGGCTACCTGCAAAACGGCGTGAAGGTGAAGGCGTTCAAGACGCCGACCATCGAGACGGTGAAGCAGTGGATGGGGGCGGGTGAGTGATATGAGCGTAGGGCGTTTGGAACGCGGAGGCGCTGAGGTGAGCGGAGACGTGGAGCGCGGAGGTCGCGGAGTTTTGCGCGCAACGGAGTCGCTTGCGCCCGCGCGGCCGCGCGAGGTCGGACGGCCTGTCACGGTGGAATCGCCGCAGGGGGGATTCCGGCGCTGGTGGCAGAAAGAGGGGACTGCGTACGCGTTCGTCGCGCCCTATGCCATTATGTTCATCATCTTTATCGTCGTGCCTGTCGTGGTGGCTGTCGCGCTTTCATTTACCTCTTTTGACACGATCCAGGCGCCCAGGTTCAACGGGCTGCGCAATTACGTCGTGATGCTGACGCAGGACGACGTCTTCATGAAGTACGTCCTGCCCAACACGATCAAATTCGCGGTGATCGTCGGGCCGGGCGGCTATCTTCTGGCGTTTTTCCTCGCATGGATTCTGGCGCAACTGCCGCAAGTCCCGCGCACCGTGCTCGCCCTGATCCTCTACTCGCCTTCCATGACCGCGGGCGTGGCGATGGCCGTGGTGTGGCAGACGATTTTCAGCGGCGACCAGAACGGCTATCTGAACAGCTTCCTGATGAACAACGGGATGATTCAGGCGCCGATCCAGTGGCTCCAGTCGCCGGAATACCTTATGACGATCATGATCGTCGTCACCCTGTGGAGCAGCATGGGGGTGGGGTTTTTGGCGATGCTGGCCGGCATTTTGCAGGTCAACCCGGAACTGTACGAGGCCGGCGCGCTGGACGGGATCAACAACCGCTTCCAGGAGATCGTCAACATCACCATCCCTTCGATGAAGCCGCAGATGATGTTCGGCGCGGTGATGGCGATTGTCGCCACGTTCCAGGCCGGCGCAATCGGCGTCCTGCTGTCCGGCGCAAACCCGACCCCCCAGTACGCGGGGCAGTTGATCGTCAACCATATCGAGGATTACGGCTTTCTGCGCTACGAGATGGGCTACGCGGCGGCGGTGTCGGTTGCGCTGCTGCTCATGGTGCTGCTCTTCTCGCGCGTGGCGAACCGGCTGTTTGTCAGCAACGATTAGGCGAAGAAAATGGCGCGACGCAAACTGTTTCGCTATTCGAGGATCGGCAACTCCGGCATGAACCCGCGCGGGTTCCATCCAAGCCAGATCAAGTTTTACGTGATCCTGGCGCCGCTGGTCGTCGTCATGCTGCTGCCCATCCTCTTCATCTTTTCGCATGCGTTCAAGCCGCCGGACGAGTTGTTCGCCTATCCGCCGCGCTTCTTCGTGACCAACCCGACGACAAAGAACTTCACCGACCTTTTCTCGCGCATGGCGACCTCCGGCGTGCCGGTGAGTCGCTACCTGTTCAACAGCATCGCGATCACGGCCGTGACGGTGGTCGCGTCGATCTTCGTCTCCAGCCTCGCCGCGTACGCGCTCTCAAAGAAGCGGTTCCGGCTCAAGCAAACCCTTTTCACGATCAACACGATCGCGCTGATGTTCGTGCCCATCGCCGTGACCATCCCGCGCTTTCTGGTCATTCAGCGGCTCGGGCTGATGGACACCTTCGCGGTGCACATCCTGCCCATTCTCGCGATGCCGGTCGGCCTGTTCCTGCTCAAACAGTTCATCGACGTGATCCCCGACGAGGTGCTCGACGCCGCGCAGATCGACGGCGCGTCCGACGTGGCGATTTACCGTTGGATCATCCTGCCGATGATCGCGCCGGCCATTGCCACCATCGCGATTCTGACCTTCCAGGCCGCGTGGAACAACGCGGAGATTTCGACGCTGTACGTCAACAGCGAGAACCTCAAGACGTTCGCCTTTTACCTGACCACGCTGACGACCACCACGGCGGGCGCGAACACGGTGGCCGGGCAGGGCATAGCGGCTGCTGCCGCATTGATCATGTTCCTGCCCAACCTGATCATCTTCATTCTGCTGCAAAGCCAGGTGATGAACACGATGGCGCATTCGGGGTTGAAGGGATGATACGACGCGCGCAACACCCGTCAGGTTTCAATCGTCACGCAGTGACGCACCTGACGGGTCTCGTTCTCATCGCAGTTACGGCCTGCGCGCTGCTGGTCCGACCGGCCGCGGCCGACGCGCCGTACCGGACGTGGGCGCGCGGGCCGGGTGGCTTCTTCGTCATCACGCAGGACGCATACACCCCTTACGCGGAAACCCCGCTCGACCTCAACGGGCCGGAGGATATGTTCATCGCGCCGAGCGGCGATATGTACATCGCCGATACCGGCAACAGTCGCATTCTCAGGCTGCGCGATTTCGAGGAGGTGGCGTCCTACGGCAAGGACATCTTGCAGGGGCCAACCGGCATCTTCGTCGACGCCAGGGGAACGATGTACGTTGCGGACGCGAAGAAAAACACCATCGTCATTATGGACCGCGACGGCAAGGTGTTGAAGGAGTTCGGCCGGCCGACCGAGCCGCTGTTCGGCAAGCGCCGCGAGTTCCTCCCGCGCAAGATCGCGGTGGACGCCCGCGAGAACCTGTACGTGGTGAGCGAGGGTTCGGTTGACGGCCTGGCAATGCTGAACACGAACGGCAACTTCATCGGCTACTTCGGCGCAAACGAGGCGTCGATGTCGCTCAAGATGATCTTGCAGCGCGCGTTCCTGACCCCTGAGCAGTTAGCCCAGTTCGTCAAGAACGAGGCCGCGTCCCCTACGAACCTCGACATTGACTCGCAGGGCCTCATCTACACGGTCACGGCCGGCACGAGCGGCTCGCAGGCCATCCGCAAGTTCAACGTCGCGGGAAAGAACATTCTCCCCCGCGCGCGCGGCACGTTCAACTTCCGCGACCTCGACGTCAGCGACAACGGCCTGCTGACAGTTGTCACGGCGGATGGGTTGATCGGCGAATACGACACAAACGGCAACATGCTGTTCCGCTTCGGCGCGCCGGACAAAGGCGAACAGCGGCTCGGCACGCTGATGAGCCCGACCGCGATTGCGCGCCAGGGCGAATTCCTCTACGTGCTCGACAAGGACAAGAATGCCGTCGTCGCGTTTCAGACCACCGAGTTCGCCCGTCGCGTCCACGAGGGCGTGCGGCTGTACATGGACGGCTTCTACGAGGAGGCGAAGCCGATCTTCGAGCAGGTGCTGAACCATAACGGCACGCTCATCATGTCCTACCAGGCGATTGCGGACGCGTACTACAAGATGGGCGACTACAACAATGCGCGGGCGGCGTACCGCCTGGCCGAGGATCGCAACGGCTACTCGCAGGCGTTCTGGGAGCAGCGCAACCTCGTTTTGCAGCGGACGCTTGCCGGGGCCATGATGGCGCTGGCAGGCGTGTGGGTAGTCCAGGCAGCCGGGACGCGGCTCGAACGGCGGTATCGCTGGCTCGATCCCCTGCGCCGCGCATTCCGTCGCGTCGCGCGTGTCAAACTCGTCGACGACTTCCTCTTCATGTTCCGCTTCATCAAGCAGCCGGCGGACAGCTTCTACTACATCAAGAAGGATTTGCGGGGCAGCCTCCCGTTCGCCTTGCTGCTCTACGCCTGGGTGCTGGCGGTGCGCGTCGCGGTGCTCTACATCACCTCGTTTACATTCAGCCCCTACGCCGCGCTGTGGGACATTCCGGTCGCAAGGGAAATCACTTATACCGTCGGCGCAATCCTCCTGTGGAACGTGGCAAACTACCTTGTGTCGACGATCAGCGACGGCGAGGGCCGCGTGCGCGACGTGGTGATCGGCAGCGCGTACAGCCTCTTCCCCTATGCGCTCATGGCGCTGCCCATCGCGCTCATCTCGAACGTGCTGACGCTCAACGAGGTCTTCATCTACGACTTCTCGCAGCAGATCATGTGGGCGTGGACCGCGGTCATGCTCGTCATTATGGTCAAAGAGGTCCACAACTACACCGTGTCGGAGACGGTGAAGAACGTGCTGCTGACGTTGTTCACCATCGCGTTGCTCGTGCTGTCGGGCTACATCCTGTGGGTGCTGTTCAATCAGGTGATTGACTTCGTGACGGCAATCGTCCAGGAGTTGGGGTTGCGTGGGTAAGATGAGGCTGAAATCGGGGCCGCGCCTTTGCGCGTTGATTGTGGCGGCGCTGTTGCTCGCTGCGGTGCTGCCGCGCGCTGCGCTGGCGCAGGCGCCCCTTCCGCCTGCGCAGGAAATTCCCGACGCCTACAGGCAGGTGGGCGAGAACGCGACCTTCAAGCTGTTCGCCAACGCCGAAACGCTCGCCTTCAAAGTGGTCGACAAGCGCAGCGGCTACGTGTGGAGCTCGAACCTCGATCAGGCGGAGGACGGCGACCGGCTCAACCGCACGTGGACTGCATTTGCGACGAGCGGCGTAAGCATCAACTACCTCGACGACAAGGCGCAGAGCAAGCGCGCATCCATCAGCAACGCAAAACATACGACCGACTTCAAGCCGGTTGACGGCGGATTTGATGCCACAGTGCGCTTCGACGACCCTTCGATCACCATCGGCGTCAGCGTGCGGCTGGAGGAGACGGGCGTGCGCGTCGATGCGCCGTTCGCGTCGGTCAGGCAGGAGAACCCCGCGTTCCGGCTCGGCGTGCTGCACCTCTACCCCTTCTTCGGCGCAACGCGCACCGACGCGATCCCCGGCTACATGTTCCTGCCCGACGGCGCAGGCACGCTGATTCGTTTCGCGGCCGAGACCAAGGCGCAAAACATGCTCTACAGCCGCTTCTACGGCTCGGACCTGGGCATGATCGGCGAGATGCCGTGGGACATCGACCTTGTGCGGCCCTTCAAGATGTCTTTGCCGGTGATCGGCGTGGCACACGGCGACAAAGGCAACGCCTATCTTGCCGTGGTCGAGAACGGCGCGGCGTACGGCGAAATCCAGGCCCACCCGGCCGGCGTCACGACAAATTTCAACTTCGTCTATCCGGCCTTCATCTACAACGAGAGCTACTTCCAGCCGACCAACCGCGCGGGCGCAGGCGTCACTGCGCTGCAACGCGAGACGAACAAGTTCGACGTGACGGTCCACTACCGCTTCCTGACCGGCGACGCGGCGGATTATGTCGGCATGGCGCGCAGCTACCAGGCGTATCTGGTGGCGCGCGGAGACCTGACCGGTTTCCGAAAACCTGACAGGTCTGATGACTCGCATATCGGCATCCATCTCGAATTTCTCGGCGGCGAGGCGGAGAAGGTGCTGTTCTGGAATCGCAGCGTGCCGATGACCACCGTCGCGCAGATGGGCGAGATCCTGAGTGACCTCGCCGCGACGAATCCGCCCGTGCGCAACGCTGAAGTAGTGTACTACGGCTGGCAGCCGAACGGCGCGTCGGCCATGCCCCCGCGCGCGGTGCGGCTCGACGGCAGCCTCGGCTCGGTCAGTGAACTAAAGACGCTGGCTGAGAAGGTGACGGCGGAAGGCGGTCGCTTCTACCTGTACTTCGATCCGCAGGCCGCGCTGCTCGATCAGGGCGGCTACTCCCCACGGCGCGACCTCGCCATGTCCATCGCCAACGTCGCGCTGATCGGCTTCAATCGTTACAAGGTCAACCACTACTTCAACCTCCCCGCGCTGACCGAGCATTACGGCTCGCTGGCGCGCGATGTGGCGGCAAAACTGCCTGCCGGCCTCGCGCTCGACGGGCTGGGTTCGATGCTCTACACCGACTTCAAGCCGGGCAACTTCTTGAACCGGGAGGACGCGATCAAGGCGTATCAGCGCATGGTCGCGGAGACCGGCGGGACCACGGCCTTCTACCTGCCGAACGATTACATGCTCGGCGCGACGGCCGCCTATCTCGACATGCCGCTTAGCGACAGCGGCTACATCTACACAAGCGAGACCGTGCCCTTCCTTCAAATCGTCCTGGCCGGTTACATCCCGTACTACGGCTCTGCGCTCAACTTCTCGTCCAACCTGAACCGTGACCTGCTCAAGATGGCCGACTACGGCATGTATCCGTCCTTCTTCCTCACCCATGAGCCGACCGCGGCCATCCTCAACACGCCGTCCAGCTGGATTTTCACGTCGTCTTATGAGCAGTGGGGGCCGGAGGTGAAGCGAACGTATGCCTGGCTGGACGCGCTGCTCGGACCCGTGAAGGGGCAAATGATCGTGGCGCGGGAGGCGTTGGAGGACGGGGTGATGGCGACGACGTATGGCAACGGGAAGCGCGTGGTGGTGAATTACAGCGACGCGCCGGTGACGGTCGATGGGACAACTATCGCGGCGCGGGACGCGGCGCTGCTGGAGGCGCAGCCATGAGCGCAGAGTCATTTGTCGACGGCGCAGGCGCGCAGCGAATCAGCGGCCGGCGGCCTTCCATCAGCCCGCGGGTGCGCGAGGCGCTCTACGGCTACGGCTTCGTGCTGATCTGGATTGTCGGCTTCCTGCTCTTCACGCTCGTTCCGCTGGCGCAGACGTTCATCTACAGCCTCAATCAGGTGACTGTCGGCGCGCAGGGGATCAGCCTCGTCGGAGTGCAGGGCGCGAACTACACGCGCGCGCTCTTCACCGACCCCAACTTTATCCAGTTGCTGATCGAGTATGCGGTGCAGACGATTGTCTCCGTGCCCATCATCGTCATCTTCTCCCTGCTGATCGCGCTGCTGCTCAACCTGAAATTCCCGTTCAAGGGCGTGTTCCGCACCATCTTCTTCCTGCCCGTGGTCATCACCAGCGGCCCGGTGATCCGCGAGCTGACGCAGCAGGGCGCGACGCGCGCGCCGGGCATCGCCAACACGCCCGCAGTAGCCGACTTCCTCACGCAACTGCCCGCCGCGCTGCGCAGCCCGGTCGAATACCTGCTGACCTCGTTCGTGCTGATCCTGTGGTTCTCCGGCGTGCAGATCCTCGTCTACCTTGCCAGCCTGCAAAAGATCGACCGCAGCATCTACGAGGCCGCGGCGATTGACGGCGCATCTGCGTGGGAGTCGTTCTGGAAAGTGACCTTGCCGTCGCTCAACACGACCACGCTGATCATCGCCATCTACACGATCATCACGCTGTCGCACTTCTCGGAAAACAAGGTGATCCAGTATATCTACCGGAACACGTACGACGTGCAGGGCGGCATCGGGTATGCGAGCGCGCTGTCGTTCCTGTTCCTCCTGGCGCTGCTGTTGCTCCTGGCGCTCGTTTACCTGCCCGCGGCGCTGGGGTCGCGGCGGTCGTCGGGTGAGAGGAGCTAGTCATGGCGCCCATCGCATTAGAAAAGGCCAAAGGCGTCGTCATCGGCGACCGCAACCACCGCGGGCTGATCTTCAATCTTTTCCTGTACGCGCTGCTGATCGCCATCGGCTTCGTCTACGTTTACCCGCTGCTCTTCATGTTCGTCACAAGCATCAAGTCGCCGGACGACCTGCTTAACCCGATGGTGCAATGGGTGCCGACGCAGGTGTACACCGGCAACTACGAGAAGGCGTTTCGCGTGCTCGACTACCCGCGCACGCTCGCCGCGTCGGTCATGGTCAGCGTGATTCCGTCACTCATTCAGGCCGTTGTCGCCGCGCTGGTAGGATACGGCCTCGCGCGCTACCGGTTCCCCGGCAAGCGCCTGCTCTTTGCGCTGATCCTCGCGACGTTCATCCTGCCCGCGCAAAACACCGTCATCCCGCAGATGCTCACGTACAAGAGCCTCGGTCTGCTCGGCAACATCCTCTCGCTGATCCTGCCCGCGTCGCTCGGCCAGGGGTTCCGCAGCGCGATCTTCATCCTGATTTTCTATCAGACCTTCCTGTCGATGCCCAGGAGCCTGGAGGAGGCCGCGCGGCTCGACGGCGCGTCCGACCTGCGCATCTTCCTCCAGCTTGCGCTGCCGGCTGCCGCGCCCGCGTTCATCATCTCGTTCATCTTCTCGACTGTGTGGTACTGGAACGAGACGTACCTGACCGTGATCTTCCTCGAAGGCGGCATCCAGACGCTGCCCATGCAGCTTTCCAAGTTTGTCCAGGCGTACGAAAACCTGTATCCTCCGGGGACCGTGAACATCTTTGACCGGCTAAACGAGGCGGTGAAGCTGAGCGGCACCTTCCTCAACATCCTGCCGTTGCTGGTGATCTACTTCGTGTTGCAGCGGTGGTTTGTGGAGTCGGTGGAAAGGTCGGGCATCACCGGTGAGTAGACTGATCCTCGCGCTGCTTGCGTTGGCCTTGCTGCTATCCGGTTGCGCGTCCGCGTCTCCGACGCCTGCGCCAACCGCCGCGCCCTCGGCAACAACCCCGCCAACCGCAGCACCCGCGCCAACGTCGATGCCAACACCGGCAATCTCGCCGACAACAGCCGTAACAGATGGGAGTGACATCAACGCAGTGATCGACTGGGAAATGCGAGGTTCGTTCAACTTCTTCTGGGAGCAGGCCAACACCGACCCGACCAGCAAGGGCTATGGCCTGATCCGCGACCGCTACCCCGGTTCGCCGGGAATCGCCAGCATCGCATCGGTCGGCTTCGGCCTCACCGCGCTCGCCATCGGAGTCGACCGCGGCTACATCACGCGGGAGCAGGGTTACGAACGCGCGAACGGGACGCTGGACACGCTGCTGCGGTTGGAGCGCACGCACGGGTTCTACTATCACTTCCTCGACATGGAGACCGGCGCGCGGGCCTGGAACAGCGAGGTGTCGAATATTGACACGGCGATCCTGCTGATGGGCGTGATCACGGCGGGCGAGTATTTCGGCGGCGAGGTCAAGGCGAAGGCGGAGCAGATCAACGACGCGGTGGAGTGGGACTGGTTCTACGATGCGACGAAGAAGGCATTCTGGATGGGTTACAAGCCGGAAGAGGGGTTCTACGGCCACTGGGATTTTTACGCCGAGCAACTCATGATGTACGTACTGGCCGCCGGGTCAGACGCGCATCCTGTCGGCCCGGAGGCGTACTACAGCTTTACGCGGCACTACGGCAAGTTCGACAAGGGCAGAGAGTTCATCAACTCGTGGTTCGGCTCGATCTTCACCTACCAGTTCAGCCACGCTTGGATCGATTTCAAGCCGTACACGGACCGCCTGGGCGTCAACTGGCATCAGAACTCGGTCGATGCCTCCATCGCGCACGTCGATTATGCGACCGTCATGGAGCCGAAGTACGAGACGTTAAGCCCGGACGCATGGGGGCTGACCGCGTGCGACGGGCCGAAGGGCTACGAGGGCCGTTACGGCGCACCCCCCTCGGACACAAACAACACGCAGTACTACGTTGATGACACCGTGCCTCCCTGCGGCGCAATCGGGTCGATCATTTTCGTCCCGGAGGACGCAAAGCGCGCCATGCTCAATTACTATGGCATCGAGCGGCTGCGGAGCGAATACGGCTTCCTCGACGCGTACAACCTCGCGGAGGACTGGTACGCGACCGACGTGATCGGCATCGACAAGGGCATTTCGCTCCTGATGCTGGCGAATTACCAGGACGGCTTTGTCCACAACGTGGCGATGGGCAGCGAGCGCCTGCTGAACGGGCTGGCGCGGTTGGAGCTGAAGAAGCAGGCAGAGTAAGGACGCAGCGTGACCACGATTCGAGATATTGCCCGGCACGCGCAGGTCAGCGTAACCGCGGTGTCGTATGCGCTCAACAACACGGGCACGCTCAGCGAGGCGACGCGCCAGCGCGTGTTGCAGGCGGCCGAGGAACTCAACTATCACCCGAACTCGTTCGCGCGGCACCTGAAAACCAACAAGACGCGCACCATCGGCGTCTTTATCTCGCGGTTCGGCGGCTCGTTCTACGAAGAGATCCTCGAAGGCATCCACGACGCGGCCTTGCAGGCAGACTACGAGTTGATCGTCTCGCCGGAGAGCCGCGCCAAGCGCCGCCTCCTCACCGACCGCACGGTCGACGGCGCGCTGGTCTTCGACAGTAAAGTCAGCAACGACATGCTCGTCCGGCTGGCGTCCACCGGCTTCCCCATCGTTGTCCTCGACCGTCCGCTCGAAGCGGAGAACATCTTTCCGGTGCTGATCGACAACCGGCAGGGCGTGCGTGAGGCGTTTGCGCACCTGTACGGGCAGGGCGCGCGCAAGATCGCGTTCGTTTCCGGCGCGCGCGACGCGTTCGACAACACTGAGCGTCTGGAAGCGTTTCTCGCGGAAGCAGATGCGCACGGATTGACTGTGCCGTGCTACTACGGCGACTTTAATGAGGCTTCGGGTTATGCGGCGGCGAAAGAGATGATCGATTCGGGAATGCTGCCGGAGGCAGTCTTCTGCGCCAACGACCAGATGGCGTTGGGTTTTTTGCGCTTCTTGAAAGAACACGGCATGACTGCGCCGGACGACGTGGCGCTGGTCGGCTTCGACGATATTCCGCTGGCGCAGCACATCCAGCCCGGCCTTTCGACCATCCGCTCGCCGCGCATCGAGTGGGGCGCGCTCGCCGCAAAGGGCATGATCGAGTTCCTCGAAACAGGCGTGCCCCCCCTGCCCTCGCGGCTGCCGGTGCGTTTCATTGCGCGAGAGTCTTCTGTGCTGCGCAGAAAGCGAGATTAGCGTGGCGGACTTCACTGCGCGCGACGGCCAGTTCTGGCTGGACGGCGAGCCGCTGCTGCTCCAGGCCGGCGAGTTTCACTACTTCCGCGGGCTGCGCGAAACCTGGCGCCATAAGCTCGGCTTGCTCCAGGGGGCCGGATTCAATGCCGTTGCGACGTACATCCCCTGGCTGTGGCACGAGCCGCAACAGGGCGAGATGGATTTCGTTGGCCGGACGCATCCGCAGCGCGATCTGGCCGGCTTTCTCGACCTCGCCGCGGAGATGGGCTTTCTGATCATCGCGCGTCCCGGCCCCTACATCATGGCCGAGACGATCAACGAAGGCATTCCGCCGTGGGTGTTTGAGAAGCACCCCCAGGCCGCCTTTGTCAACCAGGACAGCTACGCGCAGAACATCGTCAGCTACCTCCATCCCGACTTCCTGAGTTGCGTTCGCGAATGGTATCGCGGCATATTCGAGGTGCTGGCCCCCCGACAGGTCACGCGCGGCGGTCGCATCGTCATGGTCCAGCTCGACAACGAGATGGGTATGATTGCCTGGGTCAGGAACATCATCGACACGAACCCCGACACGCTGACGCGGTTTGCCGCGTATCTCTATACGACATATGATACGCGTCTCCGCAACCGCTATCCGGTCGATGACCTTGCTCCCTTCCTCCGCGACGCCCTCACCCACCCTCAACCGCCCTACGCCGCGCCCGTGATGGAGGACTACCGCCGGTTTTACCGCGGGTATCTCAGCGAGTACGCGGCGTGGCTGTGGAACGAGGCGCGGGCGAACGGCATGGAAGTTCCCTCGGTCATCAACATTCACGGCTTCGCCAACGGCGGCAAGACCTTCCCCATCGGCCTGTCGCAGTTGGTCGACGTGATGCGCCTCGACGACATGATCAGCGCGACGGACGTGTATCCGCTGTATATCCACGAGGGCAACTTCCATCAACTGCTGCTGGTCAACGAAATGACGAAGGCGCTCCAGAATGGGGCGCAACCCCTTTTCTCCATCGAGTTTCAGGCCGGCGGGAACCTCGACTTCAGCGGCAACCAGACCTCCCTCTACGACCTGCACACCCGGCTCTGCGTATCGACCGGAATGCGCGCGATCAACCATTACCTGTTCGGCAACGGCGAAAATGATCCCGTCCTTAGCCCCGTGAAGCGGCATGACTGGGGTCATCCCATCCGCAAGGACGGCACGGTGCGGCGGCACTACTGGCGCTATGGCAAGTTGTCGCAGACCATGAGCGCCTACGGCAAGGAACTCGTCCTCGCGCAGCCGCAGACCGTGACAACCATAGGCTTCCAGATCGACGCCTACATGACCGAGGTCAACAACGCCGCGACGAGCGAAGCCACGCGCGTCTTGACCCATCAGCGCGACGCGATTCTCTTCGACTTCATTGCGCGCGGCCTGGCCCTCACGCATCGACCGTTTGACGCGATTGAACTTCAAAGCGGACAACTCGACCCCGCGGCCACGCCCCTGCTGTGGGCCATGATGGAGCGCCAGTGCGACGCGGCGACGCAGCAGAAGCTGGTCGACTACGCGCGCGACGGCGGGTGTCTGATCCTGGTCGGGCGGCTGCCGGAAGAGGAGTTCGATCACACGCCCTGCGCGCTACTGCGAGAGGCGCTCGGCGTACGAGAGGTGGCGAGCGACGCGCCCTTTACGCCATCGCTTGTTCACGCGTTTAGCTATCGCGACATTCCGGCATCATTTGTCGAGACGTACTCCGGTGAGTTCGACGAAGTGTTTGCGACGCGCGGCGACGGAGAGGTTGTGGGGTTTATCAAGGCGGTCGGACGCGGCCGGGTGATGGTGCTTGGCGCGGCGATGGGGACGCAAACGCTGGAGGATCTGGACGTCGTGAATCAGATGGCGCTAAGAATGGGGTGCGCGCCGCTCTTCGAGTTGAGTGACTGGGCTGACGTTCGCATCAGCCGCGGCGAGCGCGGCGCCTTCCTCTTCATCAACAACTACCAGGATGACCCCATCGAGACGACGATCACAGGGGCCAATGAGCCGCTATTCGGCGGAAATCCGGTCTCTCTTCCCGCGCGCAGCGGCGC
>CAZPTI010000002.1:48511-79886 GCA_964588925.1 uncultured Anaerolineales bacterium | reverse complement strand
CCGCCCTCCTGCGCGCCGCCGAATCGCGCGCGGCCAACGGCCAGGCCGGTCAGGCCCTGCTCGCCTACCAGCAGGCCCTCCCGCTCCTGCGCGAGGCCGCCGACCACCAGACCGCCGCCGATGTGCTCCTCGCGCAGGGCGACGCGCTCCTCGACATGGGCGACGACGAGCAGGCCGCCGCATCCTATCGCGAATCGCTGGCGCTCGCCGACAGGCTCAACGACCGCCGCCGACAGGCCGCTGCCTTGCGACGGCTCGGCAAGATGGCCGAGGAAGCCGCCGACCCCCGCACCGCTGCCGAACGGTTCCGCGCGCTGCTGATCGCTGCGCGCGCGCTGGATGATCGCGAGATGATTCGCGCGGCGCTCGTCGGCACCGCGCGCAACCTCTGTCGCGCGGGCGACTCCGCCGCCGCCATCCCCCTCTATCGCGACGCATGGGCGCTCTACGCCGACGACGGCGACCGTGCGGGCGAAGCCGAAACGCTCCTCGCCTGGGGTGACGCCTGCATGGACCTGGATCAGGCCGAAGAAGCCGGCGAGTGTTACCGTCAGGCCGCCGGTCTGGTCGCGCAGGAGGCGAACTTGCGTCCTTCCATCGAGGCGCGCGCCCATGCGGGTCAGGCCGCCTCGCTGCGCGCGCTCGGCAAGCCCGAAGACGCGCTCGCGCTCTACGAGAAGGCGCTGGAACAGGCCGCGTCCGCCGGTGACGGCTCGACCAAAGCGGTTGCGCTCCTCGGCGCCGGCGCCTGTTACCTCGCGCTCGATCAGCAGGGGACCGCGCTCGAAGCGTTCAGCGGCGCGATCACCGCCGGTCGCTCAGCGAACGCGCCGGCCGTCGTCTCCCACGCCTCGCTCGAACTCGGCAAGGCCGCGCTGGCGTCCGGCGACCGTTCGCAGGCCCGCATCCACCTTGTCGATGCGCTCGCTGCCGCCAACGAGGCGCGCGACCCCCGTCTCTACGGCCTCGCCCGCGTTGCCGCCGCCGACCTCGACGCCGCTTCCGGCGATCTGTCGTCCGCCCTGCAAGGCTACCGCGACGCGCTCGCCGCGCTGGAAAACACCGCCGACACAGCGGCCATCGCGCACGCCCGCCTCGCGCTCGGCTCTGCGCAGCTTGCCACCGGCGACAGCAAGGCCGCCATCGAGACCTACCGCGCCGTGCTGGACGCGGTGGAAGGCAAATCGCTCGCCGCTGCTGAACTCGCCGCGTGGGCCGGGCTGGCGCGCAGCTACGAGGCGGCGGGCATGGCGTCGAAGTGGGCCGACGCATGGCGTAAGGCGCTGGCGCTCGCGCGCGCGGCCGGTGACAGGCTGGCGGAGTTGCTCGCCCTGCTCGGCCTGGGCGATGCGGCGCTTTCGGGCGGCAAGATGACCGCTGCGGCCAACAACTACGGCGCGGCGCTCGACCTCAGCCGCTCCCTCGGCGACCGCCCGTCTGAGTTGCGCGCGCTGCTCGGCCTGGGCCACATCCCCGAAGGCTCCACCACGGCGCGCGTGGCTGATGCGCCCGAACACCTGCTGGCCGCATTGCCCCTCGCGCGCGCCCTCTCCGACCGCAAGCGCGAAACCGCCGCCGCGCTCAGGCTGCTCGAATGCGCCGTCACCGACGAGCAGCGCGCTGAGGCGCTCAACTCCATGCCGCTGGCGCTGACCGTCTCGCGCGAGGCGCGCAACCGCCGGGGCGAACTGGCCGCGCTGCTGGCACTGGGCGAACAGGCCGCAGCGACCGGCAAACGTGACGATGCGATTGACCACTACACGCGCGCAGTCTCCGTGGCAGGCGAGCTTGACGATGCAGCCGCCAGCACGCGCGCGCGCCTTGGCCTTGCCGCCGTCTATACCTCGCTCGGCGAGCTCTCCAATGCCGTCGAGCACGACCGCTGGGCGCTCGTCCTGTTGCGGCAGGCGGAGGACAAGCCCGGCGAGCTGGGGGTGCTGCGCCGCCTGGCCGATGCTGAGGCCGCTACCGGCGAGAACATCGAGGCCGCGCGCCACTACGATCAGGCGCTCAGCCTGTCGCGCGAGTTGGGCGATCAGGAGGCGGAGCTTGCCGCGCTGCTCGGCCTCGCGCCGGTGGCCGCAAAACTCGGCGAGCCGCGCCGCGCGGCCGATTGCTACCGCTCCGCACTCCCGCTTAGCCGCAGCGCAAACCAGCCCGACGCAGAGGCGCGCATCCTCCTGTCGCAGGCCGATTCATGGCTGGCCGCCGGTGAGCCGGTGCAGGCGCTCGACGGCTATCGCGCCGCGCTGGCCGTGGTGAGGGCTATGGGCGACCGGCCGGGCGAGGCGAACATCCTGCGGACCATCGCGGCCACGTGCGCCGGTTCAGGCCGCAACGAGGAAGCCGCCGCCAGCTACGAACAGGCGCTCCCGCTGCTGGAAGGCGAACCCGCAGCGCGCAGGGAGGTCCTGCAACGCCTCGGCGACGCGTACGCGGCCATCAACCGCACCGACGACGCGCTGCGCGTCTACACAGAAGCGCTGGCGCTCGCTGTGGCGGAAGCCGACCACACCGCCGAAGCTGACCTCTCTGGCAAGCTGAGCATGGTCTACGCCACCCTCGACGACACGCAGCAGGCCATCAGCTACGGCGAGCGCGCGATGGTGGCCGCGCGCGCAGCCGTCGCGTGGCCGAATCGCGCGCCGGTCCTCCGCACCCTCGGCGATGCGTACGCGGATGCGGGCGATCACGCGCAGTCGATGGTGTGCTACCGGCAGGCGCTCTTCCTCAGCCGCGCCGTCAGCGACCGCCGCACGGAAGCGAGCCTGCTCAACAGCCTGGGCAACGCCGCCGCGCACCTGGGCATGCCGAAGGACGCCATTGACTTCTATCAGAAGGCGCTCACGGTCAGCCGGGAGACGCGTGACCGCGCGCTGGAGGGCAATATCCTGAACAACCTGGGCAACGCCTATGCGGACGTGAACAACATGCAGGCCGCCACCGACTACTACCGGCAGGCGCTGTCGATCAGCCGCGCGCTGGGCGAGCGCCGCAAGGAGGCCAACCGCCTCGCCAACCTCGGCCTTGCCCTGATGGAGCTGGAGGACACCCGCCGGGCCATCGACTACTACAGCCAGGCGGTGGAGTTGTTCGGGGAACTGGGCGACCGCGCCAGCCGCGCGCGGCACGCATGGATGCTCGGCATGCTGCTCCAGCGCAACGGCAACCTCGCCCGCGCGGCCGAAGTGATGCAGATCGCGGTCGACTACGAAAAGGAAACCGGCGCGCCCGGCGCCACCGAGCACGCCGCGCAGGTCGAACGCCTGCGAAGAACAGTCGCTTAGCGCAAACAAAAACCCGACGGGTGTTCGGACATCCGTCGGGTTTCTCGGCGGGAGAATCTATTTCAGCGCGCGCTCCAGAATCATCTGCGCGCGGGGGGCCATCTGCGCCGGGTTCGGGTGCAGCCCCTCCATCAGCAGCAGCGTGTCATACAGCAGCTCGATCCCGCCGTCCACCAGCGGCGCCGCAGGCTCAGCCTTGATGCGCGCGGCCAGGTTCCGCACGAGCGGATGGTTGCGGTTGAGTTCCAGAATCTTGGGCGGGGCCTTGTAGTCCTCTTCGATCATCCGCCGCACCCGCTGCATCTCGCGCTCGAAGCCCGTGTTCGTCGACACCAGCCGCGCCGCGCTGTCCACCAGCAGCTTCGACTCGCGCACCTCGGTCACGCGGTCGCCGAGCACCGTCTTGAAGCGCGCCACCACCTCCGCCCACTCCGCATCGGGCAGCGGCTCGGCCGCTTCCTTCTTCTCTTCGGCCACGTCCGGCAAGGTCAGAGCCGGATCGTCGACGTTCCTGAACGGCTTCCCCTCGAACTCGCGCACCGCCTGCATCATGTACCCGTCGAACGGATCGCCCAGCAGCAGCACCTCCAGCCCGCGCGCCTTGAACGGGTCCAGGTGCGGGCTGCTGGTCACGGTCGCCTCATCCCCGCCGAGCAGGTAGTAAATCTCGTTCTGTCCCTCTTTCATCCGCCCGACGTACTCGCCGAGCGAAACGGCCTTGCCCTCTGAGTTCGTGGACGGGAAGCGCAGCAGCGGCAGCAGTTCATCGCGCTCGCCGGCCATCGTCGCCAGCCCCTGCTTGATGAAGACGCCCATCTCCTGCCAGAAGCCTGCGTACTCCTCCGGCTTCTCGTCGGCCAGCTCGCGCAACTCCTTGACGATGCGCCCCGCCAGCACCTTCTGCATCGCGCGCAGCACCCGGTTGCTCTGCACCGTCTCGCGCGACACGTTCAGCGGGATGTCCTCCGAGTCGACCACGCCCTCCACAAAGCGCAGGTATTCGGGCAAGAGCTCCTTGTTCCGCTCCTGGATCAGCACCTTGCGCGAATATAACCGAAGGCCGTAGTCTGACCGCAGGCTGAGCACGCCCCGATCCAGCTTCTTCGGCACGTAGAGGATCGCGCGAATTTCGACCGGCGCGTCGGTGATGATGTGCGTGTGGATGAGCGGCGGCTCGGTGTCGTAGGTGAGTTGCCGGTAGAAGTCGGCGTACTCCTCCCCTTTCACGTCCTTCGCCGGTTTGCGCCACAGCGCCTCGCGGCGGTTCGCCACCTCGCCCTTGACGTAAACGGGGAACGAGACATAATCCGAGTGCTTGCGGACGATCCCCTCCAGCTTCCACGACGACGTGAACTCCGCCGCGTCCTCCTTCAGCTTAATGAGGATTTCCGTCCCGCGCGTCGTCTTCTCCGCCGGCGCCAGCGTGAACCGGCTGTCGCCCTTCGACGTCCAGCTCCACGCCTCCGCATCGGGCCGGTATGAGCGCGAGGTCACGGTCACTTCGTCCGCCACCATGAACACCGAGTAAAAGCCGACGCCGAACTGCCCGATGATGTCGACCGGCTTCTGCCCCTCGCCGATCTTTTGCAGGAACGCCAGCGCGCCGGAATGGGCGATGGTGCCGAGGTTCTCGATCAATTCCTCGCGCGTCATGCCGATGCCCGTATCGGACACGGTAAGCGTGCGCGCGTCCGGGTCCGACTCGATCCGCACCGCCAGCTCTACGTCAGGGTCCACTACCTCGCGATTCGTCAGCATCTCAAACTGGACGCGATGCAGCGCGTCCGATGCGTTGGAAATGAGCTCGCGCAGGAAAATCTCCCGCTCGGTGTACAACGAGTGCGCCAGGATGTTGAGCAACTGCTGGACCTCGGCGCGAAACTCCAGCGTCTGCGCCTCAGCCGCCCGGGTCTCTTCCGTCATGCGTTTGCCTCCAAAAGAACAAGATTGCGCGAAGCCAGATTCTACAACCAACGTTAGTATGATGCATACGCGCGGTTAGAGTTGCGTTAGAATGATCGTAACCTAAACGCGGGAAAATCAGGAGCCATGAGCGACACTTCAATTTACACTCTCGCCGTCCATGCGGGCGAGCATACGACTGTCACCATGCCGCTGACCGGCGCGGGCCAGGGCCGCAGCTACAGCCCGGTCGTCACGCCGGTGCATCACAGCGTTGGCTACACCTACGAAGACACTGAGGACCTGGACGCCGTCTTTGCCGGAACGTCGCAGAATCCGGTTTACACCCGCTACGGCAACCCGACCGTCGCTGCCTTTGAAGCGGCGGTTGCCGCGCTGGAAGGCGGCCCGGCCGCGCTGGCCTATGGGTCAGGCATGGCTGCGATTCACGGCGCGTTGCTTGCCGCAGGCGCGCGCGCCGGAGCGACCGTCGTTGCCGCCCACGACGTTTACGGCGCGACCTACGCGCTGCTGGGCAAGCTGCTGGCGTCGCAGGGCGTCATGACACGCTTCGTCGACGTGAGCGATCTCCCCGCCACTGAAGCCGTTATTAAGGAAGCGCGCCCCGCCGTCGTCATTGCGGAGACGATCTCGAATCCGCTGCTCAAGGTGACTGACGTTGCAGCCCTGGCGCAAGTCGCCCGTTCCGGCGGCGCAAAGCTCGTCATCGACAACACCTTCGCGACGCCCGTCCTCTGCCGTCCGCTGGCGCTCGGCGCAGACTACGCCGTCCACAGCGCGACCAAGTATCTCGGCGGCCACGGCGATGTGCTCGGCGGGGTGGTGGTGGTCAGAGACGAGGCGAGCCGGGTCGACCTGTACGAAATCAACAAGCTGCTCGGCGCGAACCTTGCGCCGCAGGAGGCGTGGCTGGCGCATCGCGGCCTCAAGACGCTGCCCCTGCGCATGGAGCGCCAGTGCCGCAATGCGGCGGTTGTTGCCGGGTGGCTGAACCAGCAGGCGCGCGTCGCATCCGTGAACTTCCCCGGCCTGCCGTCGCACCGTCAGCATGACCTGTCGGCGCGCCAGTTCGGTGGCGAGTTGTTCGGCGGCATGGTGAGCTTCGACGCGGCGCGCGCGGGCCGCGCCGAAGTCTTCCGTTTCCTCGAAGCCCTGCGCCTGATCCAGCCCGCGACCACGCTCGGCGACGTCTACACGCTCGCCCTCTATCCCGCCATGTCGTCGCACCGCGCGCTCGACGCCGAGACGCGCGCCCGCATCGGCATCGGCGAGGGCCTCATCCGCCTGTCCATCGGCATCGAAGACCCGGCGGACATCATCGCAGACCTGGATCAGGCGCTCGCCGCGATGCGGTAAGGGCATGTGAAAGGACTGTCAGTCTACTGCGCATAACCGTTCATGGTCCGTTCATACGCGCCCGCTAAGCTAAGGCGAACGCTCTGAAAGGATCCTTGACCGGGAATGCGCGAAACTATCGTTGCGAGCCGAGGGGAAACACGCAAGCCTTTTGTTGTTCCCTCCCCGTTATGGTATACTGACACTTCAAAGAAACATCGGCCTCCGTTCTACCAGGTCGCCGAGGAGAAACCCGGAGCTATGCGGATCCTGATCGTTGACGATGACCGTCCCAGCTTGAAGATGACGGCGTTTCTGCTGCGCGAAGAAGGATACACTGTCTACACAGCGGACAACGGCCAGGAAGCCCTCCGCATGATCGACGAAAAGCAGCCGGATCTCCTGGTGCTCGACGTGATGATGCCGGGCATGGACGGCTGGGAAGTGACGCGGCACCTGCGCCGGTCGACCAACCTGCCGATCCTGATCCTGTCCGCGAAAGGCGAAACGAGCGACCGCGTCTACGGCCTGGACCTGGGCGCCGATGATTATCTCGCGAAACCGTTCGAACCGTCCGAGCTGCTGGCGCGGGTGCGCGCCGTGCTGCGCCGCGCGGAGGCTTTCACCTTTGGCGAGCCGCAGAGCCAGCTCGTCGTCGAAGGCTTCCGGCTGGACCCGGTCAACAACACCGTAACGCTGCCGAACAGCCGCGCCGTCGAGCTCACGCCGATCGAATTCCGCCTGCTGCACACCTTGATGCGGAACACCGGCCGCGTGCTCACGCACGAGCAGTTGCTCAGCACCGTCTGGGGCTACGATTACGAGGGGTACTCCAACCAGGTGGCGGTTTACATCCGCCGCTTACGCTCGAAGCTGGAACCCAACCCCGACGACCCGCGCTACATCGTGACCGCACGCGGCCTCGGCTACAAGTTCGAAACCGGCGCATAAGCCGCACCGCAAGTTAGCAACTTGCGCGACGTTCCGCGCCCGAATATGCTCCCTGAGGTAGCCATATCCATGTTCCCTGCCCGTGGAACTGCTCAAAGGTCGCGGCCTTCCGCCGCTCTGCTTCCCTGGCTTCTCCTTTTCATCGTTGCCCTGCTGGGACCCGCCCGCGCTCACGCGTTTGCCGTCAGCGATGACGCCGCTACTCGACGCGCGCCTGCGGTCCAACCTGCATCCGTGGAGTGGTCCAATTTTGCGCCCACGGCATGGGTGACGGCGGTTCCTTTCAGCGCGTCCGTCACCGCCGTCGCGACGGGGGGGCTTGACGCCGTCGCAGACAGATATTCGGTCAGCACCGACGGCGGCGCAACCTGGTCGGCGTGGTCGTCCGGCAACCTCAGCGTCGACGCGCCCAATGCCACCACGCACAATCTGACCGTCACCGGCCTCTCCCTCCCCGATTCGGCGAGCCTGAACTACATTCGTTTCAAGGTGACTGAGCCTGGCGTGGGCGAAGCGATCAGCCCGGCTTACCTGCTCAAGGTGGATGCGACGCCGCCCGCCGCGCCGCAGAACCTCCTGGCCGACCCGTCCGGCTGGACCAACCAGAACAACTTTACGGTGATGTGGACGAATCCGTATGACGTCTCGCCGGTGGCCGGGGCGTGGTACAAGCTCGACGCGGCGCCAACTGCGCCGAACGACGGCACGTTCGTCGCAACCACCGGCACAATCACGGGAATTCAGCCGTCGACAGACGGCGCCCATACGATCTACGTCTGGTTGCAGGACACCTTCGGCCGCGCCAACCCGGCGAATGCCGCCACCACGACGCTCTACCTCGATACGACGCCTCCTGAGCCGCCGACGCGCATGTCCGGCTCGCCGGCCCGCGTCTGGACGAACGCGAACAACTTCTCCGAGAGCTGGAAGAACCCGACCGACCTCTCCGGCATCGCCGGCGCCTATTACAAGCTGAATGGCGTTCCGACCTCGGCGTTGGATGGCAAGTACGTCAAGACCAGCAGCACCATTACGGGCATCGAGGTGCCGCGCGACGGCCGCCATGACATTTACGTGTGGCTCGTGGACGCAGCGGGCAACGTGGACTACACCGCGTTTACGGGCGATCCCGATGTTTTCTGGTACGACTCGACGCTGCCGGTAAGCTCCGTGTCAGTCACGCCGCCGACGCTCCCTGCGACGGGTTGGTACACCAGCAGCGTTTCGCTCAAGTTCACCGCCACCGACCTGCCCGACGACCCCGCCTATCCGCCGGTCGTCTATTACCAGCTCAACGCCGGCCCCTGGACGGCTGCCAGCGAGCTGAACCTGTCGACCGAAGGCTCGCACCGGCTGCTTTACCAGGCGCGCGACAAAGCGGGCAACCTCGAACCGGCGCGCGAGATGCTCTTCGGCATTGACAAGACGCCGCCGACCACAACCTTGAAGGCCGACCGGCTGCCGAATGCCTCCGGCTGGTACACGTCGGCGGTCACGTTCACCCTGACGGTCGCCGATGCGGTGTCCGGCAATCCCGCCGGGTTCTACCGGCTGAACGACGGCCCCTGGCAGACCGGCTCAAGCTTCACGCTCGCCGCAGAAGGCTCCTACCGGATCGAGTACTACGGCCAGGACGCGGCGGGCAACCGCTCCACCCTGACCACCACCGAGGCCCATGTCGACGCGACCGCGCCCGTCACGTCACAGGCGGTCGACGGCACGGCGGGCGATAACGGCTGGTACATCTCTGCCATCAACGTGCGCCTGCTGCCGGTGGACGCCGGATCGGGCGTGGCCTCCACGCGCTATCGCCTGAATTCCGGCGCGTGGCAGACCGGCGCGCAGTTTGCCCTCAGCGCGGACGGCATCTACGAGGCGGAGTACTACTCCACCGACGTTGCAGGCAACATCGAGACGACGGTCACCAGCACGCTCAAGATCGACAAGGTCGCGCCGGCCGCGCCGACGGCGCTCACGGCCAGCCCCGCGGGCTGGAGCCGCACGAACGCGTTCACGGTTCAGTGGACCAGCCCCGCCGACCTCAGCCTGGTCAATGCCGCCTACGTCAAGCTCAGCGATGTCATTACCGGCACGCCGCCTTCCGACCCGCGCGACGGGATGGTTATCACCCAGACAAGTCGGATTGACGATCTGGCCGTACCTGGCGAAGGTTCTTACCGTTTGTATCTTTGGTTACGAGACACCGCCGGAAACGCGGATCACAAGACCGCGCCCGCAAACGGGCCGGTGTTGCGCTACGACGCGACGCCGCCCACCACGTCCGCGCAGATGCAAGGGACCGAAGGGACGAACGGCTGGTACCGTTCCGCTGTCGTCGTGACGCTCACAGCAGCCGACAGCGCGTCCGGCGTCTCCGCCTTGCGCTGGCGCGTGGATGGCGGCGCCTGGCAGTCAGTCAACAAGAACACGGCCAGCTTCACCATCACGCAGCCCGACAAGCACGTGGTCGAGCACTATGCCGAAGATGTGGCGGGCAATGTCGGCGCTCCGGTTCAAACAACGGTGCGCATCGACCTGGCCGCGCCGCCGGCCCCTGCGGAATATCGCGTCCTGCCCACGGGGTGGACGGGGTTCAACAGCTTCCGCATCGAGTGGCCTGCGGTCACAGATCAGTCAGGGATTGCGGGCGCGTTCGTGAAGTTCGGCAGCCCGCCCGCCAACCCCACCGACGGCGCATTCTACGGCGGCGCGACCGAGGTGAACGCCGTCAAGGTTCCCGGCGAGGGCAAGCACACGGTCTACGTCTGGCTGCGCGACAATGCGGGCAACGCCGACCACAAGACTGCGGTTGCCATAAGCGATGCCATGTGGTATGATGCGACTTCGCCCGTCACCGAAGTTTCTGCCACTGCCGCCACCGGATTGAACGGCTGGTACGTGGAACCGGTGACGTTCGTTATGTCTGCCACAGACGCAGGCTCGGGCGTGCGCGAAATCCGGCTTCAGGTCGACGACCGGCCGTGGCAGGTCGTGGGGCCGACCTTCGTCCTCAGCGAGCAGGGACGGCATGTCGTCCGCATCGCCGCTGTGGACCAGGCCGGCAACGTGGAACCGGCGCACGTCTTCAATGTCGGAATCGACAGCCTGCCGCCTATCGCTTCGATGACCGGACCCAGCCTTTACCAGTCGCGCACGCGCTTTGAAGTCACCTGGGCCGGGATCGACAATGCGTCGGGCCTCGACGTCTACGACGTTCAGGTGCGGCACGGTTTTTCAGGCGCGTGGCAGCCCTGGCTGCAAGCAACCCGCCTCACGTCCGCGCAGTTCGACGGCGAGCGGGGGCAGACCTACTTCTTCCGCGCCCTGGCGCGCGATATGGCCGGAAACCGGCAGACTGTGAGCGCAGAGCGCCGGGTGATGGTCGAGGCCCTGCTCAACGGCGGCTTTGACACCGGCAACTTCGCCGACTGGAACGCAGGCGGCGAGCTCTTCATGGCGGTCGTGCCGACGGCTGGCCCCGCTGGCGTCTCGATTCTGGCAGCCCGGCTGGGTGACGAAGACTACGGGCCGAGCATCCCGCCGGCGCCGGGCATGGTTCCCGTGGGCAGCGCAACGATCCGACAGACGCTGCGCATCCCCGACGCGGATCAGATGCGCGATCCCCGGTTGCAGTTCTGGTATCGGGTGAAGACTTACGACGTGATCTTCAGCGAGCGCCTGCAGAAATATGTCGACACGCTGGACGTATCGCTGCTGGACGAGCAAGGCAACGAGATTGCCCTGTTGCTGCGGGCCGGTAATCCCACCGATCAGTGGGGCAAGCTTTACGACACCGGATGGCAATTCGCCAACCTCGATCTGAAACCGTACGCAGGACGAACCGTGACCCTGTCCATCGCCAACTGGAATCGCAACGACAACCTCCTCAACACCTGGAGTTTCGTCGATCAGATTCAGATTCGCGATCCGCTGCGGATCTACCTGCCTCTGATGCGCCAGGAGGGGCTGGCAGCAGCCGCTGCGAGCGAGGACAGCGCGCCTTCGACCGGGTCAGCCTCTGAGGGCGCGCCGTCGTTGGAAACGTCGGAATCGGGCAAGCCGGAGGACATTCGTTGAGTCGGACCATAACGCGGCGCAAAGCCGCGTTCGCAGCAGGCCGCGTCTGTGGAAGGTGAGATGACGCCGTCACAAGGACCGGCCGCCGGCAGGGACATGGACGAGACACCGGCGGGCGGGCGCAAAGGCGAAATCCTCCGGCCCAAGAGCTTCGGGGGTTCCGTCTCGGCGCCGCCCGGCTTCGCGTCCGCTTCCGCCGGTGGTCCGCCTGCGGCTTTGTTGCCGCCCGACGCCGCCGAAGCGCTCTACTACGAGGGCATGGCCGCCTATCAGCACCGCCACTGGCGGGAGGCGCTGGAGCGGTTCACGCGGCTCAAGGAGCTTCAGCCCACCCGGCCCGGCCTCGACGCCCTGATCGAAGAGGTGCGTTGGTTCCTCCAACTGGAGGCCGCCGCGCCCGTGGGGCGTGAGCTGACCGAGGGCAGCCAGCGCCGCGGCATGGGCCGCGCCGATCTGCCGAAGCTGTCGCCGTGGCATCGCGGCCTGCTGGTCGTCCTTGCGCTGGTGGCGGTCGCCGCGACGCTGCTGGTCGCGTTCCAGACCCGGCTGCCGTGGAGCTGGCTGCCCTGGCGCACGGCCAACAACCAGGAGATCGAGCAGCTTTACAACGAAGGGCAGGGCCGGCTGGCCGTCGGCGACTACGAAGGCGCCGAGGCTGCGTTCCAGAAGATCCTGGAAATCGCGCCCGGCAACACCGAGGCGGAACTCGGCATCAGCCGCGCGCAGCGCCAGCAGATGCTGGCCCAGGGCTACGCGGCTGCGGGCGCCGCGATCGCCGAAGAGGACTGGGAGCGCGCGGCCATCGAGCTCTCCAACATCCTCGCCGTCGACCCGCAATATGCCGACGCCGCGGCGCGCGCCGAGTTTGTTTCTCAGCGCCAGCGGTTGCAGGGCCTGTACGACGACGGCAGCCGGTTGTACGACCTGGGGCAGTGGCAGGAAGCGTTGGGTCAGTTCGAGAAGGTGCGTCGGCTCGATCCGGGCTATCGCGCGGAAGCCGTCAACGAGTTTCTCTTCGTCAGCTACCTGAATGCGGCGGAAGCGCTCCTGGCAACGCGCGGCGATGATCGCACCGCTGTGGAGCAGGCCGTCGACTACCATCAGAAGGCGCTCGGCATCCACCCGCGCAACAGAAGCGCGACGGACGCCTATCGCCTGAGCCGTTTGTACCTCGACGGCATGCAGGCCGTGGCCGCGCGCGACTTGCCGCGCGCGCGTGTCCAGTTCGAGGCGTTGCTGGCCGAGGCGCCCGACTATGCCGGGGGCGCCGCGCTCCGGCAGCTTTACGAACTCACCGTCGCGGAAGGCCGCGATGCGCTTGCGGCCGGCAATATCCCGGCTGCGCTGGAGACGTTCGACCGCGCGCTGGGCTTCGGCGTCACTGACACGACGGCCGCGCAACAGGGCAAGCAGATTGCGCTCGCCGCAACCCCGACCCCGACCACCCCGCCGACCAACACGCCGTCCCCGACGTCGCAGCCTACGCCGTGGGCCGTGGTGCCGGCCGGCACCATCAGCGTCCGCTCAGGGCCTGACCGCACCTATCCGATCGTCGGCGAGCTGGCGCAGGGCGCCGAGATCACCATCACTGGACGCCGGAACGATGGGGCGTGGCTCAAGGTGTGTTGTGTGGCGGGCAAGGAAGTCTGGGTTGCCGCGCCGTTGCTTGACGTCAAGGGGCCTCTGGCGCTGGCGCCTGAGATCGTCCCGCCGACCGCCACGCCGCGGCCTGCTGCGACGCTCGGGCCGACGCGCGTCCGCCCGACCGCGACGCCGTCCCTTTACGCTTGCGTCTCCGGCCACGTCTACACGACGGCGGGCGGCGCCGGTTTGTCCGGCTGGACGATCACGCTGCAAGATCCAACGGGCGCACTCCGCACCACGCGCAGCAACCGGGCGGGGTTCTATCGTTTCTCGGAGCTTGCCGCGGGCGCGCACGTGGTCGGCGTGGAAACGCAGTCCGGCTGGCGCATGGTTAGTCCGCAGTCGGTTCCGGTCGAGGTGAGCATGACCGAGACCTGCGCGACCGTCGACTTCTGGAACGAGCCGGAGGGCGCCGGTCCTCCTCCCACCCCGGTCCGCTAATGATGGCAGGTTCCTTCGGGCCTTCCGGGGCGTCTTCTGCTGCCGCCCCGCGCCGAACACTGTTGTTCAGCCTCGTGGCCGCTTCCATTGTCTTTCTCTCGCCCCTCGTGGCCGTGCCGCTGGCAGGCGCGCGAGGGGGCGAAGCATGGCGCTCATTGGGCCTGCGCGGGGAGACCGTCCTGGCGCTGGCGGCGGTGAGCGGCGACGAAGGCGCGCTGCTGTTCGCGCAGACGCCGTCCGGTTTCTGGCGGCGCTCGGTCGCAGCGGAGGGCGGAGCGAACGGAAGCTGGACGCGCATCGATCCTGGCCTGCCCCGCTCGGCGCTGGGCGCGCCGCTGCTCGCCGCGTGGCGCAACGTGCCGGGGCATCCGCGCCAGTTGTATGCGCTCGCAGGGCAGAACGACGCGCGTCAGCTCTTCCGCAGCGACGACGCCGGGTCAACCTGGCGTTCCGTGGGTCCCGCGCCCGGACAGTCCCGTTCGCCCGCGATGGCCGTCCTGCCCGGCCTGGGAGGGGAACCCGACGTGATCATCATCGCGACGCACACACGGGTTCAGCGCAGCCTTGACGGCGGCGAGACCTGGGCGCCGGGCGGTGAGTGGCCGGCGGGCGTCTCCGAAACCGAGCCTGTGCTGGCCCTGGCGTCTGAGGCGACCGGCCACGACAGGTTGCTGGCCCTCGAACGTTCGGGCCGGCTGTGGTTCAGCGATAGCGGCGGCCTCTCCTGGCACGACATCGGCGGCGAGAAGCAGCACCGGGCAATGGCAACTGCGCCCTACTTCCGCCTTGCCGTCTGGACCGCAAGCGACGACGCCCTGTTGCGCAGCGACGACGAGGGCGCAACCTGGTCAACGGTCGCGCTGCCTGACGGGCGATCAGCCACCGGCATGCGCGCCGCCATCGAGGCGCTGGCGGTCGATCCGCGCGTGCCTGAGACCGTGTACGCTGCGTTGACGGGCGGCAGCGTCTATCGTCGCGGCGGCAGTGACGCAGGCTGGCAGCCGTTGGGCGCGCCGCCCGCATCCAGGATCCGAGCTATATATGTCGATCCAGACAGCCGCACCGCCCTGTACGCGGCCACAGACGACGGTGTCTGGGTGCGCAACGTGGTGGCAGACCAGCCGACTGCGACGCCCTCGCCGGTTGCGACACTTGAACCGACCGCCGCGCCGTCCTTGACGCCATCGCGAACGCCGACGCCAACCTTTACCGCAACGGCGACAGCCAGCGCGACGCCGACCGCCACAGCAACCCGGACTGACACGCCAACCATGACCGCAACAGACACGCCGACAGCCACCGCGACTGCTACGCCGACGCGGCGGCCAACGCGACGCCCGACCCTGACGCCTTCACCAACTGATACGGTGACGCCCACGCCCGGCCTGGTCGTGCCGCCAACTAGCCCGATCACCGACCCTGAACCGACGACGATCGCGCCCACGCCTGCGCTAACCGTGTTGCCGAGATAGTCATGAGCGCTATTCCCGCCAGCGGCGGAGCCGTTTCCGCCCCCACCGCATCTCGCGCCCCCTCCCTGGTTCGCCTTCAGCGCCAGGTAGACGTGCCTTCGCGCTGGACGCTCCTGGTAATTGCGCTCTGGGTGCTCTATCGCACGCGCAGCGCGGGCATCGAGCCCGGCTGGCAGGCGCTGGTCGCCGCATATGCGCTCTTTGCGGTTGCCATGACCGTCTTCTGGTTCACGCGTGGTGAGGAGGCGGGGAAGCGCCGCGCGGCGCGCGGCGTGGCGTACGGCGCCTTCGCGCTCGACGGCCTGTTCGCCTGCGCGTTGATCTGGCGCGATGGCGGCGTCGGCAGCCCGCTTTTCGTCCTGCTTATCCTGCTTTCCGTGAAGGCGGTTTTGCTCAGCCCGGTGCTGCCGCGTCTCGTCTGGCTGCCCTTTGCGTTCGGGCCGCTCTATGTCGCTGCGCTCTGGCTGGCCTCGGGCAGCCTGGCCTTCCTGGCCGATTCGACGTTTCTGGCGCGTTATGCCCTCCTGTGGGTGTGGCTGATCGGCTCGGTCATCGTCAGCTACGAACTGCGCCGCGGCGCGGCAGAGATCCTCGCCCTGCGCGGCGCGCTCGGCCGCCAGCAGGACGCGCTGGCGCAGAAGAGCGAGATCCTCCAGCGCACCGCCACCGACCTGGGCGACCGTTTGCTCGAATTGCGCGCCCTGCAGGAGGCCGCCAAGGCGCTCGCGACTACGCTGCGGACCGAAGAAACGCTCGAACTGGTGGTGGAGACGCTGGCGCGCGCCACGGGCAGCAGCCATTGCGCGGTCGCGCTGATCGACCGCGAGAGCGCCACGGCCGCGCGCGAGGGGGCCGCGCTTGAAGGCGCGCTGTTGAGCGACGGCAACGCCGAACCCGCGCTCTTCCGCGTCCGTCTCGTCGAAGAACCGGCTACGCTGGCGGCCTGCGACAGCGCGCGGCCCCTGCGCGTCGAGGCGAGCAAGGCCGGCCGGCTGGGCCTGCGCCTTGGCCGTCAGCCCTATCAGGTGACGGCGTTGGTTTCGCGCGGGCACACCATCGGCGCGATCTACGTGGCCGAACAGGCGAGCGCGGCCCCCCGGCCCGGCGCATCGCCCTCGCTCAACACGTCGGAGCAGTTGCTGACCAGCTTCGCTTACTTTGCGGCGACCGCCATTGAAAACGCCCGTCTGTATCAGGACGCGTACGAGAAGCGCCGCGAGCTGGAGGCCGTGCTGGCCGGTATTGGTGACGGCGTGGTCGTGGCCGACACCGACCTGTCGCTCATCCTGATGAACCCGGTCGCGCGCGCCATCCTCGGCCTCGAAGCCGAGCCGCCCGGCGGCATCCCGCTCCGGCCTTACCTGTCCGTGCCTACGTTCGCGGACCTGCTGGCGGGCACGCTGGAATCGGGCCAGGAGCAGATTCGCGAGCTCGACATGCCCGCGCCGGTCAAGAACGCAGGGCCGGGCGCGCCGGCCACCGAGCGCGGTCCCGCCAGCGTCGTCCGCACGTATGGCGCGCTCGCCTCGCCCGTTGTGGACGCGACCGGCGAAGTCAGCGGCGTGGTCGCGGTGCTGCGCGACATCACGGCGCAAAAGGAAGTGGAGCGCATGAAGTCCAACTTCCTCTCCGTCGTGAGCCACGAACTGCGCACGCCGCTCCACTCGATCAAGGGCTTTGTCGAGATCATCCTGATGGGCAAGACCGGCCCGGTCACTGAGTTGCAGGAGGACTTCCTCAAAACCGTCCGCTCGCAGACGACCGTGCTGCAGCGTATGATCGACGACCTGCTGGAGTTCTCCCGCATGGAGGCGGGCCGCATCAAGCTCAACCTGGAGGAACTCGACCTGTCCGGCCTCGCGCACGGCGTTGCGACGAAGCTGGCCCCGCTGGCCGAAGAAGGCCACCTGACCCTGTACATGGACTTCCCGCACGACCTGCCGAAGATCGATGCGGACCGCGTGCGGCTGGAGCAGGTGTTGACCAACCTGGTCGAGAACGCGATCAAGTTCACGCCCGCGCACGGCGAAGTGACCATCGGCGCGCGGCGCATCGAAGACCGCGTGCGGCTGACCGTCCACGATACGGGTATCGGCATCCCGCCGGACGAGCAGGAGAAGGTGTTCGACCGCTTCTACCAGGTCGACCGCGGCGAGAAGCGCGCGTATCGCGGCACCGGTCTCGGCCTGAGCATCTGCCGTCACATCGTCGAGCGGCACAGCGGTTGCATCTGGGTTGAGAGCGACGGGATCGCGGGCCACGGCAGCTCCTTCCACGTGGAACTGCCCATCGAGCTGCGCCCGGAAGAAGCGCCAACCATCGACTTCACGACGTCGCGCGGCGACGCGTCGCTCGGTCCCACGGCTGCGGTGCGCTCACCCGCCGGGGGCGACAACAAGGTGCGTAGCGCGTGACGGTCGAAAGGAAGCCGCTCGGCACGCTCCAGGTCGACGTGGACGACCTGTGGGTGTATTACGAGAGCATCGGCTTGCGGACGCCGGAGAGCGCGCCTGCGGCAGCCTTCACCGAAGGCATCCCGCGGCTGCTCGACCTGTTCGACCAGTACGGCGCGCGCGCGACCTTCTTCGTCTGCGGGCGCGACCTGCCCGCGCAGGCGCGTTGCGTGGCAAGCATGGTGCGCCGCGGGCATGAGGTGGCGAATCACTCGGCGGAGCACCGCAACGGCTATGCCCGATTGAGTCGGGCGGAGCTGCGGGCCGACGTCCATCTGGCGCACGAACGCATCGCGGAGGCGGCCGGGAAAGCGCCCGTCGGCTTCAAAGCGCCCGGCTTCAGCTATAACGACGCCCTGCCCGAAGTGCTGTGCGAGCTGGGCTACGTCTATGACTCGTCCCGCCTGCCCACGTTCTACGCACCGGCCATCCGCGCCGCGCAGTCTGCGCTTTCTCGCGGTCACGTCGACCCGACGCACTACGGCCGCTTCGGCTACGGCTTCGCGCCCCTCTGGCCGCACCGCATCAATGGCGGCGCGCTGCTGGAGGCGCCTGTGTCGACCGTGCCCGCGCTGCGGCTGCCGATGCACAGCACGTTCGTCCTGAGCGCGGGGCAGTGGCTCTTCGATCTCGGCTTCGGCATGTTGCGCGCGCGCCGCGCGCCGGTCAACTACCTGCTTCATGCCGGCGATGTGCTGGATCGGATCGACGACCCGGCTTTGCGGTCCTACCGCTTCCTCACGCAGACGTGGGAGGCCAAGCGACCGCTCTATGAGCATATCCTGGCCGCGCTGACTGCCAGCTATTGCATCATCCCCACCGCTGAGTTTGTGGCGGAATGGGACTTCGGGAAACCGCAAGCATGACGGACACCCTCTTGCGCGATCAACAGCCGATGCGTCTCGCCCCTCGCCGCCTGGTCATCATGCCGGCGCACAACGAGGCGGACAACCTGCCGCGCGTCATCCCCGAGTTGCGCCGCGCAGCCGCCGGTTACGACTTGCTCGTGGTCGACGACGGCAGCCGCGACAACACGGCGGAAATCGCCGCGTGTCTCGGCGCGCAGGTGGTCACGCTGCCGGCCAACCTGGGCTACGGCGGCGCAGTGCAAACCGGCTTCCTCTACGCGGCGCGCCACGGCTACGACACCTGCGTCGTGATCGACGCGGACGGCCAGCACGACCCGACTGGCATCCCAGTCCTGGTCGAGGCGGTCGAGTCGGGCGCGGCGGATGTCGCCATCGGTTCGCGCTTTCGCGGCCGGATGAACTATCATCAGCCGTTCGTGAAGCGGATCGGCATGAAGGTGTTCGCCTCCGTGGTCTCGGCCGCCACGCGGCAGCCCGTGACCGACCCCACGTCCGGCTTCCAGGCGCTCAACGCGGATGCCATTGCGTTCCTCTGCCGCGATAATTATCCCGTCGACTACCCGGACGCGGACACGCTGCTCGTGTTGTACTATGCGGGATTCAAGACGGTCGAGGTGCCCGTGACCATGCGCGAGCGCATCTCAGGCGTCTCCATGCACAGCGGCTGGAAGCCCTTCTACTACATCGGCAAGATGTGGCTCTCCATCGCGATGGTGCTGCTGCGACAGGGCACGCACCTCAGCCCGCGGCGCCGGCAGCGCGAGGCGTTGCCGCTGGAAGGCACGGTCACAGGGGGAGGAGCATGATCGATCCCCGCACGCGCGCCACCATGTTCATCCTCGGCCTGTTCGTCCTGGCCTTCGTGATTAACATGGTCCGCACCCGCAAGCTGCAGGAACGCTACGCGCTCCTGTGGGTGCTGGCGGCCATCGGCCTCGCGCTGGCCCCGATCTTCATTCACCTCATCGACGAGGTGGCCTATGCGCTCGGTGTGGAATATCCGCCCGCGCTGCTGCTGGCCCTGTCGGTGATCGCGCTCATGCTGATCATCTTGCAGCTTTCGCTCTCCATCTCGCACCAGGCCGACCAGATCAAAGTCCTGACGCAGGAACTCGGCCTGCTGCGGCAGGAGCTGGATGAAGCGCGGAGCAAGTCGCCGCGCATTCAGTCGCCGCCCGCGTCCTCGCAGGCGCAACCCGTTCCCGCCAGCATGGAGGCGCGCCAGTGACCGTCGAAATCCGCATCGAAGACGCGCTGGGCGTCTGCGGCGTGCGCGAGGACACGCAGTTGCTCGCCGAAACGGCCTATGCGGTCATGCGCGGCTCGTGCAGCCCGTGCCGCGCGCTGGACCTGGGCGCCGGCTCCGGCTACGTGGGCATCTACCTGGCCTTACGCGGCTGGCAGGTCGACGCCGTCGACATCAGCCCGCGCGCGCTGGCCCTGGCGCGGCGCAACGCCGAGATCAACGGCGTGGCCCCGCGCATCTACCAGTCGAACCTGTTCAGTAACGTGGCCGGCCAGTTCGACGTCATCGCCTGCAACCCTCCTATGCGCGGCGATGAAACCGAAGGCAGCCGCCTCGTCACCGCCACTTTGCGCCGCGTCGGCGCGCTGGCGAACGCGCTCCTGCGCGTCACCCAGCCCGTGCTCGAACGCAAGCGCATCGACTTTCTTGCGGAGATCGCCCGCAACGCCCGGACCCACCTGGCGCCCGGCGGACGGCTCCTGCTCGTCATCAGCCCGCTCGAACAGGCGGAGCTGCCTGCCTGCGCACCCGGCCTCGCCCTCGAAGAGAGCCGGACGGTCCCCGGCATCCCCGGCTTGACCGTCGCAGTATTCAGTTTTGCCAGCAACTCACACCTAAAGGAAGCGTCGCCCGTCCCTCAGCGGGAGGCGCGCAAGGTACAAAAGAATGGAAATCGCTAACCAACGCCAACTCGTGGTCAAGCGCGCGGCGGCAATCGCCGTGCTTTTCATCGGCGCTGCGGCTGCCCGCATTTTCTGGGTCAACCAGAACAGCGCTCTGTACGGGGCCGAACCCTTCTATTCGTGGCTCGGCTCGGGCGTCCAGTTTTCCCCCCTGTACGCCGGTGTCACCGCCGTCCTGGCCCGCTTTCTGGCGCTTTTCGGGCTTAATTCGGCGCAATCGCTCGCATTCGGCAGCATCGCGCTCTATGCGGTCGCGGGCGGCCTGCTGGTCGCCCCGATCTACGGCATCGCGCGGCGCATGGGCAACGACGCGTTTGCGTCGGGCGTCGGGCTTGCCGCGGTCTTCTACCCGGTGTCGCTGACGATCCTGCCCGGCGCGGTCGCGATGACCGAACCGCTCTACCTGCTGCTCGTCGCGTCCGCGTGGTATTTCCTGCTGCGCTCCGCCGACGAACGCAACCTCTGGCTCACCGCGCTGGGCGGCGTGCTGATTGGCCTGGCGTTTCTCGCGCGGACGACCGCGCTGCCCTATATGGCGCTGGCGCTCGGGCTGGTGCTCTGCGCGACGTGGCTGCTGCGCCGCGACCGGTTCGCCGGATCTCAGGTTGTCACAAGCGCCCTGCTTGCGTTGCTGGTCTTTGTTGCGGTCGTCAGCCCTTATGTGGCTGCGCTCTACGGTCTTCGCTTGTAACGAAAGTTATCAGTTTGCGACTCTGTTGACGTGGCCGAGGTGTGGAGGAAGAACCGTATCATGACTGACAAACCAACGGTGGTGGTGGTGATGCCCGCCTACAACGCGGCGCGCACGCTGGAACGCACCTACAACGACATTCCTCCGAACACCGTCGACAAAGTCATCCTGGTGGACGATGTCAGCAAGGACGAGACAGTCGAGATCGCGCGCCAGCTCGGGCTGACAGTGGTCATCCACATTCAAAACCGCGGCTACGGGGGCAACCAGAAGACCTGTTACATTGAGGCGCTGCGGGAGGGAGCGGACATCGTCGTCATGCTCCATCCCGATTACCAGTACGACTCGACGCGCATCCCGGAACTGATTGCGCCGATCGAGCGAGGGGAGGCCGACCTGATGCTTGGCTCCCGGCTGCTTGGCGGAGGCACGCTTGCGGGCGGGATGCCCCTCTGGAAGTACGTGTCAAACCGCTTCCTGACCGGCGTGGAGAACCTTGCTCTCGGCCTGCGGCTCTCAGAGATGCACACCGGCTTTCGCGCGTACAGCCGCCGCTTCCTTGAGACGATCCCCTTCCTGCTCAACTCGGACGATTTTGTATTCGACACCGAGGTGCTGGCCCAGGCAAGCGCGTTCGGCTTCCGCATCGGCGAAATCCCCGTTCCCACCCGTTACTTCGCCGAGGCCTCTTCAGTCAACTTCAAGCGCAGCGTGAAATACGGACTGAGCACATTGATGGTCATGTTGCGTTACACCCTGCACCGGACGGGGCTGCGACGCTACAGGCAGTTCCAGGTGAAGCTGCCCGACGTCATTTCCCGCCACCATGCCGCGGCCCTGCTGGGGAACGGCGCCACGGAGCCAACTGGCGAGCAGACGATCCGAGGCGGCGCAGCGTGAACGACAGCAAAAGCCCGCGCGGGGCAAGCAGGCGTGGAGTGACCTCTGCTCTGCGAATGTTGCTCGGCGTGGCGGTCAGCGCGGGCGCGATCTGGCTGCTGTTGCGCCAGGTCGACCTGCGTCTTGTCGGCCACGCGCTGGCGCAGGCGCGGCTGCCGTTTCTTCTGTTAGCCACCGTCATGTACTTCGTCAGCATGTCCCTGCGCGCGTGGCGATGGAGCATCCTGCTCCGGCCCGTCAAACAGTTGGGCGTGCGGGATGTGTGGCCGGTAACTGCGCTCGGTTACGCGGGCAACCTGGTCCTGCCCGCGCGGCTCGGTGAACTGTTGCGCGCGGCCGTAATTCGCTCGCGCGGCGTCTCGGCCGGCTCCGCGCTCGCCACCATCGCTGCCGAGCGCATGATCGACGGCCTTGCGACGGTCGCCATCGTGCTCTTCACCACGCGCTTGCTCCCTGAGAGCGCGCCGCAATGGCTGATCAGCGCGGGCCGTGTGGCCGTGATTGTCTTCGGCGCAGGGCTGGCGATCTTGTTCGTTATGCTCCTGGCCCGGCCGCTCGTCGCGCGTCTGCTGGATGCGATCAGCGAGCGCATCCACTGGCTGGCCACACCAGCCGGGTGGGCCCTCCGCTTCGTCGACGGCCTCGCCGTGCTCCGCTCGCCCGGCCTGCTCGCGCGTATCCTGGTTATCACCGCGCTGGCGTGGGTTGTCAGCATCACCGAGTACTGGCTGGCAATGGCTGCGATGGGCATCCGCCTTCCGGCTGCGGGCGCGGCCTTCTCAATCAGCGCCATCGCCTTAAGCAGCGCGATTCCCGCCGCGCCCGGCTATGTCGGCACGCAGGAGCTTGTCGGCGTGACCGTGCTCGGCCTGTGGGGCGTCCCCGCAGAACTTGCGCTGGCAGCCAGCCTCGCGTTCCACGTCATCGAGATCGTGCCCATCGGCATTGTCGGCCTTATCGTTGCCTGGCGGGAGGGCGTGCTCGGTCCGCGGCGCGCCGCGCGGCCGCTGGACGCCGTCGCGCTCGAACCGGCGATCGCAGGGAGCGGTGATGACGCGGCATGACGCGCTGACACCGCCGCGCGGGATGGCCCGCGCCGATCACCTGCTGCTCGCGGCCATTGTCGGCGTCGCGGCCCTGTTGCGCTTTGCCTACGGCCTCTTCCCGCGCGTCGTGCGGTGGGACGAAGCGGGACACCTGCTCGTCGCCAGCAACCTGGTGGCAGGCCGCGGCTACTCCGAGCTGGCCGGCACGTTCGACGCGCACCTGCCGCCGTTCCTGCCGCTCACGTCGGCCGCGCTGCTCAAGTTCGGTCTCTCTCCGGCATGGGCCACCGCGACGATCCACATCGTAAGCGGCGCGCTGCTCTGCATCCCGATCTTCCTGCTCGGCCGCGCCATCTACGGCCGCCGCGCAGGGCTGTTCGCCGCGCTCCTCGTCGCCGTCTACCCCGCGCTCGCCGCCTGGCCTTACCTGTGGAGCACCATGACCGAGTCCCCCTTCCTGCTGTTTGTGTTCAGCGGGTTGTGGGCCGTCTATCGTTCGCTCCACGGGGAGCTTGGCCGCGATGCCCGGCGGCTCACGCTGTGGCACGCGGCGGTCGGGTTCTGGTTCGGCCTCGCGTATCTCGTCCGCCCCGAAGGGTTGACCTATTTCGCAGTGCTTGGGCTGTTTATGGCCGTATGGCAGTTGCTCAAGCGCCAGCTCTTCCGCCCGGACGTGTTCGCCCGTCTCGCCCTGGCCGTCGTCGTCTGCCTCGTGACGATTAGCCCGTATGTCATCTACCTTCACTCGATCACGGGCCGGTGGATTCTCAGCGGCAAGGTCGGGTTGATCCTCGACATCGCGCCGGCCTACCTTGCCAACGACCAGGCCGCGCATGATCGCGCGGTCTCCCGCCTCGACTCGGCCGGCACAGAGATCATGTGGCTCTCGCCCGACCGCTATGAAGGCAGCCTGAGCGAGAATATTGCTGTCGACCCTCGTGGCTTCCTGGCCGACGTGCTGAAGAATGCCCGGCGCACGGCCAGCGCGCTCTTCACCGAAGACCTGTTCACCCCGCTCGTCGTGGCGCTGGCCGCGCTCGGCCTGTTTGCGCGGCCGTGGACGCGCAAACGCTGGACCGATGAGGCGCTGCTGATTGCCGCGCTTCTGCCGCTGGCGTCGTTCTGGCTCTTTTTCGTCATCAGCCGTTTTCTCGTGGGCGCGCTGCCCATCGGCCTGCTGTGGGCCGGGGCCGGGCTGGACCACCTCGTGCGCTGGGCGAGCGAGACCGGCGCGGCTGTCTGGCCGCGCAGTCAACGCCGGACATTCAGTCGAGTGACCGTAATGGCTGCTCCTGCCGCCGTCGTCGTCGCGCTGATTGCGGTCACTCTGCCGCAGCTTCAGGCAGGCACGGCGGTGATGCCCTGGGCGAACGTCGAGGCAGGGCAATGGCTGGCCGAGAATACGCCACCCGATACGGTCATCATGACCCGCCACAGTGAGGTGGGCCTCTACGCCGGTCGCGCGCTGATCGCCGCGCCGAACGCGACATGGGACGAGTTGGTGGAGTACGGCCGCGCCCGCCATGCGGATTACCTGCTCGTCGGGTTGCCAGAGTTGCGCCGCCTGCGTCCGCAGTATGCTGCGCTGGCGGACCCTGCGACCGCGCCGCCCGAAGTGGCCTACGTCGCGACGTTCGGCCAGGGCAACCAGGCCAACCTGCTCTATCGGTTTGTCGACTGAACCATGAACAAGCGCGTCCTCTTCGTCATCCCGCCCGCTCTCGGCGACCTCGCGGCCAACCACGAGGGCGCCGCGGGCATGGGTGCGCTCAGCCCGGAAGAGAAGGTGTACGCGTATCCGCCGCACACGGTCGCCGTCTGCGCGGAAGTGGCGCGCAACGCAGGGTGGTCGGTCGGCGTTTTGGACGGCGCAGCATCGCCGATAGCGGCATTTACGGCATCTGTTGCGGCGCAGGAGGCGGACGCGCTGGCGGTCCTCGTTGCCGCTGGCACGGCCGACGCCGACCTGACCTTCCTCCGCATCCTTCGCCACGTCCCACGGCAGCGTCAGTCGCGTCGTCCCGTGTTGCTGTTCGGCTCATCCGCCGGGTTAGCGGCGGAAAAGTGGCTGGAGGAAGGGCTGGCCGACGCCTTGTTAGCGGGCGAACCGGAAGCTGCGCTTCCGGCCGCGCTGGATGCGCTGACAGGCGGCGCGCGTGGCGTTCTTGCGGCTCAAACGCTGCGCCCCGACGCGTATTCATCCGCTGGTCTGCTGCGCGACCTGGACGCGCTGCCCTTCCCGGCGTGGGACGTCGTCCCCTGGCAGCCGTACAACATGCTGAGCCTGCTTTCCAGCCGCGGCTGTCCGGCCGGCTGCCGCTACTGCGCATACGTCATAACGCAGGGCAGCGTCCACCGTGCGCAGGGCGTCGAGCGCACGCTGGCCGAATGGACGTGGCTGGCGGAGCAGGCGCGCCCGCCGTATCTCATCGTTCGCGACCCGGTTTTCGCCCATGATCGGGCGCGGGCCGCGGCTATCGCAGAAGGCGTTGCCGCGCGTGGGCTCAAGCTTGGCTGGGCGTGCGAGTCGCGGCCTGAGCACTTCGACCGCGAGCTGATCCGGCTGCTGGCCGGGGCAGGCTGCGCGACGATCAAAATCGGCATGGAAAGCGGCGACCGCGACTTGCTCGCGCGCATCGGCCGCGTTCCCGATGCCTCGTCCGCAGGCGCGTACCTGGAGCAGGTGGCGCGCGTCTCCAACTGGTGCCGCGAGGCGGGCATCCGCTGCCGCATCTTCCTGATGGCCGGCTTACCTGGGGAGACGCCCGCCTCCCTCGACGCGACGGTCGCCGCGCTCAAACGTGTCGCGCCCACCGCCACCGTTCACCCGAACGTCTATCGCGCGTACGAAGGGGTCGCGCTCGAAGGCTACAACCAGCCCGTCTCACCCGCCGCGCTGCAAGCGATTCGCGACGCCAACCGCCCCGAGCCGCCGCTGCTGAAGCGCGCGCTGGGCGCCGCGCGCCGCAAGCTAGGGGGACGCCCGACATCAGCCTCTGCGCCCTCTGTGTCCTCTGCGGCAAAAAAGACAACTTTTGCCCAATCTCAAGAGAAAATGCGCGAGAGGCAGTATCTTCTCGCCGGTTCACGCGTTTTCTTAACCGGCGGCAGTGGCTTTGTGGGCGGATACGTCGCCAGGGCGCTTCTCAATGCGGGCGCGGAAGTTGTTGCGCTCCTGCGTCCCGGCGTCCCGCCCGGCGCGCTGGCCCAACTGCCGCTCCAAATCGCACGCGGCGACCTCACCGATCCCGATTCCTTCTCGGATGCGCTCAGGGGCTGTCGTTTTTGCTTCCACGTCGCCGCGCTCTACGCCGGACCGGATCGCGCCGCAGCTATGTACGCAGTCAACGCGCGCGGCACGGGCGCGCTGCTGGCTGCATGCGCGGAAGCAGGCGTCGCGCGTTTCATCCACACCAGCACGGTGGGCACGGTGGGACGGCCGGCGGACGGCAGCCTGCCCGATGAAAACGCGCCGTTCAACCTGTGGGAGCAAAGCAGCCACTACGTCCGCTCCAAGCGCCTCGGCGAGTTGATCGCGCAGTCGTGGCAGGGGACCGGGATGGATGTGGTCATCGTGAAGCCGACTGCGCCGGTGGGCGCGGGAGACGGATCGCCGGAGCGCGCTCCATCCGCTACTGGCCGCCGCATTCTGGCCGCGCTGCAAGGAAAGCCGTTCGCCTATCCTTCTGGCGGCATCAACCATGCGCCCGTTCAGGATATTGCGGCGGGTCATCTGCTGGCCGCAGAGCGCGGGCGCGCAGGCGAAACGTACATTCTCGGCCACGCCGAAGGCAACCTTCACCGAGCGGATTTCATGCGCTTCGTAGGCGTATCGCAAGTTGCCAACTTGCGGTACAACGGGCCGGATGCGCTCACCGCGGACCCCGACAAAGCGATTGGGGAACTGGGCTTGCCGCAGTCAGACCTCGCCGCCGCCTTTGCGGATGCCGTCGCGTATTACCGCCTTAACATGCTCGAAGAAGCGAGGGAACGTGTCGTCGCTGCGTGATCGTTGGGCCGCGTTCTGGCTCGCCAGGGGCGGTGTTTCGCGTGGCGGTCGGTTCGCCACCCGGCTTGCGGAGTGGGGCGCGGCGCCATACAAGGGCAAGCGGCGCTTCGCGCAACTGACTCCGCGCGGCTACATCTCTCCGCGCGCGCAGATTCGTTGCCGCGACCTGCGCCTCAGCGCGAACTGCTACATCGAGGACGACGTGGTCATTTTCGACCGCGGCGACGGCGGCCACGTCCTGCTCGGCGACGGCGTCCACCTTTACAAAGGCACGATCATCGAGCTGGGCAAGGGCGGCTGCGTCGAAATCGGCGCAAAGAGCTACATCCAGCCGAACTGCCAGTTCACCGCGTTTGTCGGCGCGGTGCGCATCGGCCGTGAGGTTCAGATCGCGCCCGCATGCGCGTTTTACCCGTACGAGCACGGCATTATCGCAGGCCAGCCCATCCACAAGCAGCCTCTGAGCAGCAGGGGCGACATCGTGGTCGGCGACGGCGCGTGGCTCGGCTACGGCGTCATCCTGCTTGAAGGCGTTACTGTTGGCGCGGGCGCAGTGGTCGGCGCGGGCGCAGTCGTCACCCACGACGTGCCTGATGACCACGTTGCGGCGGGCGTCCCCGCCAAAATCATCGGTCCCCGACCGACTCATTCGTAGGACCACGGATGCGCATCGCCAGGCGGTGCGCCATTCCGGCCCATACACCCCATTTGGAGGAAGCACCATGTTCGACCGAAAGGGCCGCGTATTGCTTGCGGTCTTCCTCGTTCTCGCCCTGGCGGTCCCCGCCGTCGGCGTATTCGCTTCGAGCGGCGAGCGCGCATCTGCCGCGCCCGCCGCGCCCACGCCCCTGACATGGACGCAGGTCCATCAACTGCCTGCCGGCCAGTTCTATTACGGCATCTACTTCCCCACAAAGGACGTCGGCTACGCGGTCAGCGGCCCCGACTGGAACAACAGCAGCAACGGCGGCGGCGCGCCGACCTACGTTAGCAAGACGACCGACGGTGGCAAGACGTGGACGAGCAAGGCCATTCCGAACACCGACGGCTGGATGCGCGGCATCACCTGCACCGACGCGAACAATTGCTGGATCGCCGGCAAAGTGAAGGGGCGCATCTTGCGCACAACTGATGGCGGCGAGACGTGGAAGACCATTTCCAATAGCTCAGGTTACCCGAACTGGCTCTGGTCAGCGGGACAAACCGGGCAGGGGACCACGATTCTGGCCGGTACGACATGCTATGACCCCAATGATGCAGGCGCAGTTGCCAATTGGTTGCGGTCCACCGACGGGCAGACATTCACTGGCGTAGTAGCGCGCCCGGGCGTTAATACGTGTTGGGTGCAATGGGATATTGAGTGCCCCGGACCCGGCTATTGCTACAGCGCAGGCAAGGATTACGTCTGGCGGACGACCAACAACGGCAAGAACTGGAACGGCTACTTCATCCAGCCCACGCGCCAGTACGGCCTCTCCTGCACCAGCACCTCGACATGCTGGCTCGTCGGCAAAAGCCCGTTCATCCGCAGCTCCACCAACTCGGGCGCCAACTGGACGACAAATGCGGTGGCCGGTCTCTCATCGACAGGTCATCTCTGGGATGTTGTCATGTTGGACAACGAAACCGGTTATGCGGTGGGCTGTGACGCCATGACGACGGATAACAAGGACATCTGCGTCGGCAAGGGTGTCATCGTCAAGACAGAGGACGGCATCACCTGGGCGCCCATCCCTGCGCCCGGTCGCGCGGATATCATGGACATCTGGGCTTTCAGCGAAAGCAACGTCTTGGTTATCGATTGGAGCGGCAAGATTTGGCATGGCACGGGCGCCGAAGAACCCACGCCCACGCCGACCGCCACCGCAACAGTTACCCCGACCGCCACGCCTTCGACTGGCAGCGTCCTCGGCATCGCGTTCAACGACCTGAACGGCGACTCATTCCGCGATGACAACGAACCGGGCCTGCCGGGCGCTACGATGCTTATTCGCAAGGGCCGCACGGAAGTTGCGACGGTCGTGTCCGGCGCGGACGGAGCGTTCCGCTTCGACGGCATTACGCCGGGCGCGTACACGGTTGAGTGCAAGGACGCGCCCGCGGGCTTTGGCCGCAGCAGCTTCCTCGGCACGTTCCGCCTCGGCGCGAATCAGTCCATCGAGCTCTTCATGGCCTACGAACCCGCGGCCACGGAGACGCCCGGCCCGACGCCCACCGCCACACGGCAACCGGCCGCCGGCGCAACGCCCGGGTATCTGCCGGTCATCACCCAGTAGTCTCACCCTGCGGTAGCATAGGGGAGAGGTGAAAATAACGTCACAAACCCTCTCCCCTCCCTTTCATCCTCCGTTCATCCCCGCTTGGCATAATGCGGTCGATAAACCCGCGGAGGAATCCCTATGCGCGCACCTCGCGCCCCTCACACTCACCGTTCGCAGCCCTGGATTTTCATCCTCGTGCCTGTTATTGCCCTGGCGTTGCTCGCCGGCGTTTCCGGCGCGGCCTTTGCCCGCGCCGATAGCAGCGCGCTTCCGGCAAGCGCACCCGCCGCCGGTTCATGGACACAAGTTCACCAGCTTCCGGCCGGCCAGTACTACTACGGCATCTACTTCCCCACGAAGGACGTCGGTTACGCGGTCAGCGGGCCGGACTGGAATAACTCGAACAACGGCTCTGGCGCGCCGACTTACATCAGCAAGACGACCGACGGCGGCAAGACGTGGACGAGCAAGGCCATCGCCAACACTGACGGCTGGATGCGCGGCATCACCTGCACCGACGCGAATAACTGCTGGATCGCGGGTAAGGTCAAGGGCCGCATCTTACGCACGCAGGACGGCGGCAACACCTGGACCACGATCAGCAATAGCTCCGGTTATCCGAACTGGCTGTGGTCTGCCGGCCAGACCGGGCAAGGCACGACGATTCTCGCCGGCACGACCTGCTACGATCCCAACGATGGGGCCGCGGTCGCCAACTGGCTGCGCTCAACCGACGGCCAGACCTTCCTCGGCGTCGTCGGCCAGCCCGGTGTGTATAACTGCTACGTCCAGTGGGACATCGAGTGCCCGTCCGCCGGTCGCTGCTACAGCGTCGGCAAGGACTACATCTGGCGCAGCACGAACAATGGCGCGAACTGGGCCAGGCTCTCCGCCGGCACGACGCGTTGGTACGGCGGCTCGTTCGTCAGCAACTCGAACGGGTGGATCAGCGGCAAGAGCCCCTACATCCGCTACACTACCACCAGCGGCGATTCGTGGACTTCCGCGACGGTCAACGGCGCAAGCAGCACAACGCTGCTGTGGGACGTCATGATGGCGAACGGCAGCCAGGGTTACGCAGTCGGTTGCAACAACGCCGAGAGCGGCACCGACCGCTGTCTCGGCCAGGGCGTGATCTACCGCACCGACAACGGCTCGGTCTGGAACCAGGTCGCGTCACCCACCACGGCTGACATCATGGACCTCTGGGTTTTCAGCATGAGCGAGATGGTCGTTGTGGACTGGAGCGGCAAGATTTGGCGTTACACCGAGATCCCGCCAACGCCGACAAACACGCCCACCGCCACCGCCACGAGGACCAACACGCCGACGGCGACCGCGACGGCCACGAACACACCGACGGCCACGCCAACCAGCACGCCTACCGAGATCCCGACGCCGGTTGCCGGCAGCGGGAGCATCAGCGGCTACGTCTACGACGACCTCAACAAAAACGGCGGACGCGACAGCGGCGAACCAGGCATGGCGAACGTGCCTGTTAAGCTGCTGGCCGGGGGCCAGGAGCAGGCGCAGACCGCCACCGACGGCAACGGCCACTACGGCTTCTACAGCATCACGCCCGGCGATTATCAGGTCGAGATCACCATCCCGTCCGATATGACGCTCGTCGGCCCGGCGAACCCGGCCACGGTCACAGTCGTTGCCGACTCCGTCACGAGCCTTTCGTTCGCGCTGGCGAAGCTCGCCACACCCACGCCAACCCCGACCAACACGCCCACCGCCACGCCAACCTATACCTATACCCCCACGCCAACGCCGACGAACACGTCCACGCCTGTCACAGTCGTGAGCGGCTGGGAGAAGCTGTACGAGGGCACGGGCGCATACCTGCGCGACATTCACTTCACCGACCGCAACACCGGCTACGTCGTGGGCGGCGGCGATTGGAAGGCCTCCAGCGGCAACGCCACGGTGCTCAAGACGGTGGACGGCGGCATCACCTGGACGCCCACGACGTTGACGCAGGCCGTGTGGTTCGCCGGGCTCGACTGCAAGGATGGCACGACGTGCTGGATCAGCGGCAAGAACGGCACGGTCATGCGTACGACGGACGGCGCGAACTGGAC
>CAZPTI010000002.1:34913-48411 GCA_964588925.1 uncultured Anaerolineales bacterium | reverse complement strand
AAGACGACCGACGGCGGCCAGACGTGGACGACGCAGAACATCAATATCCCGTCGAAGGTCTCCCTCAACCGCGTGCGGATGCTCAACGCCACGCAGGGCTATGCGGTGGGCTGCTCAAACTTCGATGCGGCCAGTGGGACATGCAAGGGCAGCGGCGCGGTCTACCGCACGACCGACGGCGTCAACTGGACCGCGCTCCAGAGCTTCGCCACGACCGAGTTGACCGACGTCTACATCTTCAATATGAACGACGTGTTCGTCACCGAGTGGAACGGCCGCGTGTGGCGCTACGCTGGCGCGACGCTGCCCCCCGGCCCCACCGACCCGACGCGTACGCCAACTCCGTCCGCCACGCCGACTGCGACGGCCACGGCTACGTCGACGCCGACTGCCACCGCCACCGCCACGCCGACTGCGACAGCCACGCCAACCGCCACCGCCACGCCGACCACCGGCCTGATCGAGGGCATTGTGTACAACGACCTGAACCGTAACAAGGTGCGTGACATCGGCGAGCCCGGTTTGGCCGGGGTGCAGGTGTGGTGCAACCTGTCGGACGGCGGCAGCGTCGGGGTCAAGACGGATGCGCAGGGGAGCTACCGCTTCCGCGAAGTGCGTCCCGGCCTGACGGAGGTCGAGGTCGTGGCGCCGGCCGGGTGGCAGGCGCTCTCCGGCGACAAAACCGCGTTGTACGTAACCGCCGGATCGACGTTCAATCTGGAGACCGCGCTGGCCGCAATCGTGACGCCCGGTCCGTCGCCGACGGCAACCGCAACGCCGCCCGCTACCGCCACACCAACCCATACGCCTACTGCAACGCCGACGCGCGACCCGAACTGGGGTCCGGTTAGCGGACAGGTGTACGTTGATCTCAACGGTGACGGCCTCCACCAATCCGACGAAAATACCGGTGTTCCCGGCATCAAGATCGTAGCGACTCACGCTACGAACGGCGCCCGGTACGAATGCGTCTCGCGGTCCGACGGGTCTTACGACCTCGGCGGATTGCCTTCCGGCGTGTGGCACATTCGCGTGCAGCCCACGGGTGGTTGGCGGCAAACCGACCCGCCGCTTGGCACATCGATCTACGTGGCAGACAAGACACCGTTCGTCTTGCAGTTCGGCCTCGTTCGGGTGCCGCCCGCGTACCTGCCCTTCGTGCTGTCGGGCGGGGAGTAGAGGGAACAAACAATGCGCGGAGGCGGCGTCCGTACGCGACGTAACGCGGGCAGTTTGTTCGCTCCGCCTCCGCGTGATATACTGGCGCATCTAGGCGCATGCGACTGCTGCGCGGATATTTGCGTCGCGGACCGGCGCGCCTGGATGCCTGCTTCCGGCAGCGGCGCTCACGCGGCGCGCGAGGCAAAGACCCGATTGAAGCTTAAGGCAGACTGGCAGCCCTACCTGCGCGGCTTGCGACGTCGCGAAATTGAGCTGATCTTCGCCCACTGCCCGCGTAACGCCTTTCCGCACGGCCTGGAACTCGGCGCGGGGGATGGCTTCCAGAGCGCGCTGCTGGCCCCCTATGTGGGTCAGTTGGTTGCCACCGACTTCCGTCCCCAGATCACCCGGCGCTCCGCCTGTCCCAACATTACGTTTGCGACTTGCGATGCCGAGCGGGTTGACGAGCAGTTCGCGCCTGCCTCGTTCGACCTGGTCTTCTCCTCCAACATGATGGAGCATCTTCCTGACCCGGCCCGCGCGCTGGCAGGAATGCGCGTCGTGTTGCGCGATGACGGGGTCGCAGTGCACGTCATCCCGTCGCCGTTCTGGAAGGCCTGTCACCTGGTCGGCTTCTATCCCGACGCAGTGCTCGCCCGGCTCAACCGCTATGCGCAGCGCCGCCGGGCGCAGCCATTGAGTGCGCCGGACGACGCGGAAGCGTGGGACAATAATCCGAAGTCAGAGTCCAGTCCGCGTCCGTATCTGGCGCGGCTCTTGTGGCCGGCGGCGCACGGCGCATCGGGCAGCAACCTGGCGGAGTTTCGGCTTTTCAGCCGCAGCTACTGGGCAGCGCAGTTTGCAGCCGCGGGCTTCAAGGTTGTGGCTGTCCTGCGAGGCCCCGTCTCATCCGGCTACGGTTTCGGGTGGGACCGCGCCCGCGCCGCGCTTGAGCGCATGGGTTTCGCGTCCGAATACATCTATATCACGACGAAGGCGGGACAAGCCAGCAACGCAGTCCCGCGATTGAGATATCTCGTTCCATGACCGTTGTTCGCAACACCGCTCCGGCCTCCGAAGGCTCAAGGGCGTCCGCTAAACGATTCTCCGGGCTACGCGCTGCGCTGGCGCTGCTTGTTATCGCAGCCGCCGTTCTCGCGCTGATCGGCCCTACCCTCACGCGCGCCGCGCCTGCGGTTTCCGGCTCGGCCACGTCCTCCGTTGCGCCCTGCCTGCAAGTCGGCAGCGGCTACCTCTCCACCGCCAACCCGAACGTTTACGAGCAGGACGTCTACCTTTACTGGACGGGCACAGTCACTTCCGCGCGGCTGGTCGGCTATGAGTTTAATGCTGGCAAAGCGGCCGGTCATCCGATCAAAGTCAACGGCAAGCAGATTGGGCTTGCAACCGTGACGCGAAACGACCAGACGCAGTGCCGGGGATTTGAAGGTAAGGAAGCGCTCGCCTGGCCCATCAGCGATTTGAGCATCCTGAAGCAGGGGCGCAATACGCTTCGCATTGAGATCGACCCCAGCCAGACGACCGACACCTCCTGGGGCATCAGTCGCGCGCAAATTGAAGTGACTGGCGTGGACGTGGACGGCCGCCACTATCGCCAGGTCACTGTCCCCAGCACCTACTTCAACAACTGGCAGGGTTACGCGAACGAAGGCACATGGACGCACATCATGGAGCCGCAGGGCTATGACGGGAGCAGGCCCACGCCGCTCCTGATCTCCATTCATGGTTTTGGCAGCAACGCGTGGGAGTCCATGCAGGACTATCACGACGCGGCCAACGCGCGCGGCTGGTTGCTGGCTTCGGCGGACCTCCACGGCGAAGTGTGGAACGACTTCATGGTGACTGACTCGGCGACCGGCTGGCCGGTTGCCGGGGTCGGACGCCGCACTATGGGGTCACGCGCTTCTCAGTGGGACATTGCCGACATCGTTTCGTACATGCAGTCGCGTTACAGTGTCGACCCGACACGAATCTACCTCGTCGGCCATTCAATGGGCGGGATGACCGCGCTGCTCACCGGCGCGCGTTTCACCGACCGGTTCGCCGCAGTGATCTCCGACAGCGGCCCGACCGACCTCGCCGCCTGGGAAGACGAGACGCAGTCCGATCCAAAGGGCGCGACGGAAAATCCGTCAATTAATGCGGCGATTCGCACCGAGACCGGGGTCTACAAGGAGCCAACGCACTATCCTGACAACGAACGGCCCCGGCAGGCTCCCGATTATCCCTTCGAGTACGAGCGTCGTTCGCCGGTGCAGTGGGCCGCGAATTATCAGCACTTGCCCCTGTGGATTTTGCACCCGCAGAGTGACAAGAAGGTGCTCCCGCATCATGCGGAAGATATGTATCTGCACGCGCTGCAGTACAACCCGGACCGAGTTGAGCGTACGTATTTCCCCGGCGCGCACGGCGACCGCATCGACGGCGCAAACTTCGCCAACACCCAACTCAGCTGGCTGGCGCAGTTCGCCCGGCCCGCGCAGGACGCGCCCCAGCCGCTCAACTTCTCGCTCGACTGGTCCGGGTCGCACTTCTGGATCAGCGCCACCCTGTCGAACGCCAGCCTCAACGAGGCGCACTGGCTTCGCGTCTGGAACGCGCGCTACGACCGCCGTCTTCAGACCATCGATCTGGACGTCGAGAACGTGAAGCCGCAGAGCGGCGACCAGTACAACCTCGGCGTACCTGCGCCGAGGAACATGTCCGTCACACTCACCTTCGATCTCGCGCGCATCGGCCTGCCGACGAGCGGCGCGTACGCGGTCGAGCGCATCAACAAGGACGACGGGACGTTCACGACCGAGTACCCGACAGCGAGCAACGGCAAAGTGCAAGTGACGGTGCCGCAAGGCGGTCATATCATCAGGCTCAGCGCGGGCGGCGCGTCCCCGACCCTGAAGACGCTTTCGCTTCGGCAAGGGCTCGACGGCTACACCGGCGCGCAAGACACCTATCTCAGCGCGTGGGAGCCGGACAGGAATTTCGCCGGTATTTCATCGCTCTCGCTGCGCATCAACGGCTATGACCCGAATCTGACGGGCCTCCTCCGCTTCGATTTGTCCCGTCTTCCACCGGGCGCAAAGGTGCGGTTTGCGACGCTTTCAATGGCAATGGCCGGCACCTACCCGAACTATGTCTTGCCTCTCACGGTTGACGCGGTTGCGCGGCCGTGGCAGGTGGGAGAAGCCACCTGGAATCGCGCAACTGCGGGCGCATGGTGGATGGACCCCGGCGCCAGCAACGTACCGACCGACCGCAAGGGCGAGATCACCGATACACGGCTCATTTACCCGGTTTCTTCGGTTGCGGATCGTTATGGCTTCAATGTCACAGAGTTCGTGAAAGCCTGGGTTACGAATCCGTCCTCTAACCACGGGCTCACCTTGCGAGTGCAGTTGCTTAAAGACGCGTTCGGCGCGGCCAGGGATGGTTTCACGGTTAATTCGAGCGAGTCCGGGACGTTGAACCGCCGGCCCATGCTTACGATCATCTACACGACGGACGATTACACGCCCACTCCAACCAATACGGCCACGCCCACGGCGACGGCGACCGCCACCGCCACTCCGACCGCCACGCCGCCTGTCGGCCCGATCAGCGGCGTCGTCTTTCTGGACGACAATCGCAACGGACAGCGCGACGCGGGTGAGGCAGGCGTCTCCGGGCGGCTGGTGCAACTGATGCAAGGCGGCTCGCCGCGCCACAGCGCCACGACGGCTGCGGACGGGCGCTATAACTTCCCGCTGGTCGAGCCAGGCGTCTGGCAGGTGCTGTTGAGCGCCCCCGGCAACTACGGCATTACCACCGCCCAGGGCAACCCTGCGTCCGTCACCGTTAACGGCGGCGACCGTCTCGCAATCGATTTCGGCCTGTCGCTCGGCTTCACTGCCACCGCGACGCCCACGCCAACCCGCACCCCGTGTCCGGCGTGCCAGCGCGATTATCTGCCCGTCATCCTGCAAGGCGGCAACTGATGGACTTCGTCAAGTACTACGACGCGTACTGGCTGCAGAAGGGCGACGCGGACACGAAGGTCGATCACGGCCGTCTCGCCCTCCTTGCCGCCTATGCGCGGCCGGGTGAGACCGCGCTCCAGGTGGACGGCGGCCCCGGCTGGCTGGCGAAGCTGCTGCAGGATCGCGGCGTCCGCATCACCATGACCGACCTCTCGAACGTCGCGGTCGAACGCGCGCGGGGTCGCGGGGTCGAGGCGCTCCAGTGCGAGATCGACGCCGGCTGCCTGCCCTTCGACGACGCCAGCTTCGACACGGTTATCTGCGACTCGCAGTTGGAGCACCGCTTCGACCCCGATCACGCGCTCGACGAGATGGCGCGCGTGCTGCGTCCCGGCGGTCGCCTGATTTTGCTGCTGCCCAACACCGCGCACTGGCGCGTGCGCTGGTGGCTGCTCAGGGGCCGCTTCCCGGTGATCCCGCAGACACCCACCGATTGGCTGCATATTCGCTTCTTTACGCTGGCCGACATGCGCCCCATGCTGGCAAAACGCGGGATGGCTGTCGAATCGGTCGACGGCAGCGCCAGCCTGTGGGTGAAGGGATTGTATCCCGCGTGGCTGCGCCGAGGGGTGCCTGCCAAAGCGTACACGCGGCTTGCGCGGCGCTGGCCTTCCCTGTACGCGCGCGACTTCATTGTCGTAGGCCGTAAGGCGAAGGGGCCGCGATGAGTGTAGACGCGCGAGGACTCAAGCGCCAGGTCGCCAAGGGCATCTTCTGGGTCGCGCTCGCCCAGGTCATCAGCCGCGGGCTGGCCTATGTCACGACGCTCATCCTCGCGAAGCTGCTGGCCCCGGCCGCGTTCGGCCTGGTCGGCACGGCCATGCTCGCCATCAACGCGCTCGCGCTCTTCCAGGACCTCGGCTTCGAGTCCGCGCTGATCTACCGCCGAAAGGACGTCGACCTTTCGAGCGACACCGCGTTCTACACCGTCATCCTGATGAGCGTCGCCATCACCGGCGTCACGGTCGCAGCCTCGCCGCTGATCGCCAGTTTCTTCCGGCAGCCCGAAGTCACGCCGATCCTGCAAGTGCTGGCGCTGACCGTGCTCATCACAAGCTTCGGCCGCGTGCCGCTCGTCCTGCTCAGTCGCGACCTCGATTTCCGACGGCGCATCTTCCCAGAGCTGACTTCCAGCGTGGTTGCCAGCATCGTCGCGATCGTGCTGGCCTTCCGCGGCTTTGGCGTGTGGAGCCTGGTCTGGCGCGAAATGATTCGCGCGGTCTTGGTGACGGTCCTCGTCTGGTTCGTCTCGCCCTACCGCCCGCGCGTTCGCTTCAACCGCAGCATCGCGCGCGACCTGTTCAACTACGGCAAGCACATCATGGCGTCGCAAAGCCTGATCTTCATGATCACGAACGTCGACAACGCCATCGTCTCGCGCTATCTCGGCTCCGCGGCCCTCGGCGCCTACGGCTTCGCCTACAACACGACGAATCAACCGGCCACGCAGGTGACGAGCATCATCGGCCAGGTCATGTTCCCGGCCTTCTCGAAAATGGCGGACGGCGATCCGGCGCAAGCCAGAGCGATGCGGGCGCGCTATTATTTGGTCATCGTCCGCTACGTCACCTGGATCACTACGCCGATCACCGTCGCGATGATCCTCTTTGCGCCCGCGTTCATCAACGGCCTCTACGGCGAGAAGTGGGCCGCCGCCATCGTCCCGATCCAACTGCTGGCCGTGTACGGCTTCATCCGCTCGATTGCGGCGAACATGGGCAGCGTCTTCCGCGCGATGGGCAAGCCGCATTGGCTCACCTATATCGCAGTCTGGCGGCTGATTACGATGGTTGTCCTGTTGATCCCGGTCGCGCAGCGGTGGGGCATCAACGGCGTAAGCTGGCTCTCCGCCATCGTCGCAGTGGTCGATTTCGTCATCTCCGCATGGCTCATCAACAGGCTGATCGACGCGCCCTGGCACGCCTACGCGCGCATGCTGACGCCAACGTGGGCGGCTGCGCTGGCAAGCGGCTTTTTCACGCTCTGGCTGTACGACAGGTTGCCGTTCGTGAAGCCATCCCTGAACCTGCTGCTGGCCGGGATCACCCTCGTCACGCTCTACGCCGCGCTCGCCTGGCTGATCGACCGGGAATTTCGGTTAATCGTGAGCAAATACGCAACGCAGGCCATTCGCCTGATTCAGCGCCGTACCGCGCCAGTGGCGCCGCGTCCCCGGCCGTGAACCTGTCTCTGGTTGGAGTGCCTTAATGCCCGGTATGGCAGTGATCCTGGGGCAGGAGGACCGCGCAGGTCTCGCCCAGGTGCTCAATCGAATGGTTGCCGGTTTCTCCGAGCCGGACTGCGAGCGCGCGCTCTTCGTTGATGAGGCGCTCGGCGTCGCGTTCGGGCACGCACAGCCGCGCCACGCAGGATCGGCCCGGGTCGGCTACGCGTGCGGTGAGCGGATCGTCGTCGTGGTCGAGGGCGAGTTGGTGAATGGCGCGGACCTCGCAGCGCGTTTTGGCTTGCCGCGTGAAACGGCGCCGGCCGCGGTCGTTGCTGCGCTCTACGCTGCGGAAGGCGCAAGTGGGCTCGAGCGGCTGCGCGGCCACTGGTCGGCGGCCGTGCTGGACCGCGGGCTGCGTCGCGTCGTTATTGCCAATGACCCGGCCGGCCTCCGCGCGCTTTACCGCGCTCGCGCGGGTGGCGGCGCGTGGGTCGTTGCCTCGTCACCCGCAGCAGTCCTTGCGCAGGGCGAAGTGCCGCGCGCGATCGATCCAGCCGGGCTCGCTGACACCCTCGCGTTCAGCTTCCCGCTCGGCGCGCGCACCCTCTTCGCGGGCGTCGACTGCCTGCCCCCGGCCTCCGTCTTGACGTGGGACGCGGAAACCGGCGAGCTTAAGCAGCGCCAGTACTGGCAGCTTGCGACGCACGAGCCGACCGCCGGCGACCTGGCCGACCTCGAGCGCATCCGCCGCATGTTCAACGACGGCGTGCGCGATATTGTGAAGCTCGGCGGGCCGGTCACGCTGGCGCTCAGCGGCGGCATGGACTCGCGCGCGATTCTCTCCGCGCTGCTCGCCAACGGCGCCACGTTTGAGACCCTCACGCACAGCATCGAGGAGGCGACAGACGCGCACCTGAGCGTCGTCCTTGCGCGCCTCGCAAATGCGCCGCACCATTTCTACAAAGTCACCGGCGAGGGGTTGCGGGGCCGCATGGCCGAAGGCGTGCGCATGATGGGTGGCCGCGTCGCTGCTGTCGATGTTCACCCGCTCTGCTTCCTCGACGACATTGCGACTTACTCGCGCGTCGTGCTGACCGGCATGGGCGGCGCGGTGTACAAGGTGGTTGCCAGCGGCTCACGCACCGCGTCAGAGGCGGTCGATCCCGCCGTTCTCGCGCCCGAGATTTTCCGCTCATATAACAAGGCGCTTCGCGTCGACTCCGATTTCTCGCAATTGCTGCAACCCGAATGGTTGACCGAACTGGCGCCTCTTCCGCGGCAGTCGCTCGACAACGCTATCGCGGAAACTGCCAGACGCGTCGAAGTGCGCGGCATCAGCGGCCGTATCTTCTTCGAGGAGCGCATGCGCAAGCTGCTCTCGAAGGGCGACATGATCGTGCGCCGCGACGTGGAGACGCGCCATCCGCTGCTGGCGCCCGAAGTCATCACCGCGGTCTACAACCTGCCTTACAGCGTGCGCGCGGACGGTGGCTTGCTGCGCTACGTGGTGACGAAGAACGCGCCTGCGCTGGCCGATCAGCCCTACGAGCGCGACGGCCGCCCGATGCGCTACCTGTTCACGCGCTGGCAGCGCGCGCAGGATCAGGCCGCGCGGCGCATCCAGCAGTTCCGCAAACGCTGGAAGCTCGGCGGGCAGCCGCGCCGCGTCTACAGCTACCGCTACGGTGACTGGATTCGCGGCCCGCTCAACGCCGAGTTCCGCAAGGTGCTGCTGGACGAGCGCACGCGTTCGCGTCCCTACTGGCGCGGGGAGACCATCGCGGCCTGGCTCGATGAGCACGCGGCCGGGCAGGATCGCGCGGCGCAACTCAGCCTGCTCTTTGCGCTCGAGCTGACGTTGCGCGAGTGCATCGACGCTCGCCCCGGCGGGGCGCGTTAGGTTCTGCGCATGTTAAGCGGCGAGACGATCATCTGCTTTGCGCCCGATCCGTGGGCCGGCCTTTGGCGGAACCGGCACCAGATCATGACGCGGCTGGCAAAGCGGAACACTGTCATCTACGTCGAGCCGCGCGTCTACCTGAGCGAGGCGCTGCGCAAAGCGCGCGACGGGCAGACTAAGCTGGCCGACGTACGCGCACCGGGTTTGCGCCACGAGCGCGATGGCCTGTACCTTTACAACGACCCGGTTTATGCGCCCTATGCGGGCCGCTTGAGCGGAGGTAAGATCACGGCTGCGGTTCGGAGGACGGCGTTACGTCGCGCGCTGACCTCACTCGGCGCGTCTGCGCCCATCCTGTGGTTGCTGCGGCCCTGGCACGCGGACCAGCTTGGCCTGTACGGCGAGAAGCTGGTCGTCTATCACGTCACGGACGAGTACAGCGACTACCCGACCATCGCTAACAAGGCGCAGTTCCGTCGCGATGAAGAAGCATTGATGCGCCGCGCCGACCTGGTCATCGTCACGTCACCTGCGCTACTGCAAACCAAGTCGCCGTTCAACCCAAACACTCAGCTAGTGCGCAACGCTGTTGACTACACAGGTTTTCAACAGGCGCTCGCAGCGAACGGCGAGCATCCGGCGATTGCGGCGGTGCCGCACCCGCACATCGGCTACGCGGGCGCGCTCAACGAGAAGCTCGACTTTGCGCTAATCGAAGCGGTTGCGCGGCTGCGCCCGGAATGGCAGTTCGTTCTTGTCGGTTCGCTGGATCTGGTGCGCAACCCGAGTGAAGCGGATGGCTTGAAGTCGTTGCCAAACGTCCGCTGGCTCGGCCGCGTGCCCGTCGACCAGGTTCCGTCCGCCGTTGGAGGCATGGACGTCTGCCTGCTGCCCTACAAAATCAACCCGTGGACGGCTAACATCGACTCGCTGAAGCTCTACGAATACCTCGCGTGCGGTAAGCCGGTTGTGGCGACCGACGTCCCCGCAGCCCGCGAGTTCGCAGGGCTGGTGCGGATTGCGTCGGATGCGCGGGGTTTCGGGCGAGCGATTGCGGATGCGCTGGCGGAAGACCCGACCGAGTGCGCCCCTGCGCGCAAGGCTGCCGCGGCTGCCAACACGTGGGATCAACGCGTCGCGCAGATCGAGTCGCTGCTGACCGAAACAATGGGCAGGCGCGCATGATTCGCGGCGAGAGCATCGTCTATTTCGGCCCCGAGCAGTGGGACAGCATGTGGCGCAACCGCCACCAGTTGCTCTCGCGCCTTGCGGCCGGAAACAAGGTCGTCTACGTCGAGCCGCGACCGTACGTCGAGCAGGTCGTCACCGGAGTGCGGAAAGGCCAGTTCACGCCTGCGCAACTGTTTAGCGAGGCTTGCATGATCGCCGAGCGGCCCAATCTGTGGGTGTACCGCCCCCCAAAGTACGCGCCGCTCGGTGGCCCGCCACCCGTGCGCGCGGTCTCCCATGCGCTGCGCAAAGCGGCGCTGCGCAGCGAAACGCGGGCGCTCGGCATGCAGTCGCCCATCGTCTGGATTTCGACGCCGACGCAGTTTGATGCGCGGAACGACCTGCCCGCGAAGCTGCGCATCTATCACATCGTGGACGACTACCTGGCATACCACGACCTGCGCGCCGACCGCCGCGACCTGTACGCGCGCAGGGAGCGCGAGCTGATCGACTGGGCCGACCTCGTCGTCGTGGTTTCGCAGGAGTTGCTGGACACAAAAAGCCGCCCCGAAACCGCGGCGAAGTTCCGTCTGCTGCCGAACGGCTTTGACGCGCAGGCGTACAACGCAGAGCGGCCAGTGACTCTGCCTCCTGCGTTGCAGGGGCTTAAGCGCCCTGTGCTGGGTTACATCGGCCTGATCAGCGTGCGTCTCGACCTTGCGCTGCTGGACGAGCTCGCCGCGCGCCATCCCGAGTGGACCCTCGTCCTCATGGGCACGGTCTACCCGCAGGGCTGCGAGGACGCGCTGGACTGGCTCGGCGGACGGTCGAACGTCCACTTCCTGCCGCCCGTGGCGGGGGACCAGGTGGCAGACTATGTTCGCTCGTTCGATCTCGGCCTGCTGCCTTACCGCGTCACGCAGGAGACGACGCACGCCAGCCCGTTAAAGCTCTACGAGTACCTGGCCGCAGGTCTGCCAGTGGTCGCGGCCGACGTTCCCGGCAGCCGTCAGTTTGCGGAGGCCGTGACGAATGCCCGTTCCCCCGAAGAGTGGGAGCGCGGCATCGCCGCCGAACTGGCGTGTGACGATGAGGTGCGACGATCAGCGCGCCGCGCCGCGGTTGCGCCCCATACCTGGGACGCCCGTGTCGAAACGCTGTCAACCTATCTCACGAACGCACTGGATGCTCGATGCGCGTAGCGATGATCCTCCGCCCGGACGCGGACCGCGTCTTCGGGGGAGACACGGTAGTCATGGAGAAGCTCAGTGCCGCCCTTCGGGAGCGGGGCGTCGATGTCGCGCTCGGCAAGCAGGATGACCTGCCGCCCGGCCGCGAGTTCGACCTCTTGCATATCTTCACCATCGCGCCGCTCGATCACGCGCAGCGCATGGTGACATGGGCGCAGGCGGACAACACCGCTATCGTCTTCACGCCGCTCTATTACTGCGACTACCGCGACTGGTTTGCCCGCGCGATCGTCAAGGCGCCGCGCTGGAAGGCGCTGGCGCAGCGGCTCGGTCGAGCGCGCGCCTGGCAGGTGTACCGCGCGTGGCAGACGTCGCGTCAGCCAACCCAACCCGTCTGGCGTAGCATGCGCGATGCGCTTCTGACCGCGGACGTGATTGCCACGACGAGCCACTGGGAAAACAACTTCGTCGCGGACCATTTCCGGTTGCCCGCTCAGACGCGTTCGGCCATGCGCCTCGTCCGCTTCGGCGTCGATACGGCATTCTACGGTCAGCGTTGGAGTGAGCCGGAATTAGCCGCGTTCCGCCAGAAACACGGCCTCGCCCCCGGTTATGTGGTCGAGGTCGCGCGCATCGAGTCAAAGAAAAATCAACTTGCGCTGATTCAGGCGATGTGGGATGATCCGGTGGACCTCGTGTTTGTCGGATCGGTTTCGCCCTACTTCGAGCCGGATTACGCCGAGCGCTGCCGCGAGGCCGGCGCGCGCCGCGGCCGTGTCCATTTTCTCGGCTGGCTGCCGAAGGACGAACTGCCGCTCGTCTATGCCGCGGCCGGCGCGCATGCGCTGCCAAGCTGGAACGAGTTGCCGGGGCTGTCGAGCCTCGAAGCGGGCGCCAGCGGCACGCGCGTCGTGTCGACCCGCTATTCGCCCCTGCCCGAGATGCTCGGCGAACAGGCGCACTATTGCGATCCATACGACCTTGCGTCGATCCGCGGCGCTGTGACGGCTTCGCTGTCCGCGCCCGTGCCGCCCGGCCTGCGCGACTGCCTGCTGCGCGACTACAGTTGGGACGAGGCCGCCAGGGTCAACCTGGCACTTTATGAAAAGGTCCTGCGCGCAAGCTCAACGCGCGCAGTTTGATGTAGGTGGAAGTTATGGAAGGAAACATCTGGGTCTACCTGGCGGCCCTCAAGCGCCGGTTCTGGGTCATTCTCCTGCTGCTGGCCGCAACGATGGCTGTGGTCCTCGGCCGCGCGGCCACGACGCCGCCCGCTTACCGTTCATCCGCCGTACTCCAGGTGCTCCCCCTCGAACCCGAGGAGGTCACGCTGTACACGCGGCAGAACTCTGTCTCGTCAAGCGACGCGATCGACCTGATCGTCTTCCAGTTCGGCAACCTGCTCCGCAGCCAGCGCATGGCGCAGCGCACGTTGTCCGATACGGGCATCGGCATGACTGCGGGCGACTTTGCGTCAGGGATCAGTGTGGAGCGCGACCCTGCGGGCGACCTGATGACCGTCTCTGTAACGGCCGGTTCGCCGGAGAACGCGGAGAAGCTGCTGCGCCGGCACATCGATCTGTCACTGGAGGAGTTCCGCGCAAGTCGCGCATTGCCGTCCGAAGCGTCGGGCAAGTTCCTCGAAGGGCAACTGACGCAGGCCGAGCAGGACCTGGACGCCGCGCGGCAGGCCGTGCTCCAGTTCAAGCTCGACAACCGCATGGAGTCGCTCGACCGCGAGGTCGTCGCGGCGGAGCAGGCCATTCGCGGCCTCAGATCGTCGCAGCAGGACGCGCAGATCCAGGTTAAGCGCATCGAAGCCGTCATTTCGGCGTTGGAAACGCAGCTTAAGGCCGCGCAGGATACCGCGGGC
>CAZPTI010000002.1:16445-34903 GCA_964588925.1 uncultured Anaerolineales bacterium | reverse complement strand
ACACTCCGGCCGCCGCAGTCGCGAATCAGCAGGTGAACGAGCTTCAGAAGCAGCTCGCCGCGCAACGGGTCGACCGCGCGAGCCAGCAGGCCGCAGTCGATGCCATCACGCCGCTGCTTACCGAACGGGAGGCGTCGCTGGCGTCGCTCATCACGCTTGGGGGGAAGTATCAGGCGCTCCAGGACGTGGAGAAGGAGCGGCTGGACACGCGCGACTTTCTTAGCGCGAAGGTGCGCGAGGCGCAGTTGAAGGAAAGCCAGAGCCGCAGCATCGGCTACCTGCAAGTGGTCAGCGATCCAACCACGCCGCGCAGTCAGTTGCCCACGCAGACTGTGCGCGCGGCGCTGCTCGGCGCGCTGCTGGCGGTTGTTGCAGGCATCGTGCTCGTCTTCATCCTCGAATCGGTCGAGCGCAGCCTGCGCCATTCGCGGCGCGCAGCGGCGAGCGGCCGCGGGCAGCAGGCATAAAACGACGATCGACCCCGACGGGTTTCGACCGCCACGAAGTGGCGCACCCGTCGGGTCTCGAATGCCGACCATGACCCAAGACGAACTGGCAGCCGCCGAGCCCCGACAATCGCTCTCCACACGGAGCGACCGTCTCATCGCGCTCGCGGTAAATGCGCTGGCCGTTGGGACCATTGCGCTGCTCGCGCTCTACCTTGGCGGCGCGCTCGCCACGGGTGACACCGGACAGGCTATCGCCTTCATTGGGCTGGCCGCGGTCGTTGCCGCTATCGTGCTCGCGCCCGATGTTGGCTTGCTGGTCTGGATCGCGCTCACCCCCATTGCGCGCCTGTTGAACTTATCGCTCGGCCGCGGGGTGCCGGATCTGGGTCTCAGCCGGGTTGCGACGTTGAGCCTGCTGGTGTTGCTCCTGGCGCAGGCTGCCGTCGGCACGCGAAAACTGGCGCGTCTGACCGCCGTCGAGGGTTGGGGCATTGCCTTTACCTGCGCCATGCTCATCTCGGTTAGCGCCTCCGATCTGGGATGGGCCGCGGGCGTTCAGCGCGTATTCGACACAATCGTCGTGCCGCTACTTTGTTTCTATTTCGCGCGCAACCTGCTCACCCGGCCGCGTCACCTGCACTGGCTGACCGTCGTCGTCGCCGTTGTGGGCGCCGTGCTTGGCATTATCGCTGCACGCGAACAGTTAACCGGTCAGTCCGTCCTGTCGCCCGTGCCCTACACCTGGTCTTACGGCCAGCATGCGATCAAGGTTGTCAGCCTCTTCGGCGCGCCCGCAACGATGGCGATGACAATTGTCGTGCCGTTGCCGCTGGTCCTGGTGGCCGCCATCCGCAGCCGCGGCGTTCTGCCGCGTGTTTTCTGGTACGCGTGCCTGATCGCTATGTGCGCCGGGCTGCTGCTGACCTATGTGCGCGCTGGATGGCTCGCCGCGTTGCTAGGCATGCTGGCGGTCATCGTTCTGACGCGGCGGTTCCGCACCTTCGGCCTCGCCCTGTTGCTGATCGCGCTGCTGGCCGCCTTTGCGACGACGCAAGGGCTGATCGACACGCGCGCGTTTCAGGATCGTCTCGAAGCCGATCAGCCGATTGCCTACCGTGCGCAGGCGATTACCGTCGGCCTGGAGTTGGCCGCGCGCGCGCCCTTCTTCGGCCTGGGGCTGGACAATTACGCAGGTGCGGCAGCCGCGGCGGGGTGGCAGCCGCGCAGCGGCAACGAGGCGCTCGCCGTTGCGCCGCACAACACCTATATCTACGTGCTGACCTCGGCCGGCCTCCTGGCGCTGATCCCGTTGCTGGCCCAACTGGCCGCCATCGGTTTGCGCGGCCTTCACCTGGTTCGCGGCGCGGGCGATCCTGTTCCCGCTCGCGCCGCCTACTTCCGCGACTGGGGCGCGGCCGTCATCGGCATGCTCATCGCCTATCTCGTCGTGACAAACACCATCGATGCCCTGAGTTCGCAACTGGCAAACACCCTCTTCTTCCTGTGCGTCGGCGCGGTTTTTGCCGTGGCCGACACGCACCGCATGTGGGAGAAGAGGCCGGTTGCGACGGCCGCGATGGACATCGGTTAAGGAGGAACCCACTCATGCTGAATGTTGGTGTCGTTGGCGTCGGTTCGATGGGGCGGAACCACGCCCGCGTCTTCGCCCAGATGCCTGACGTTAATCTTGCGGCCGTGGCAGACGCTAACGAAGAAACCGCTAACGCGATCGCGCGCACCTATAAGGCCAACGCCTACCGGGATTGCCGGGAGATGCTGGAGCGCGAGCGTCTGGATATTGTTTCGGTGGCCGTGCCAACCCGGCTGCACGCCGAGGTGGCGCTGGCAGCCATCGGTTGCGGCGCGCACGTCTTTATCGAAAAGCCGCTGGCCTACACCCTGCCCGATTGCCAGACCATGATCAAGGCTGCGCGCTCGGCCGGGGTTCATCTCGGCGTCGGGCATATCGAGCGCTTCAACCCGGCGATTCTGGAGTTGAAGCGCCGCCTCTCCGCCGGTGAGCTGGGTCGCGTCTTTCAGATCCGCTCGCGGCGCGTCGGCCCGTTCCCCAGCCGCATCGCGGACGTGGGCGTCGTGTTCGACCTCGCCACTCATGAGCTCAACATCATGGAATACCTCATCGGCGCGCCGATCCGCAACCTGTACGCCGAGACCGAGCGCGAGATTCACGGCAGCCACGAAGACCTGCTCTCCGGCCTGCTCAAGTTCGACAACGGCGCGGTGGGCGTGCTCGACATCAACTGGCTGACGCCGACGAAGGTGCGCGAGCTGTCCATGTTGGGCGAGCGGGGCATGTTCCACGTCAACTATCTGACGCAGGAACTTTACTTCTACGAAAACAACTACGCCAACGGCTGGGAGGGCATGGTCGCGCTGATGGGCGTCAGCGAGGGGCGCATCACCAGGTACGAGATTCGCAAGCGCGAGCCGCTCGTCGAAGAACTCGAAGACTTTGTGGCCGCGGTCCGCAACGGGCACGACTCGCTCATCAGCGGCGAAGAGGGGATGCGCGCGGTCTACCTGGCCGAGAAGATGGTCTACTCCGGCCAGAATCACGCCATCCTCAACGTCAATGGCGCGCCGGAGGTATAGGGTCGCGTGAAGGTCGCGCTGCTCGGTCCGTACCCCCTGCGCTGGTGCCAGTCGCCGCATGACACGCCCGTTCCCGGTGGCGTCGATGCCGTTGTGCTGGCGCTCGCGCGCGGGCTGGCCGCATGTCCCGGTCTGCAAGTCAGCGTCATCACCGCCGAGCCTGGGCTTTCTGCGCCAAGGCGCTACGACGGCGAGGGGTACGAAGTGTGGGCCGCGCCCTATCCGCGCGGCGGACGCCTGACCGGGCAGCGCGAGGTCGCGGCGAACCTGCGGGAGCGCATCGCTGCGGTCGCGCCCGACCTTGTTCACGCGCACATTGCGGGCATTTACGGGCGCGCGGCGGTCGAGTGCGGTTTGCCCGCCGTGATCACGCTGCACGGCATCATCTACCGCGAGATGCGACAGGCGTGGCGCTGGTCGTCGTGGCCCGTGCGCCTGCGCTGGCTCGCCGACTCGCGGCTGGAGCGCCTCGTCGTCCGCAACGCGCGCCATATTGTGGCGATCAGTCCCTACGTGCTCAAAGAGTTTGAGCAGGAGACGGCTGCTTCGTTCCGCCTGATTGAAAATCCCGTCGACGACCGCTTTTTTGGTGACGCGCCGCCACCGCCGGGCGCGGACCGCCTGTTGTGCGTGGCGCGCGTCATCCCGCGTAAGGGCATCCTCGCGCTCATCGAAGCCTTCGCGCTGATCCGCCGCGCGCGCCCGCGCGCAACGCTGTTGATTGCGGGCGAGACGGAGAGCCATCCGGCTTACGTGACCCAATGCCGCCGCCGGGCAAGCGAGTTAGGCGTGGCGGACGCCATTACTTTCGCGGGCGCTTCCTCGTTAGACGCAGTTCACGGCTACCTTGCCGCCTGCGACCTGTTTGCGCTGGCAAGCGAGCAGGAGACCGCGCCAGTAAGCATCGCGGAGGCAATGGCAACCGGTCGCCCCGTCGTGACAACAGACGTAGGCGGGTGCGCGGCGATGGTGGTGGACGGACTGGGGGGTTGCGTCACTCCGCCGAAAGCTGTTGCGGCCTTTGCGGATGCCGTCATTGGCCTGCTTAACAATCCGGCCCGCGCAGCAGCTATGGGCTACGCGGCGCGCGAGCAGGCGCGGCAGCGTTTCGCGCTCGGTCCGGTGGTCGAGGCCACGGTTGATTTTTACCGGTCGATCCTGGAAGGGCAGGGCGCGCCATGACAGGTCTGCCGTTGCGCGTCGCCATCGTCGGCGCGTATCCCGTCGATCCCGACCGCATCTCCGGCGGCATCCGCGCGGTGACGTATTTGCTTGTGGAGGGGTTGCGCGGCCGGCTGAATATTGACGTAACGGTCATCCACTGCCACTCGGACGTGCCCGAAGACCGCGTTGTCCACTCGGACAATATTAGTGTGCGCTACCTGAAGCTCCCACAGCAGCGCATCGTGCCGAACATGATCACTGGCGTGCGCCGAATTGAAACGGCTTTACGCGAGTTGCGGCCCCACGTGGTCAATGCGCACGGTCACAGCTACGCGGTGGCCGCGCTGAATGCAGGCTACACCGGCCTTCGCAGCCCGATTTGGACCGTCCACGGCGTCATCGGCGAGGAGGCGCGCTACAACCCCGGCCTGTTCAACCGCCTTGCTTACAGCCTTGCGGGCATGTACGAGCGCCGCGCGCTGGCCGAGGTGCGCGAGATCACAGCCATCAGCCCGTACATCAAGGAACGTTTCGCCGCGAAGACGAGCGCCCACTGGCACATCGTCGAAAACCCCGCCCCGGAAGATATGTTTGGGCTGGCGCGCGCGCCGGTGGCCGGCCGCCTGCTGCTCGCCGCGTCCGTGACTCCGCGCAAAGACCTGCTCACCGCGGTGCGCGCAGTGGCGCTCGCAAGCAAAGTGGCGCCCGATGTCTGCCTGCAAGTTGCCGGCTCGCTTGCCAGTGCGGAGTACGTTGCGCAGGTGCGCGCCGAGTGCGAGCGGCTCGGCGTGACGGATCGCGTCGAGTTCCTCGGCTTGCAGAGCCGCGGGCAGATGCGGCAGCTCTACCGCGAAGCGCAGTTGGTTGTCCTCTCCTCGCAGGAGGAAGTGTCACCCATGTCCGCCATCGAGGCGCTCGCCGCAGGCATCCCCGTCGTCACGACGCGCGCGGGCGGTGCGGGTTACGTGGTGGATGACGGCAAAACCGGCCGCGTGGTCGATGTGGGTGACGCAAACGGTCTGGCCGAAGCAATTGTTGGCTTGCTTCAGCAGCCCGACCTGTACTGCGACATGGCGCGCCTCGCGCCTCTCGTTGCGGCGGAGCGATTCCATCCGCGCCGCGTCGCGGATCGCTACGAAGAGGTTTACCGGACGGTATGGCAGGCCGCGCAGGGAGCAACACAATGAATCAAGAAGACAGGCCGCTGCGCATCCTGACCCTTACCAACATGTGGCCGACCCCGCGCATCCCGATGGGCGGCATCTTCGTGCGCGAGCAGGTCGACTCGCTGCGCAAGCGCGGGCTGGAGATCGACGTGCTGTTCGTCAACGGCGTGGAGGAGGGGAAGGGCGCATATCTGGCCGGTTTCGGTGAGGTGCGCCGCAAGGTCGCAGAGGGCAGCTATGACCTCATCCACGCGCACTACGTTTTCTCCGGCATCCTGGCGTTGGCGCAGTCCAACCCGTTCACCCGCAGCGGCCTGCCGATTGTCCTCACGCAGCATGGCATCGAGACGCAGCGCGGCTGGACCGCGCCGCTCTGCCGCTGGACCAGCCGCCGGGTCGACCGCACCATCGCCACCTCGCCCGTCGTGCAAAGCGCGCTCGCCCTGCCGAATGTGGACGTGGTGCCGTGCGGTGTGGACACAGAGTTGTTCCGCCCGATGGAGCAGACGGAAGCCCGCGCCGCGCTTGGCCTGCCGGAAGGACCGCGCTTCGCCCTGTTCGCCGGTATGCGCCGCCCGGAAAAGCGTCTCGACCTGATTGAAGTCGCAGTCACGGAGGCGCAGCGGCTCTCGGCGCAATCGGGCGGCCCGGACATTCAGTTAGTCATCGCCGACAACGAGCCGCACGAGCGTATTCCCCTCTACATGAACGCCTGCGACGCGCTGATCCTCGCTTCCGAAGGGGAAGGCTCGCCGATGGTGGTCAAGGAGGCGATGGCCTGCAACCTGCCTGTGATTTCCGTCGACGTGGGCGACGTGAAGCAGGTCATTGGCGAGACAGCCGGCTGCTTCGTCGTCGCGCGCGAGTTGGGCGCGCTGGCCGAGGCAATCTGCGCTGCGCTCTCCGCCGGCCGCCGCACTGAAGGCCGTGCGGCCATCATGCCGCTCTCGCTCGACGGCATCGCCGCCCGCATCGAAGCTATCTATCGCGAAACGCTGCGCCAACGCGCAGCTTAAGAGGTTCTCCCTTGCGTATCGCTATCGTCGCCAACCTGCTTTATCCTCGCCAGCCCCGCCTGCGCCGCATGTCCGACCTGCTCATCCGCAACGGCCATTCGGTCGACATCTTCTGCCTGCGCGAAGCAGGCCAGCCGCCGGAGGAAGTTCACAACGGCGTGCAGGTGTATCACCTGCCCGTCGGCCACAACCAGGGCAAGGGCGCGTCCGCTTACCTGCGCGAATACGGCAGTTTCTTCGCCCGCGCATCCGCCGCGCTGTGGGGCAGGCACCGACAGAACCCATACGACCTCGTCCAGACGCCCAACCCGCCCGACGCGCTGATCTTCGCCACCCTCCCGCTCAAGCTCGGCCGCGTGCCGGTGATCCTCGATTTGCGTGAATTAACGCCCGAATTGTTCATGTCGCGCTTTTCCCTCGCGCCGAATAGCGCCTTCGTCCGTTTGTTGAGATTGCAGGAGCGGTTATCCTGCGCGTACGCCGACAACGTACTGATCCTGCACAAACGGCACCGCCGCATCATGGAGGGCCGCGGCGTCCGGCCGGACAAGCTCACGCAGGTGATGAACTGCCCGGACGACCGCATCTTTCAGCCGCAGCCGGTCAAGCCCCCCGCCGAACGCAACGGCAAGTTCGTCGTGGTTCACAACGGCGGCATCTTCCGGCGCTACGGCGTGGACGTGCTGGTTGAAAGCGTGGCGAAGGTCCGTGAGCAAATTCCGGGAATCGAAGTCCGTCTTTACGGCGCGGGCGACTACGAGGGCGAGGTGCGCCGGTTGGTCGGAGAGCTCGGCCTGGAGTCCGTCGTCCGCTTCTACGGCCATCAGCCGCTCGAAACCATGCCCGCCGCACTGGCAGATGCGGACGTGGGTGTTGCGCCCATGCGGAAGGACATCTTCACCGATTGCGGCCTGCCGACCAAGCTGCTCGAATACGTCACGCTCGGCATCCCGTCGATCAGCTCGCGCACGCTGACCACGTGCGACTACTTCGACGACAGCATGGTCTACCTCTTCGATTCAGGCGACGTGGACGGGCTGGCGCAAAAGCTGGTCGAAGTGTACTGCGATCCGTGGGCCGCGCACGCGCGCGCGGTTCATGCCCAAACTTTTACTGAGAACAACAACTGGCGGACCGAGAGCGCGCGCTATCTGGCGCTGGTTGAGCGGCTCGTCCGCGAGAAAAAGGGACACACAGCATGATTCGCATCCATCCGACCGCCGACGTCTCTCCGCAGGCGTCCGTCGGCGAGGGCACGTCCATCTGGCACTACTGCCAGGTGCGCGAGGGCGCTCGCATCGGCGAGCAGTGCATCCTCGGCAAGAACGTTTACATTGACTTGAACGTCCAGATCGGCGACCGCGTCAAGATTCAAAACAACTGCTCGGTCTACCACGGCGTCGTCGTCGAGTCGGGCGTCTTTCTCGGCCCGCACGTGGTGCTGACCAACGACCTCTATCCCCGCGCGATCAACCCTGACGGTTCGCTCAAGGGCGACTCCGACTGGGAGGTCGGCCCCATCCTCATCCGTTACGGCGCGTCCATCGGCGCGCGCTCTGTGATTCTGCCCGGCGTCGCCATTGGGCGCTTTGCGATGGTCGCAGCCGGAGCAGTGGTCACGCGTAACGTGCCGGATTACGGGCTTGTCATCGGTTCGCCTGCGCGGCTCGCCGGCTACGTCTGCGCGTGCGGCCAGCGGCTGCGCGAAGAGGGTGGCGGCCTGATCTGCCTCCGCTGCGGCGAGACGTACAGCAATCCACCCGTGTCGCAGCCGGAGCTTGCCTCTTACGCTGCAAACAAGACATAAGGTTTATGACAAAAAAGTCACACAGGAGTCGTGCGTTCTTCATCCAGTTTCTACCTTATGTCGTTATGCTTTGCGCAAAGCGTTGATTTCCCGCCTTCAGACCAAGCGCCTATCAAGCGCGCGATCCCACCCGGTCGTTGAAGCCCGGGCACGACTCCAATCACCACACATCTAGGAGCAAGCGTACCCATGAAACGGTTCTTCCTGACTAGCACAGTCGTTGTGCTTGTTGCGATGCTGCTTTCAATAGCTCTGCCAGTGATCCCACAGAGCAGCTACGCGCAAGCGCCCGCGCCCAATCAGGTGACGAGCGCCGAGACGCCGCAACCTGCGTCGCCGCAACAACTCACGCTGGACAACGCCCATCCCGGCGTGTACTACATCGACAACGGCGGCATTGAGATGAACCCGTCGACCTACCCGGTCGACGGCGCCATTCGCTTCTACGGTTGGTCGGTCCTCAACCCGCTCGACGGCACCTACAAGTGGAATGATCTCGACGCCTACCTTGCCAAGCGCAAGGCGCAGGGCCTGGAGACGGGCGTCATGATCACCACCTACGACGGCCTGACCTCCGGCGACATCCGCTCCACCCCGAACTTCGTCATCAAGAAGCCCAACGCCGTCTTTGCCGCGCAGGAAAACGGCGTCGACAGCTACGCGCGCTACTGGCGCAAGCCGGCCTACAACCCCGGCTTTGAGTACAACCCGAGCAACTACTCCTGGACGCTCACCGGCGACGCCAGCATCCAGCCCGAACCCGAAGGCAAGACGGGCAACGCCGCCAAGCTGGGTGGTGTGGCCGGTGGGACCGCGACGCTCGCGCACTCCGCCGAACGCATCCCGGCCATGCCGGCCAGCCTGAACGGCACAAAGACCGTTTACGTTACCTTCGACCTGTATATCGACACCACGGACACGAACCCCAACGATCATCTCTACGTGGAGTTGTGGAGTGGTGGCGCGCAGTTGGGAACGGCGCAGCTCGACCTTACCAACCTCCAGCATCCGAGCGGCTCGCGCGTGAACTATACGTTCGACGTCAGCTCGATTGCGCCTGAGCAGACCCCGCAGGTCACCTTCCGCGCGGTCAACGACGGCGCCAACCCGACCACCTTCTGGGTCGACAACGTCGAGCTCTACGTCCGCCACCTCATCCCGAACTACGAGAGCGCCGACTACCTGAACGCCTACGGCAACTTCATCAAGGCCCTCGGTGACCGCTACAAGACGAACGTCGACATGGAGTTCGTCGCCATCGGCACCGGCCTCTTCGGCGAAAATCAGCCCGTCCAGGACAACTTCAACTCCTTCATGTCCGGCAAGGGTCTCAACAGCGATGACTGGGTCAAGTACATGAAGGACGTCACGTCCCGCTATGTCACGGCCTTCACCGTGCCCGGCATCCCTGGCCCCGCGCGCAGCCTCCTCACGCAGGCGGCCCCCACCTACCTGAACATTTCTGAGCGCAAGCAGATCACCGACTACTCGGCCGGTTTCGGCGTCGGCATCTCGCTTAACTTCCTTTCGCCCGACTGGACCCAGTCCTACCGCGGCGACCTGGCCGGTTTCTACGATCCGACCCGCACCTACTGGCGCAGCGTCCCGATCGCCTACGAGTCTTACGAGATGGACCTGTGCAACCCGGTCATGGTGTACTACGCTCTGGGCAATAGCCTTGACAAGCGCGTGGACTACCTGCGCGTCGATCCTGCCTTGCTGAAGCTGGATAACGGCCAGCCGGACAGCGCGAACGTGGCGCTCTACTCGTGGGTGCGCGAGTACGTTGGCAGCAGCGCGCAGACTACCCCGCGCGCGTTCGTGATGATGAACGAGCACCGCAATCCGACGCTCGGCAACTGCCGCCCCGGCGGTCTCTACTATCTCGACTCGAAGGCTTCCGTCGGCAGCGTTTGGCCGCACCTGGGCAACTTCAACTTCTACCTGACCCAGATCGACAGCGTCCCGGGCGGCCGCACGGTTCCTGAGACTAACGACAAGGGCGCAGATAGCCGCTACGCCAAGAACCCGGACACGGGCGTTGCGTGGCCCGATGCGGGCCTCGGCGCCTGCCCGGTCGGCAAGAGCTACCGCGTCGACCTGTACGGCGAGAACTACCCGTGCAATTACCAGCCGTACAACCCGAACCTGCCGGCGCTCGGCGGTCAGAACCTGAACGACTACCGCCAGTACTACAACGTCGATTCGTGGACCGGCGCCGGTAAGGAAGCCTACGTCGTCCGCCGCACCGACCAGAACGCGGATCAGGCGAAGAACAACCCGTTTATGTTCTTCATGATCGACAACGGCTACATCGACGGCAAGACCCCGATCAGCGCGAAGATCACGGTCAAGTACTTCGACATCGGCACGGATAGCTGGTCGCTCAAGTATGATGCCGCTTCTGGCGAGAAGACCGCGGGCACGGTCACGAAGACCAACACCAAACAGTTCAAGACCGTCACCTTCACGGTGAGCGATGGTAAGTTCGGCGGACGTCTGACCGGCGGAACGGACTTCTACCTCGACAGCCGCAACCCGGCCAACAACGCGCTGGACGGCAACGAGTGGGTCCATGCGGTCGAGGTCGAGAAGACTGGCCCCGGCACCGAAGATCCGACCCCGACGCCCAGCCCGACGGCCACCGAAACGCCCACCGCAACCCCGACCGCGACGGCCACGACCCCCGCCAGCACCGGGTCGTTCGAAGGCCGCGTCTATCACGACGCCAACGGCAACAACGCATACGACGCCGGTGAGGCGATGATCCAGGGCGCGGTGATGGCGCTCGTCAGCAATGACGGCGCTCAGGAGATTGGCACGGCGACCTCCGGCGCGGATGGCAAGTATCGCTTTGACGGCATCGCCGCAGGGCAGTACAAGCTGAAGCTGAAGAGCGTGCCTTTGTCGTACATGCCGAATTCCACCTATTCGACCGGTGTGGGCGTAACCGTTGCTGCGGGAACGACCACGACCGGGCCGGATGTGGGGCTGCGGGAGCCAAAGGCGCGTCTCTATCTGCCGACGGTGCTTCGCTAACGCCCGGTTGACCGTCCGTTTGACGGCTATCCCATCGTAACGTGAACGACGCGCCCGCTGTAAGGGTCCTCCCTGCGGCGGGCGCGAAGTGCGCATAGGGAATGCCCCCGATCCATGCCGACCTTGTCCGCTGCGACCCTGGATCTGCTTCGCTGCCCTCGCTGCAAAGGCCAGTTGCGGCGCGACAGCCAGACGCTCGTCTGCCTCCAGACAACGTGTGGCGCCGTCTATCCCATGATCGACGAAGCGCCGGTGCTCATTAACGAAGCGAATAGCGTCTTCTCGATCGCTGACTTCGCGGCGCAGCGCAGCACTTACTTCAACCTGCGGCCCAGCCGGGCCGCGCGGCTGCTCGACCGCCTCACTCCTCGCACCAGCCTCAACGTCAAGGCGGAGGAGAACTACCGGCAACTGAACCGCCTGTTGGTGGCGCAGAGCTCTGCGCCCCGCGTGCTGGTGTTGGGCGGCAGTATTCTCGGCCAGGGCCTGGAGTCGCTGCTCGCGACGCCCGGCATCGAGGTGATCGAGAGCGACGTATCCTGGGGGCCGCGCACCGCGCTCATCTGCGACGCGCACGACATCCCCTTCGCGGATGCCTCCCTCGACGCGGTCGTCGCGCAGGCGGTTCTCGAGCACGTCGTCGATCCGCACGCGGCCGTGGACGAGATTCACCGCGTGCTCAAGCCCGACGGCCTCGTTTACGCCGAGACGCCGTTCATGCAGCAGATGCACGGCGGCCGATACGATTTCGAGCGTTTCAGCTACTGGGGCCACCGCCGCCTCTTTCGCCGCTTTGGCGAAGTCGATAGCGGCATCGCATGCGGCCCCGCGATGGCGCTTGCCTGGTCGTGGACGTACTTCCTGCGCAGCTTTGCGCGCTCGCGCCGGATGCGCCACCTCTTGAGCTTTGTCGGCAGCTTGACGTCGTTTTGGCTGCTCCCGTTCGACCGTTTGCTGGTGGAACGGCCCAATGCGATTCCCGCGGCTTCCGGCTACTACTTTCTGGGCCGCAAGCAGGATCAATCGTTATCAGATCGCGAGTTAATCGCCTCGTATAAAACTGGCCTTTGATTGAGTTGAGCAGGAGAACTGTCATGCCGGTTCGTTGTGAGCCGTCTTCCCGCACCGTCCCGCGACGCCGCGCGCTGCCCTGGGTTGCCGCCTTCTTTGGCGCAATCTGCCTGGCGCTTTTGCTGCTGCCGCCGGGCGAGCATCGCGCAGTTGCTGCGCCCTTGTTGCAGTCAACCGTGACCCCAGGCCCGACGCTGACGCCAACGCTCTCTCCCACCGCCACGCCCGAACCGCTTCTGGACATTTCCGACGCGCAACGCGTCATCTGTGGCGGCATCTACATGGGTGACACCTTCTCGAAAGCCAACAACGTCAGCCGATACGGGTGCCGCCCCGCGTGGGATGAGAGCGGCCCGGAGGCCGTCTACCGGTTGGAGCTCGAATCCAGCCAGCCAGTCACTGTCACCCTGCTCAACGCTTCCGCCGACCTCGACCTCTTCCTGCTCCGTTTTGCCTTTCCCGACTCCTGCCTGGCCGCAGGGGACAACTACCTGGTCTATCAGGGCCAGCCCGGCGTCTACTACTTATCCGTTGACGGTTACAAGGCCGCCGCAGGCTCCTACGCGTTCCGGGTGGACTGCCCTCTCGACCCGCAGGCCACGCCGACGCCTACTTTTACGCCGTCGCCCACCCCGACTGCCACCGCAACCGGCGCCCCAACGACTACACCCACGCCGGGGCCGTCCCCCACCACCCTACGCGTCTACTTGCCTGTCGTCCTCCGGTCTGTCTCCGCCGTGACCGGACCAACCGTCACGCTCACGCTCCAGGACGGGCTGAACGGTTATGCCGGGACGACCGACACGACACTCGATAGCTGGGAACCGCAGGTCGCCCAGGGTGACAACAACCGTTTGCGGCTCTTCTACAGCAAGTCGAAGCAGATGACGCAGGCTGCGCCTGTCGTGCGTTTTGATCTGAGCTTGTTGCCTGCCGCAGCTCAGGTGCAGGTCGCAACTCTCAGGCTGTATGTCCCTGCAACCCCGCCTTACGATCTGCAAGCGCGGGTGCGCGGCCTGCTGCGTCGGTGGGACGAAGGCACTGCAACCTGGGAGGTTGCCGCGGCAAACCAGCCCTGGAACGTGCCCGGCGCGCTGGGCGATGGAACAGATCGCACGACATGGGCGGGCGCATGGCAGCGAATCATCGAGGGCGGACGCTGGTACGAGTTCGACATCACGTCGCTCGCGCGGCAGTGGGCAGGGCAGCCGTCGACGAATCACGGCGTCGTTCTTGAAGGCGAGGCGGAGGCCACCGTCGAGACGCGCTTTGTCAGTCGCGAAGGCAACGGCAACTTCCGGCCTCAGTTGATCATTTCGTACGCCCTGCCGCTCCAATGATCAATTATGTATTTTTGTTCATATTCGGAGGGGCTGAGTTACACGCTTCTTTCACGGTGCCATGTTAGCTTACCATTGCGCTGAGATCGACTCCATAGAACCTTGCGCACCTGCAGAGTCCCGAACGAGGCCGCCCCAGGCGGGGACGTCCTCCTGGTCGCAAGGGAAAGGCACCCACCGCATGCTCAATCAACGCACTCAGTACACCTGGTGGTCGGCTGATGGCTTTGCGCGTGAAAGAATTACGCGCGACAATTGCAATTCGCGGATGGCCTGCTGGTCCAGGGAAGTCCTCTATCCGGTTTCCAAGCGGTTAATCGATGTTCTTATCTCCGCCATCGTTTTGATTCTGGCCGCGCCGCTTATGGCTCTGATCGCCGCCGCGATCAAGCTCGATACTCCAGGCCCGGTTTTTCATATCCAGAATCGCACCGGCAAGGGCGGTCGTCCGTTCCGCTTCTACAAGTTCCGCTCCATGACCAACGGCGTGGATCACACCCAGGAGCACCGCAAGTTCGCTGAGGCCTATATCAACGGCCAGCCTGTTTCCGCTTCCACCGACGAAAATGGTCGAGTTGTCTACAAGCCCGCGTCCAACGGGCACAAGATTACGCGCGTTGGCCGGTGGCTCCGCCAGACGAGCCTCGACGAGTTGCCGCAGTTTCTGAATGTTTTAAAGGGCGACATGAGCCTGGTCGGCCCGCGGCCCACGATGGATTACGAGACCGCTCTATACACCGACCGCCATCGCATGCGACTGGCAGTGCTCCCCGGTCTGACCGGCTGGGCGCAGGTGCATGGCCGCAGCGGCTTGAGCTTCGACGAGATCGTCACCCTCGATCTTGAGTACATCGACCGGTGTTCTCTCTTACTGGACCTCAAGGTCCTCTGCGCGACAATTCCAGTCGTGTTGAACGCCGAGCACGCCGGTTAATTTCGGTTTTGCCCGTCAAGGGGCGCATCCGCTGACCCGCGTCCCCGTTGTAATGCGATAGAAACAGAATATCCTCTTCAGTCAAAGACCAGTTGCGGTTTGCCCCACACTGGCCTTTGCGTTTGCCGACAAGTCGCGCGGCTCAGTCTCATCGCTCTCGACGTCCAACACCAGGAGAACCAATGCGAGCACGGCTCTATACCCTTGGCCTGCTGACTGCAATTCTGCTTGCGCTAATCCTCCCAACTAACACGCAAGCTTATAAGATGCAGGTCCTCACCAACCCGGAAGCGCAGCCACCGGGCAACTATGTCTTCCTCGATCACTACAACTACGATAAGGACAAGTATCACCTCGTCGGCGGCCACCAGGTCTGGCAGTGGTTCAAGATTGAGACCGCCGCGAACACCTACAACTGGTCCCCGATCGATACGTTCATCGCAAACGAAGCTGCCAAGGGCAAGCGCGCAGCGATCGCGATTAACCCCTATGACGGCGAATGCTGCGGCGGCTCGGGCGTCCCCGCCCACCTCAAGCAGAAATACCCCTCCATCGTCCTCAAGTGCAGCGGCACGGAGATTCCGCGTTACTGGGATGCAGCGTATAAGGACAACTGGAGTAAGCTGGTGAAGGCCTTCGGCGCACGCTACAACAAAGATTCGCGCGTCGCCTGGGTCGAGATTTCCGTCGGCATGTTCGGCGAGACCACACCCGCCGAAGACAAACACGACGAGTGCCTCCAGGCCGCCGGGCTAACCAGCGAAATGTGGGTCGCGCACGACAAGTGGTCGGTGGACCAGTACAAGAGCGCGTTCCCCACCAAGCAGCTCTTTCTCCAGTACGCGCCACGCTACCTCAAGCGCACCGAAGTCAAGGAAGCCTCCGACTATGCCGCGTCAAAGGGCATCGGTCTCAAGCACAACGGCCTCAAGCCCGACGCCGGCGGCGACGCCTACATCACCGATCCCACGCTCAGCATCTACCAGTCGGGCCAGTACGACCCCCTCGCTGCGTGGGGTGACAAGGTCGCGGTTGCCTTTGAAGGCTCCGAAGTTGACGAGAGCATGAAGGGCCGCACCAACACCATGTGGGGCATCTACAACGGCCTCGACAAGAAGGCCGACTTCCTCAACCTGAGCTATCAGCTCGTATCCCAGACCGACCGCAACGACCTGCTTGAGTATTCTGAGAAGTACCTCGGCAAGACCACCGAGAACACGCCAGGCGTCTGGACGGCCCTTCGCGAGACTGAGTTCGACTGGTTCCCCGACTACGGCAACTACGAGTTCTACCTCTATCAGAACGACGCCGCGCCCGGCGGCAAAACCGTCCCGCTGTGGAACGTTGGGACCGCCGCAGAGGGCCGCTACACGCGCCGCACCGACCAGGCCACCGGCAACCACAGCATGTACTTCGACATCGACGATCAGTACGCCTATGGCGGCAGCAGCAAGGCCACCGTGACGGTCACGTACTACGACCAGGGTGCCGACTACTTCGAGCTGCGTTACGACGGAACGACGGGCACGGACCTGGTCGCCGGGCGGATCAAGAAGGGCAACACCAAGACCTGGAAGGATGCCGTCTTCAACATCACGGCCGCGCGCTTTGGCAACGGCATGCCCGGCGGCGGCAGCCGCATGGGCAGCGACCTGCGCATCTACGCCGCAGGTGACGGCGACGAGATTATCCACATGGTGGACGTGGTCGCCACGCCGGACAAACCCAAGACGCTCATCCTCCGCCCTGGCGCGGACGGCTATAACGGGCTGGTCGACGCCTACCTGACTTCGTGGTCGGTCGACAAGAACACAGGCGCGGAAGATCGCATATGGGTCGGCCACCCCGACAAGATGTTCGGCCTGCTGCGCTTCGACCTCTCATCTCTGCCCGCGGACTCCAAAGTAGTCACTGCCACGCTCGGCGTCTACCACTTCGGCGGCTCGACCTCCTACGCGATCCCGCTCAATCTGGGCGCGCACCGCTTGTTGCGAAGCTGGGACGAGAATACTGCGACGTGGAACAAGGCGAGTTCATCCGTTTCGTGGCAGCAGCCAGGCGCAATGGGGCCGAACGACCGCGAAGCCACCGCATCCGGCAGCATCGATCTTAATCAGACGAGCGGTTGGGGCAAGATCAACATCACGGGGTTAGCCCAAAAATGGGTGGACGGCTCCGCGGCAAACTACGGCGTGCTGCTGAAAGGCATCAGCGACCGCAACGCGCAGTTCTACTTCTATTCGAGCGAGCACACCGACGTTTCCCTGCGCCCCTACTTGCAGATCGACTACTACGAACAGACGAAGCCGCCGCCCACGTGGACGCCGACCATCACGCCTAAACCGGTGACGGCCACACCGACGCGCACACCCACGCCAGGGACTGCGCCGACGAACACGCCGACGCGCACTCCGGCTGCCACAGCCACCTCGACGCCGTCGCCCACGCCCACCTTCGCGGTGCGCTCCCTGACGAGCCGCAACGTAGCCGCCGCGCCAGTCGTTGACGGCAACCTGAGCGAGTGGACGCAGCCCGAATTTATCTCCGTCAAAACCGGCACGGCGGAAACCGTCCGCTTCCAGGCCAACCCGTCGACCAGCGACCTCTCCGCCGACGTGCGCAGCTTCTGGGATGTCGGCTATCTCTACTTCGCCGCGTCCATCAGCGACGAGAAGCTCTACTCGGACAGCCCCGAGGTGTGGAACGACGACAGCATCGAGTTCGGCATCGACGGCGCGAACGATCAGGTTGCCTCTCAGCCCGACGATCACCAGTTCACCGTCACCGCGGACGGCGATCTTACCGACTTCGGCGCCGCCCTCGCCGCAGACGTCCGCGCAACCTTCAAGCTGGCCGTCAGGCAGCGGACAGGCGGCTACGACGTAGAGTTAGCCATTCCGGTCTCCTACCTCTCGGCCGGCGCGCTCGCGGAGGGCAAGCTTCTCGGCTTCACCATCGGCCTGAACGACGACGATGACGGCGGCAAGCGCGACAGCAACGTCGACAACCACATGGTCTGGGAGGGCGCCAGCACCAACAGCGCGCCGCAGGACTTCGGCAAGCTGGCGCTCGGCGCGCTCTACGGCTCGGCCGCAACTGCCACGCCGACCGTCTCGCCCACGCCGTCCTCCACGCCCTCCGTGACGCCGACGCTGACGCCTTCGCCGACGCCCTCCGTCACGCCCACTGCCAGCCTGACACCGACGCCAACGATCACGCTCACGCCAAGCCCCACGCTCCAGGCAAGCGAAACACCCACGCCCCCGCCCACGCGCACGCCTTCACCGACCGTCACGGTGACGCCGGGCGCCGCGGTCGGCGGCCGTGTCTGGCTCGACCGCAACGGCAACGGCGCGCTCGACAATGGCGAGCCGGGCATCGGCGGTGTTAAACTCACGCTGGCGCAGGTCAGTGGGAGCGGGGAAGCAGTGGTCGAGGAAACGGTGATGAACGCCACCACCGGGCCGTTGGGCGCCTTCTACTTCGCGCGCGTTGCGGCCGGCCAGTACACGCTGGCGCTCGTCGACGCGCCCGGCCTCCTGCCAACCACCCCGCGCAAGCTAATGGTGCATTTGCCGGACAACCTAGCGCGGATCGAAAACCTCTCGTTCGGCATGAAGTCGAACCTGCCGTACAAGCTCTACCTGCCGTTCGTGCTGCGCGCCCCATAACAAAAGGGGACAGGCCCGCGCGGGTCTGTCCCCTTTTCATTCGGTTTAGCGAGGCTCCCGGTCGCTCAGTGCCCATTTAGTTTTGGAGCGAGAGGCATCCTGAGCGGTGTGTAAAGGAGTCGAAGGATTCCTCTCGCTCCACAACAGTAAAGCGCACGGCCGACCAGGCGAGGTTATTTTCGTACCCC
>CAZPTI010000002.1:14246-16435 GCA_964588925.1 uncultured Anaerolineales bacterium | reverse complement strand
GCCCCCTTATCATGCGGTTTCGCGAGGCGCCCGGGCGCTCCGGCCCCAGTTAGTTGGGGAGCGCGAGGCACCCGGCGCGGCGTCAAACGGCGACGAAGGATGCCTCTCGCTCCAAAACTAAACGCGCACGGCCTACCAGTCGAGGTTCTTTTCGTACCCCAGGTCGACCAACAACTGCCCCCACCGCTGCTTGAACTGGTCCTTGTTCGCGCCGTGCAGGTAGTTGACCCAGTCCCCCGCCACGCCCTTGCGGTAATGGCTCTTCTGATCCTCTTGCCCCTTGCTGCGCCCGGCCAGCTTCTGGAACGCCTGCTTCTCGATCACGCTGTCGAGGAACTCGCGCGGGATGCCGTTCACCTTCAGCCCGCCGAGCTTCACGCGGCGCAGTCCCTTGTTCAACGACAGCTTTGCCCGGTCCATCAGCGGCGCCGCGCCTGCCTCGTAGCTCGGAATCCCCAGGAACTTAAGGATCTTGCCGAACTCCTCAGCCGGCTTCACCGTCAGCACCTCGTACCGCGTTTCGTGCACGTTCGGATTGCTGTAATTCCAGTTCGCCAGCGCCTCAAACTCCGCGGTCCGCCGCTCCAGCTCCAGCGCCAGCCCTTCGTCAAACTCCATGTTGTTCAGCGTGTCGCGAAACTGCTCGAACTCCTTCCGGTACACTGGATGCGAGTACTTGTCGGAGAAATAGGATGAAACGAGGATATCGCGCGGGTCGCGAATGACGTGGAACGCCTTGTACGGCCGGTTCGCGAGCTGCTCCACGATGCCCTGTGTTGCGTTCAGGTGGATCAGGAAGTCGTTCGCCCCCAGCCCATCGGGCAGCTTCTCGTAGCGGTCTTCCTGCGCCACGGTGATGCCCAGCTCACGGCACATCGCCCGCACGATCGCCGCGGTCCACAGGGTTGCGCAGCGGTGATGACCGAAATATGCGTACATGACTCAGAGGTCCTTTCCAGCTTCGTTAGAAAGATGCGGTTCGCGCCCCACGGCGCCCGGTTGCCCCGGCTGCCCGCGCCTCAGCCGGTAAATGAGCGCAACTGCGGTCACGATGACCAGGCTGCCCATCGACAGCGCAATCGTCCAGCTCCGGTCGGGCAGCGGGAAGCGCGCCACCGTATGGTGCAGGCTTGCCAGAAAACCGCCACCGACCGCGGCAACAAGCAGCGGCATTCCCCTGCGCCCATCGTCAACCGCCCGCTGCATAACCAGCCCGACCAGCGCATAAAGCGCCACGAATGCCGGCGCCATCAGCCGTTCATCAAACGACAACCCGAACAGCGTGCTCAGGAACACCAGCGCCAGCAGCGCGAACGCGTGCGGCCGCTGCTTGAAATAAGCCACGGTCGTGCCGAGAAACACCAGCGGCAGCAGGCTGAACGGCGCATAAGAATAGATGGTCAGGCGGAAAATCTTCTCAGGCGACAGGATCGAGCCGGAGTGCGCGGCAAGCTGTGTGAGCAGCGACTTGCCGCACGGCGCAGGGACCAGCGCGCGGATCAGGATGAACGCGGCCACCGCTGGAATGGCCGCCACCGCCAGCCGCAGCCACTGCCCGCGCAGCTCCTTCCGCTCCCATAAATACACCAGCGCGACCGGAATCATCAGCAGCGCAGTCTCGCGCGTGAATGCGCCGAGCAGCAGCACCGCGCCAAACCAGCCCCACTTCTGCCGGAACAGCGCCAGGAACGCCAGGACGATCCAGATCAACGACAGCAGGTCGTTGAGTTGAAAGAAATTCCAGACCGTCAGCCCGAACCAGAACCGGTTGAACGTGAACAGAATGACCGTGAACGCAGCGACAAACGCCGTCAGCCCCAGCTCGCGAAACAGCCGATACGCCAGCAGCGCCAGGAGGATGGACGCGGCCACAGCCAACAGGTAGAACGCGGTGGGATCAGGCAGGGGCAGCAGCCCGGCCAGGTACGGCCCCAGCAGCCGGTAAGCTGGCGGCTGACACACGTCCGTCGCAATCCGCGGCGCCGCCTCCGCCATGACACGGTAAGACGCAAGATCCCAGGTGTTGTAGGGCGCTGTCGTGTAGTCGATCCGACCGTACAGGAAAACCATCACGATCGTCACGACGAGGAGGCCGGCGAGTTTTCTCAAGCGCAAATTCCTGCTTCGTTCAGACACCCATGATACCTCAGAAACCAATGATGGAGAAAAACGCCTTCCTTGCGCGCCGC
>CAZPTI010000002.1:6804-14146 GCA_964588925.1 uncultured Anaerolineales bacterium | reverse complement strand
GGTTCGTAGTAAGGGCTTCAGCCCTCGGCGCAAGCTCGCACTTGAAAAACAGAATGTAATATGATATTCTAGTAACACTAACGCCCGGAGAACGCCCTGTGAGACATCGCCTGCCGCGCCCCCTTGTCGCGGGGCTGGTCCTGCTGCTGATTGTCATCGCGCTCGCCGCCTGCCAGACTCAGCCTGTCCCCCCGCGGCCCACCGGCTCGCCCATCGGAACGCCGCAGCCCGAAAGCAAGCCGCTGTCCGTTCCGGCGGTTCCCGGCCTCTACGTTGCCTGGGGCAGCGCGGGACTTGCCGTGCCGCCTGCGCGTGAACCGGGCGACGCGGCCGGCAGCGGCAGCCAGCTCCTCGGCTTCGATTGTCTCACCTACCTCGGCTCGGGCGGCGACGTGGGCGCAAAGGGCGTCTGGGAGCGGCAGAGGAGCATCGACTGGTCTGCCTATGACGCGTGCCTATCGCAGGCCGCGCAGCGCAAAGTCACACTGCCCGACGGCGAGGTTATCCCGCAGCCGGTCATTTTCACCCTGCCCGCCTCCTTCTCCGACACGGGCAGCCGCTGGTACAACACCGCAGGCCGCGGCGCGCCGGGAACCGAAGACAACCCCTTTATGCGCCTGCACCTCCCGCCGTGGATGCAAAACGACGCATATCGCTTCACCTTCCAGGGGCCCTCGGGCCAGTGGTACCAGTCGATTCGTTACGGCGGGGAGTTCAAGCAGCGGATGATCGAGTTCATCCAGGCCGCGGGCGCGCGTTACAACAGCAATCCGCAGATCGCAGCAGTGCGCATATATGTGGGCGTGCAGGGCGAGAGCCAGCCCGTCGTCCCCTGTCAGTCCTTCTGGGATGTCGTCCCGCCCACGGGCCGCGATCAGTTCTCCTGTATCACGGACGCCAACGCCGCGCTCCTGGCCGAGCACGAGAAAACCGTCTCCTGCTCCGACTTCACCGCCTTCGTCCGCGACCTGTCGGAGGCCGCGCTGCGCGCGTTCCCCGACAAGGCCGTCGTGTCGATGGTTGATGTGCCGCCGTGCAGCAACATCAGCGGCAAGTCCTTCCGCCGCTGGCTCTACGAGGATCAGTGGCCCGGCCGCCCCATCGGCGTCTCCATGAACAACCTCAACATCGACCGCCCCGACGTCGACGAGCGGCCCGGCAACCGCCTCACAAAGTGGAACGCCTGGACCGTCGGCCGCACCCTGCGCGAGCTCGGCTACCCGATGGCGTTCGAGTACGACGCGCACCAGCCGAGCGTCGAGGGCATGTACTGGACCGTGCTCAGCGGCGCGGGCAACGGCGGAAACTTCATTCTGTACCACAGCCCGTGGCGCGCCAGCTTCTCCGCGCCCATGTGGGAGGTCGTCGACTACTGGCTCGCCTCCGAGCGTCGCGCCTGGCTGGTCTTCCGCGACCGCGAATATCCCACCTATGACTTCGCCGAGGGCTACGGCCTGTCTGGCTCCATCGGCGACTTCGGCAAATACCTGCGCCTGCTGAACCCGGAAGAGGCGCCGCAGGCCTGTTCGCCCGCTCTGACGAAGGCGGCGCGCGCTGCCAACGCCACAGTGACTGCCCGGCCCGGCAATTTCAACATCATCCCCGCGTGCGAAGGCGCGCCCCTCCCGACCCCGGCCGCCACGTCCGACCTCTACACGCGCCTCTTCAACCGCCAGGCCCGCCGCCTCGACCCCGGCGTCACGTGGCGCATCGCGGTCAGCGGCGATTGGCCCGCGTTCGGCTACGATGCGCCCGCGCAAGTGAGCGTCTCCTACCTTGACGCGGGCAGCGATTCATTTGACGTCACCCTCGCCGGACCTGCCGGCCAGCCGCTGCGTCATACTGTCCAGAAGCAGGGGACGGGCGTCTGGAAACGCGATTCGTGGCCGGTCGATACGGTCATCGGCAACACTCTTGCCGACGATACGTTCATACGTATCAGCAACGATGGAACTGGCGCGGAGTACCTGCACGAGGTCTTCGTGACCGTGCCAAAGGGTCTGCCGTTCACGCCCACCCCATCTCCGACGCAGCCGCCCGGCCCGACCCCCACGGTCACGCGCACCCCTGCGCTGACCGCCACACCGACCCCTTCACCGACGATCGCGCCCGCGTCGCCGACTGCCCCACCCTCTGCGACTCCCGTCGCGTCTGCCCCGCCCTCGACGCCTCCGCCGGTCGCGCCATCTGCCACGCCAACCCCGACGGCAACTCGCACTCCCATCCCAACCGCTGCCGCCACATCAACGCGTCCACCTGCGCCGTCGGATACGCCCATCCCATTGCCGACGCTGCCTTCACCGCAGGCGCCCGCCTCCGCCTGCCTCCCGACCAGCGTGGGTGCGATCTCGCTTGCCGCCCCCCGCGCCGTAGCAGCGTCGGCCCGCGGCTTCTATGTCGCCCAGTTCGAGTCAAGCGAAGTCGCGCTGATTAGCCCCTCCACACTCAACCGCATCTGGCAGACGCCCGACAGCCCCGGCCGCACCAACGGCATCGCCGTATGGGGCGATACGATGCTCACCAGCAACCGCGACCGCGGCACGGTCACGCTGCGCAACGCGGCGACCGGCGCGTCTACAGCGACGCTCGCGACCGGCGCGCTGCCGTGGGGTGTTGCCGCCGCGGACGGCCGCGCGTATGTGGCTAACTTTGAAGACAGCACCGTCTCTGTAATTGACCTGGCGTCGGCTCGCGTACTGCGCACGACAACAGTCCCGCCATTGCCCGTCACCGTAATCGTCGCGGAGGCCCGCCCCTACGTCCTCCACCTCAACGGCGTCATCACGCGGCTTGACCGCGACGGCAAGCTGCTCGGTCAATCCTCCGCAGGCGCGTCTGACACGCGCGGCATCGGCTACGATCCCCTGCGCCGCCTGCTTTACGTGGGCAGCGAAAGCGGCGCGCTGGTTGCGCTCCGTCTGCCCGACCTGACCCCCGCCGCCCGCTTCGACCTGCCCGGCCCGGCCTATGCTGTCGCCGTCAACGAGGGCACGGGCCGCATCTACGCGGTCGACGCGCAGAACAACGCGCTCTACGTGATCGAGCCGGACAGCGGCGACGTCTCGGCCTTGCCCCTGCCCGCCCAGGGCGGCGCGCAGGGCGGGCAGGGCCTCGCCGTATGGAACAACCGCGTTGCCGTCGCCAACCTCGCGGCCAACAGCGTCTCCTTCTTCGACGATTCGACCTGCGCCGCCCGCATCACGCCTACCGCCGCGCTGGAACAGGTCGTCGCGACCGTCACGCCCACTCGTACGCGCACGTTCACCCCACCGCCAACCTTCACCCGCGCGCCAACTCGCGCGCCCACACGCCTCCCGACGCAAACCGCCACCACTGCGCCGACTCCCACTCCGCGCGCGACCGCCGTCGCAACGGCAACCCCGACCCCCTCCGTCGTTCGGGCAAAGGTGGAAATCGTCTGGCCGCACGGCGGGGTGGGGGTGGAGGAAGCGGACCGCGCCAACATCACCGTCTATCTCCTGGCCGGCGACGGGACGGCCGGCGCGCGTTCGCTCCTCGACTCAGTTCCGTGCGCGTGGAATCCGGTTGTGCGGCTGTGGGCCGCGGAGGACAACGAGCCCGCGCGCCAGGTGGGCATCGGGCAGAAGCGCATGTTCAGCAGCGGGGGCCGCACGTTCCCCGTGTGGGACTTTAACGACGTGGACGTCTCGCATGCCAAAGACCCGGCCAACAAGATCGCCTTCACGGCCACGGTCGATGGCGTTAAGACGCTGGCTAATGTGTGGACGCACGCAGCGGACGCGCGCACCCTCTTCCCGCAGCAGGACGTGCCGACTTCCAGCACCCTGCTCCCGCAGCGCGCGGTTGACGCCCGCATCCAGATCGTCTGGCCGCACGACAACCTGCCGCCGCAGCAGGCGCAGCTTGCCAACATCACTGCTTACCTCTTCACGCCGGGAACGATGCAGGCCATCGCCCCCGCATCTACCTGGTCGCCCACGGTCCGCCTGCACTGGAGCCTGAACAATGAGCCGGAGCGCGCGCCGGGCGTGGGGCTGATCGGCGCGCCGCGCAGCATCACCGGCGCGAACGGCGTGCGCTTCCTCGCGTGGGACTTCAACGACGTCGACGTCACCCCCGCAAACGATTCGCTCAATCGGATGACCTTCTGGGTGAGCGTCGACGGGGCGACGAGCTACAGCAACTTCTGGGCGCACGCGGTGGACGCGCGCACCCTCTTCCCGCAGCCGGACGTGCTGAACTCCTGTAAGTAGGGTTTTAGCCGCAGAGGGCGCAGAGGGCGCAGAGGGGTGGCGAAATTTGTCTCGCCATCCCTCTGCGCCCTCTGTGTCCTCTGTGGCTAAAGCTAACTACCGCTGAATTATCAGCGAAGGGTCTCCGAGCAGATTGAACGTCAGCAGGATGTCGCGCACGCCGCCCTCTTGTTGCGGCAGGCTCTGCTGCGCCTCCAGCACAATGTCCCCGAGCGTCCGCGGCGCGGGATTCGCCAGCGCCTTCGCCAGCCCATCGGCCAGCAGCCGCTGGTCGGTCAGCACGGCCGCGCTGCTGGGCACGAGCGCCGCCACCGCGCCCCCGTCCGCCTGCCTCACCAGCGTCTCCCCCAGCGAAACGGTCGTCGGGTGCTCGAAGAAACCGCTCAGGCAGGTCACGGTGAAGACAATCGGCAGCCGCGCGTTGCGCAGCTTGCCCGCCGCCTCCACGTCGAAAACGTCCTCTTTCCCCCACAGCGTCACGCTGCCATGCCCGAAGTAGCCGACCAGTCCGACGCCGTCCGCGAACGCCTGGTTCAGCGCCTCGCGCGCGTTCGCGCCATCCCCGTCGATCGTCACTAACTGGCTCTGCGCCCCGCCCAGCTCGCCCGCGAATGCCGTCGTCTCCTCCGCAAAGCCGGGCTCATCGTTGTCGGCCACCAGCAGCGCCTTCGACCGCCAGCCCAGGTCTCCACTCTCCGCCTCGTAGGCCAGCGTCTTGCGCACCATCGCGGATAACTGCTCTGCGGTCTGCGCGGGGAAGCGGCCCACGGCAAAGGCCGGTGGCGTCGTCGCGCCGTCGTCCGGCAGCGCATACCACACGTCCGACCCGGTCCAGCCGGAGAAAGCCGTCCGCACCGCGCGCGTCGGGATCACGTCCGCCTCCGCGCCCTTCAAGTGTCCGAGCGGATCATAGCTGGCATCCCCGGCCAGCAGGAGATACCGCGGGGCCGGCGCAGCCCACTTCTCCCGCGCATGCCGCATCAGCGCCTGGACTGCCGCCGGATCGGTCCGCCCATACGAGAACGCGTCGTACACCTGCTCCGCGTCCAGCACCGCCACGCGCAGCCCCTGCTTCTCCCGCGCCTCGACGAGCGGCTTCAGCGCCTCGCGAAACTGCGGCGCGGTGACGATCACCAGGTCCGCGCCCCCCGGCCAATCGGGCAGGCTGCTGGCGCGAACGGGCGTGATCGCTGCGACCGGCATCGGCGTTCCCGGTTTGGCGTCAGCAGACGCGGGATAATCTATCTCGACCCACTGAAGCTGCGTCAGGTCCGCCGGCGCGCCCGTGTCGCCCGGCGCTTCGATCGTCAGGGTGTTCTCGCCCTCTTTCAAAATCCCGGCCGGGATGTCCGCGGTGATCAGCTTCGGGCCATGTCCGTCCCACGGCGCATCGTGGATCAACGCGCCGTTGAGCGACAGCAGCAGACGATGATCCGGGTTGACCGGCGCAGACGACCTCGCGACGACATAGACGCGCAGCTCGCCCTCGCCCGGCGCAACGCGCTCGGCCTTGAACGGGATCTGCGTTGTGGCCGGCGCAAAGAGGCTCTGCCAGTACCATCGGTCAATGGCCGCATCGGCCATCGTGTCGTATTGCAGGTCCTCTTCGAGGCGCACCGTGATCCGTTGCGGCCCGGAGGGCGTCGCGGTGGCCTGGGGCGCGCCCGCCTGTGCCGCGCCCGCCTGCGGTGCGGATGCTTGCTCAGCCGCTGCCTCGCCCCGGCGCAGCCAGTAGATATTGCGGGGTGTATAAGCATCGGGCGCAAGGCGCAGCCCCTCGAAACGCAGCGCCGCATCCTTGCCCTTGCCGACCAGCTCAAACGGAACGGCCCCGCCTCCAGCAGTCAGGCTGAGCGCGTCTTTTGTCGCGCCGGAGAGGTCAAATCCTGCCTCGCGCAACGCCGCCGCGCTCACCTCGTACGCGCCATCCACGTCGACAGCCAGTTTCACCGCAGCCACGGCGCCCTGGGGCGGCGGCGGGGGCGAAGAACACGCCGCTAACCCAACCGCAAGCGCCAGAACGACCGGCGCGATCCGGCGGCGGCAATTCGCCACGGAAAGCAGCGCCCCCATTCCCTAACCCTTGCGCGACTTGAGGAAGAGCAGCGCAGCCGCGGCAATCCCGGCCAACCCGAGCAGGCCGCCGCCAATGGCGAGCGCCGGGGTCATGTTCCGGCTTCCCTGCGCGGCCACCGTTTCGACGGAGGAGAGCGTTTCCGCCTCGCGCGTCTCGGACGCGGCAAAGATGATGGGCGTCACTTCGCGCGTGGGGACCGGGGTTGCGGTCTCGGCCCCGGCGCCCGGCGCCTGCGTTACCACGGTAATAGTGGGCGTCTCGGTTGGAGGTGCGGCAGCCACAACCGCGACTGTAGGAACGACGGCGACAGGCGGGACCGTCGGAATCTGCGGCTGGCCGGTGGGCGTGGCAAGCGACGCGCCGGGCAACCGGGTCGCCGTGGCGCGCCCGGCAACAATGACTGCGGTCGGCGAGCTCAACACCGGCGTGCCAACCGGCGCAACCACGGGCGTATTCGTGAAGCGTTGTGTTGCCGTTGGCGGCGGGGTCGTCGGCGTTGCTGTTGAAACCGGCACTCCCGGCCCCGGGGTGATCGTCGGGATGTTGAAGTTCAGCGTCGGCGTCGGGCTGGGCGTATTGGTCGGCGTCTCTCCTGCCACCGGCACGCGCGCTTCAACCGGCCCGTTCTGCCCGGCCACGCCCTGCACCGAGATGTCGCTGAGCATGTAATAGTAGGTGACGCCCGGCGTAACGTTAGGGTCGATGCACTCGTAGCTGGCCGGCGACAGGCTCCCACCCGCCACCTTCTGGCAGATCGGCGCGCCCCAGCCTCCAGCCGGCGACGTCGTTTCTGCGCGGAATAGCTGATACGACGCCGTGTCAAGCTCGGTCGCCGCGGCCCAGTAGATGCGAATCGTCCCGTCCGGCAGCGGGGTCGCCGTGAACTCGGTCAGCGTCACGGCCGCCAGCGCGGGCAGCGCGAGGGCAATGAGCAGCGCCAGAGCAACAAAGAACGCGGAAGCCCGGATACGCCGGGGCAATGCTTTGCTTCGAATCATTACTGAGCACCTTGGGCCGGCAACCGCAGCGC
>CAZPTI010000002.1:5427-6704 GCA_964588925.1 uncultured Anaerolineales bacterium | reverse complement strand
GAGCCGCCGCCGGACAGGCGCAGCATCAACTCGGCCATGCTGAACGTCGACGGCGACGGATGAATGAAGTAGCCGTCCAGGCAGTTGAACGTCATCATGAGCGGTAGCCGGGAGCCGTTTTGGAGCTGGGCGATGTCGCTGGTCCGCCAGATGCCCGCCGTGTCGCCCGGAATGTCCGTCCGGTATTCGTGCGCCCACCGTTCCGGCGCGCCGTGACCCGCGTACTGCACCATCAACACGCCCGATTGGAGCGTGGAAGCAAGCGCCGCGCGGGTTTGTTGCACCTGCGCATTCTGTGTGGTCGGATCGGACGAGTTGGGCGGTAGATAAACCCTGGTTGGTTGCAGGTCTGATGGCGTGTAGTACTCGATGATCTCATCAGAGACCCCGGGGAAATCGCCCGCCGAATCCGCGTTATCTGCTACGAACAGGCCGCGCTTCTGCCAGTCCGCGCTGCGCGTCCCCTGATCGTAGTTGACGATCTTCTGAATGACCACCTGCGCCTCGACCGGCGTATTAACAGGCAAGCGCCCCACTGCGATTTCGGGTGCGCCGTCACCGTTGATGTCGCCGAACAGCGCGTCCGCGGGCACCTCGCCCTGCCAGTAATCGACCCAGGCCAGATACGGCGGGATCGGGTTTGGCTGTGGCGGGTACTGCGCCGGGTTATATCCCTTGAAATTGAAGTGGCCGTCTCCCACCAACGTCAGGTATTGCGGCGCGGGCTTCTGCCAGTTGTTCGCCGCGAACTTCATCAGGTTCTGGATGCCCTTCGGATGGTAGATGCCTTCGTTGAATTCGTCATACGCGTCCTGCGCATCCACGATCAGCGCCCGTCGCCCGTTCGCCTCGTGCCACTGCGCCAGCGGTTGGGCCGACGCCAGCAGGTACGACGGCGCAACAATCACGGTGTCATACCGGTTCGTCGCTGCGCGCAGCCCGGTCGGCGGCCGGAGCCGGATGGATGCGGGCGAGCTGATGGTCGCGTTGGATTGCAGCCAGTATCGCGACCCGACCGCCCCGGTCGCGCGGAAGCGCACCGACAGCGGCCCGGTCGCCTGCTGCGCGGCCGGCGCCGCGGCGGCCCCAAGCTGCGTCAGGGGCAGGAACAGGCGGTTGTTGAGCGGCCCGCTCAACGTCAGGCGCAGCGGCTTGTTCGGATTGGTGACGTCCCAAACCCCCACCGGTCCGCTCTCCCAGCCGCTCACCTCGTATTCCTGGACGCCCGCGGCTTCCGCCTTGAAATCCATCTGCCCCTGGAACGCCTTGAACTCGCG
>CAZPTI010000002.1:0-5327 GCA_964588925.1 uncultured Anaerolineales bacterium | reverse complement strand
TGGCTGGCTGCGTGCCCAGAACCACGTGTCCTGCGTATCGAGCAACAGCGTGTGCAGCGTCCACCATTGCAGGTTGACCTCAGCGCGCAGCGTCGTTAGCACGTCCGCCGGGGGCGTCCGGTCGAATTGCGGATTAGCTGGCGCGCTCGCCATGCGCGGCCCTGGCACGCCCCCCGCTTCCAGCCAGTACACGCGCTCGTCTGTGTACTTCTGATCCATCTCCGGCCCGCGGAACTTCTGGCCGAAGAAATAGACCGCGTCGCTGCCGTCGAACTTGCCGTCGCTTTCGCCGGTCACGTAAATCGCGACCGACTGCCCCAGGCTGGTCATGGCGAAGGTGCGGGGATCGAGCGTTGCGGCATCGATTCCCGCAGCGGACAGATCGGCGGGGCGGACGACGGTGATCCCGTCCTTCAGCACGCCGATGCGAATGCGCGTTAGCGCAGCCGCGGCCTCGGCCTGGCTTGTCCGCGCCGGCGCGGGCGCGGCCTGCGCGGCCACCGGGGCCAGCACCAGGGCAATCAGGAGCAGCGCGGAAAGCGAAGCGGTTACGCGGCGGCGAAGGGCGGAGCGAACCGGCGAAAGAACCGGCGCATGAGTGGCGACTGTACGGGTCCAGATCATCCATAGCCTCACAGACAAGCGCGCCAGACGTCTGATGCGCGCACGGCGGAGATACACCATGCGTGAGTGGCAGAGCGTCTGGCGCAAGGCGCAGCTGGCGTATCGCGAAGACGCGCATTCTATGATAAATGCGCGTCGTTACGACAAGTATATCGGTTTGAGAGTACCCTTGTCAAATGAATTTCTGATTAATTCCCGGCTGGCTCGCCGCGCCACACGCCCTGTCCGGCAGAATAGTCGCTCGTCCAGGCATATAACCGCCCCGCAAAGGGCGCGAGCTCGGCGGCGAAAGTGGCGCTGGCGCCGAAGCCGGACGGCGCAGCCTGCTCCCACCGGATGCCATCCGCCGTGCGCCAGATCGCCGTGCCTTTCGCCTCGTCCAGCGTGGCAACGTACAACCACCCATCGAAAGCTGTGGCTGCGTCGGAGATGAACCGGCCGGACGTCCGCGAGCCGAAGCCGTCCTTCACCACCGGCTCCCACGTGCCGGGGTTGCCCGCGCTGCTGCGCCACACCTGGCTCCCTGCGCCCGGAATGGCGAAGCCGATATAGATGCCTGCGCCGCTCCCCGCGTCAAGATGCGCTAACACGTCCACCCGGCGGATCGACTGGCTGATCTGCGGGTCGAACCCGGCTGCGTCGGGCGAGAAGACGCGCTCCCAGGCAGTCGGGTCGTTGATGTCGCGCGTCCGCCAGATGCTTCCCGCGCCCGCGCCCGACTCCACCCCCACGTACAGCGCGCCGCCGTACACGTCCGACGACCAGACTTTCACGTTATTCCGGTCGCCGAACCCGTCGATGTTGCGCTGGGTCCACAGCAGGCGCTCCGGGTCCACCGGGTTGCGCGTGACGCCGTCCGTACACCAGACTTCCGCCCCCGCGCCGTTGCCCGTGCCGCCGCACAGCAGCCCCTGGAAGACCGCCATGTCCTTAAAGTTCTCGTTCGCCGGGTCGCCGAACCCCGGCCGGTTCACAGGCTCCCACGTCCCGGCCGCGCCGGTCGCGCTCCGCCACACCTGCGTCCCGCGCCTGCCGCTCGTCTGCATGGCGGTCGAGGCATACAGGTAATCGCCGAAAGGCTCCAGGCTGTCGATGTGGTCGTTGTCGGTGGTCGGCGGCAACACCGCGCAGTCAGTGGCGCCGTCGAAGCCGTTGGAGACGACCTGTTCCCAGGACTGCTGCGCGATCGGAACCGTGACGCCCGCCTGCGTGCGCCAGATGCGCGCGCAAGCCTTCCCCTCCATGCCGAGGTAGAGCTGATCCTTGAAGACGGTCAGGTCAAACGCTTCCTGTCCGATGTACGGCCCCGCGTGTTCGCCGAAGCCGGGCTGATTGACCTGCGTCCACTTCAGCGGGCACTTGTCAATGGTAACGCTGTCGAACGCCGCGCCCATCTCATCCAGCGCGGTCAGCGTCAGGCTGCACCCGCGCAGGTCGGCGGAGAGGAAGCTGTATCTGCTGGCGCTGGCCGCCGTCCACCACCCCTGGCCCGCCGGGTAGAGCGGCGCGCCGCCGCCACCGACAACGTAGTAGATCACCCCGCGCTGCCCCACGGCCGCCGCCTGTCCGTCGGCAACCGGCACAGATCGCTCGTAATGGTGGTCGTGCCCCGTGAAGACCGCATCCACGCCCGCGGCCTCGAACAGCGGCGCAAGCGCCGCGCGGAGCGCCTCGTCGCTGCCATGCCCTCCGGCGCTATAGAGTGGGATGTGCAGAAAGGCGAACTTCCACTGCTTGTTGCTGCCGAGCAGGTCCGCCTCCAGCCATTGATACTGCGGCGAGCCGGGCGCGTACGGCGAGTACGCGTCGATGGAGACGAAGTGCGCGTCGCCCCAGTCGAAGGAGTAGGCGCGCTCCTCCAGCCCGGCCGGCCCGTTGCGCGGCAGGACGAACGCGGACAGGTACGGTTCCGGCCCGTTGGTGAGGTCGTGGTTGCCGGGGGTGGGATAGAGCGGGCTGGACGCCATGAGGTCGCGATAGACGCCGAACACGTCGACGTCCATTTCTGCGGCCGTCCCACGCGTGGTCAGGTCCCCCACGTGGAGGACAAACGCGGGTTTCGTCGCCGTCATCGCCGCGGCGACCTTTTGCGCGGCCTCGCTGGCGCCGCGGCTGTCGCCGACAATCGCAAACTGAAACGGCCCGCGCGTCGGCGGGGTGACAAAGGCGCGGGGCGCCCCCACGGGCGAGTTCCCGCGCCACAGTTGGTACGTGATGGGTTGGTCAGGCGTAAGGCCGGTCAGCGTGGCGCGATAGACGGTCCGGCCGTTCTCCTGCGCCTGGTCCGCCGCCGCGGTTTGCGTAAGCGCCTCGCCCGCGCCGTAACGCACCTCGGCCGGCCCGCCCTGCGCTGCCTCCCACGCCACCACGGCGGACGTCTGCGTCACGTTCTGGACATACGGCCCGCGCGCAAGGCTTTCCCCCGGCTGAAACGGGCTGCCCTGGCCGACGAGCGGCAAGAATACGCCCAAAAAGATCAACAAGCGCGCGAACATGGCGCCACTCCCTGCCCGCGCGCCCGGCGCGAGCCTATCTCACAAGCGTATAGTCGAACTCGCCTGAACGGGCCGCCGGCGCGGCCACCGCGCCGCACGTGTTCGCGCCTCGCACCACGTAGTAGTGGTTGACGTCCGGCTGCCCGACCGCGTTGGCGTCCGTCCAGCTTAACGTGTTGCTGCCCGTGAGCGATGCGTCCTTGACCAGCTCCGACCCCGCATCGCCCGGCGCGAAGTACGGCTTCTCGCTGCGCCACACCTCGTACCGGTCGTTGGCCGCCAGGTGGGTCCACGTCAACGTCAGGTCGGTCTTGCTGTCGCTCAGCTTCTCGCTTACGTCGCTCGGGCTGACCGGCGCGCTGCATGGCGACTCCACCGTGAGGAACACCGCGGAGGGGACGCCCCACTGACCGTTGGCATCCTGCGCCTCGACGAACACGATGTGTTTCCCCGGCGCCAGCGCAGTCGTGTCGATGCTGGCGGTCAGGTCCTCCGCGCTGCTGTTGAACGCGCCGTCGGCCGCGGCCATCGGCGTCAGACTCCCGCCCTTCCATGAGGGCGTGTCGATGCTGTAGCGCGCTGCCATGACGTTCTGGCTCGGCTCCGTGCCGTAGCCGTTGCTGTTGTAGCGCGCGTCGTCCGCCTTCGCTGTCAGCGTAACGCTGGCGCCCCGTGTAACGGTTCCGCTCGAAACCGCCACGTTGAACGCCTCCGGCCCGGCCGGGTCCTTGTACGGCTGCCGCGCGGCCTTGAACGCGTACTTCAGCGCGGGGAGGTTGCGCGGGAGGATGTCGTTCTGGAACGTGCTGCAATCCTGGAAGAAGGAGGTGCCGACCTCGAACGTGTAGCCCGGAATGCCGAGCGTGCCATACGCGTAGTCGTCCGTGCCGCCTGATGCGATGTAGTAGCAGTCGGCCGCCTGGCACACCTCGAAGTTGTTGTAAAAGCCGAACTTCCGCCCCAGCGTCTTGAGCTCCGTGTCGTTCGGCGCGACCTTCGTGTCGATCCACCCCCACGGGTAGAGGACCGAGTTGCCATAAGAGTGCAGCGTGATCATCACGCCTTCGGTGTCCAGCGGCGCGGGGTCGTTGTCGCCCGGCCCGCGGTGGTCGCCGAAGAGGTTCGCCATGTACTGCTCGACGTGCTGCGTTTCCGGCTCGGACGCGGGGGAAGGGCCGTGGTAGGTCTGGCCGCAGGAGTTGTCGTCGCTGCCGCCCGTGTCCCACTTGAACGAGCTGTTGCGGTTGAGGTCGGCGCCGTAGTAATAGCCCTGCGACACGCGCTCCTGGGTGCAGCCGTCGTCGTTGTCCGTGTTCTTGCGCCAGGACAGCCCGGTTTCGGCCTTCTTGCGCCCGTCCGGGTTGACCTGGAAGACGGCGTGGAGCTCGTAGTTGTCGATCAGCCACGTCGTGTCGGCGTCGACGCCGTAGTCGGCTACCAGCTTCTCGACGAACTGCGCGCCCAGCTCAGCGGTCGAGTACTCGCGGGCGTGGATTGCGGCCATGAGATAGAACTTCGGCTTCGGCCCCGGCGCCGACTTGTTCGTCAGCACCATCGTGTACAGGTCGTACCCCGCTGCGCCGCCCGGCTTGACCTTCTCCCAACTGTCGCCGGTGTCGGTCCACGTCAGCAGGTTCGGGTTGCTGGCGGCAAGCTGCGCCATGCTGTCGTAGGTCTCCTCGACCGTGCGATAGCAGGGGTAACTTGGGATGCCCGCGTCGGGGGAGACGGCTTCCGTCTGTGGCGCGTTGATCTGCGCGGTCAGCGCCGCGTCGACCTCGATCCGCAGCCCTCTGGCCTGGAGCCTGGCGTACTCCTCTGGCCGCAGCAACACGACCGCGTACCCTTCCTTTGCGGCAACAGTCCACACGTCCATCGTGGCGCCGATGTCGTTAAGCGTGGCCTTGTCGCCGTAGTAGACCCTGGCAACGACAGGGGTCGTGGGCGGAGTCGATTGGGCCGCGGCAAAGCCGGGGAGCAGACCCAACAAAACGCAGAGCAGGAGCAGGCCGGCGAAGCGTGGCGCCGGGTGACGGTTGGGGGAGCGCATGGTTTCCTCCTCGATGGGGTGCGGGTGGGCTGATCATACTCCACATACGGTCTTACAACAAACCGCTGCCAGCGCAGGCCGCGGTTCAAGTTTTCGCGCGAAATTCGGTTTTGCCCCGGTCGCTCGTAATCGTAACAAAACCGAATCAGACCGCGAAA
>CAZPTI010000001.1:25032-96111 GCA_964588925.1 uncultured Anaerolineales bacterium | reverse complement strand
TGCGCATTGCGCGTTTGGACAGGAGGCGGCGTAATGAGCCGTAGCCGTCGGCTTTATCTTTATGGCGTGGCCTTATTCGGGCTGGTGCTTTCGCTTCTTAGCTTAATTATGTTCCTCTGGCGCGAGGGCGCGCGGCGGGCCGCGGCCTTCGTCAACGGCGATCTGCCGTATAGCTGGCTCGCCACCGCCGCATGGCCGTGGCTGGCGCTGTTTGCTATCGCGCTTGCGACCTGGGTTTTCCACATCGTTATGGCGAACCGCGAGGCGCGTCCGCTGACGATGACGGGCGCAGTCGAACGCGCCGCGCCAGAACGCAAAATGTACCTGTACGGCGGGCGGCTGGTCGTCATTGGCGTCCTTGCTGCGCAACTGTGGCTGCTCGTCCGCGCAGTTGTCATTGCATTCCTCGGCGGCGGGCTGGACGGGCTGCGCACAGGGATTGGCTGGCCGGTTGGGCTGATACTCGGCGCTTTAGTGGCGTTCGGCTACTGGTTTTATCTTCATCAGGAAGCGCGCGCGGACGGCGACCTGGGACAGGAGCGCGGGGGCGCGGTGCTGTGGCGACGGGTGTACACCTACGGCGCGGCGCTGGCCGGCGCGCTGCTGGCCTTTGGCGGCGCGGCGGAGTTGATCCGCGCGCTGATTCGCGTACTGATGACCCCCTTAAGCGGCGACACCGGCTGGCACACGCCCGCCGCGGGCGCGCTGGCCGCGCTGGTTGTCGGCCTGCCGCTCGCAAGCTTCGCCTGGCGCGCGGCGAACCGCGCAGCCTCGTTCAATCCGCCCGCTGAAACCAACGCGCTCAGCCGCGTGCTGCTGCGCTATGACGGCGTGCTTCTCGCGACGTTTGTCACCCTCCTGACGTTTGGCTACCTGATTGAGCAAGTCATCCTGCGCGCGATTGGCCGGCCGGACGGGGTGGCAGGACGTCCTTTGCTCGGCGCGTTCGACTGGACATGGGCGCTGGCCTACCTGCCCGTTGCGGCGGTCACATGGATCAGCTTCGCGAGCGGCGCGCGCATGGATGCGGCGTGGGGCGGCGAGAAGCCGCGCACGGCTGCGATCCGCCGCGTGATGCGCTATCTCGTCACCGCGGCGTCGCTCGCCGCGTTCTGGTTCGGGCTGACTGAGTTCACGCGGCTCATCCTGCAGGTCTTCCTCGGCGCGGACACAAGCGCCGCGACCGCGGCGCAGTGGGTGCAACGGTTCGCGACCTCGGCCGCGTTCCTGCTCGTCGGCGCGCCGGCGTGGTGGGGCCACTGGTGGTCGCAGCAAATCCGGGCGCGCGGCGAAGATGCGGCTGCATACGCGGAGCGCGCGTCGAAGGTGCGGCGCGCCTATCTGATCGGGGTGCTGTTGGTTGGCGCGGTCGTGGTCGTTGCGGCCGCCGGGTTTGCGCTGTTCCTGGCGACAAACTGGCAGTCGGCGTCGGCATCAGTTGGCGCGCGCGCGGCAGTGGCAGGCGCGGCCGCGGCGGCGCTCGTTGCGCTGTTCTGGACGCTGGCGCACGGGCTGGTGTTGCGCGGCGACGTGCGGTGGCTGGCGCAACGGCAGCAGCCTGGGCCTGTGGAAGCGCCTGTTGCGCCCACGCAAACCGTTGCGCCTGTCGCGCCGGTCCTTGCGCCCGCAGTGGCCGTAGCCGCGCCGGTTGTCACAGCAACAGCTCAGCCGGCATACAACCCAATGGCGGGAAGCGCGGCCGTGCCGAGCAGACAGTTCAGCCGCGAGGCGTTAGCGCCGCTGGCGGCGGATGCGGGGGTGCCGATGGCCTTGCCAGAGGAGGAGTTTGTGGAGGGGCCTCTGCGCCCACCCTACGCGCTTGCGGTTATCGACGGCGGAGATGGCGCGCTCGGCGCATCGCTGGCGGCTGCGTTGCGAAACGCGCACCCTGACGCAGTGGTTTGGCCGGTGGGACTGACCGCGGAGGCGGAACGCGCGATGCTGATCGCGCTGGGCGACGGCGCGGAACCGGCCCCGCCCGACGCGCTCGATCAGGTTGCCGCGGTGTTAGCGCCGTCGGACGTATTGTTCTCGTCCGCGTTCATGGGCGAAGGGGCCGCGGGCCTGGTCGCCTCGCTCGAAGCCAGCCCTGCGCGGCTGATCCTGCTGCCCCCGCGCAACCCGCGTTTTCGCTGGGCCGCCGCGCCCAACTGGCCGTTGGAACGGTGGATCGAGAATGCGGTGATTGAGGCGGGAAACGCGCTGGATGCGACGTGACAGAGGGTTCGTAGTAGGCGCTTTAGCGCACGGGCGCTGAAGCGCCTACTACGAACCGTTTCATGCAAGCTCTCGCAGGCATGCGAGGCAGTAATCCACCTCTTCCCGCGTGTTGTAGTGCGCCAGGCCCGCGCGCACGACCCCGCCCTTATCCTCCAGCCCCAGCCGTTCTGTGACCGCAATCGCGTAGAAGTTGCCCGACCAGACGTAGACGCCGCGCTGCGCCAGGTGCGCCGCGACCTCGTTGGGATGATGGTTGGCGAGCCGAAGTGCGGCGGTGGGCGTGCGGCGGTCGAACTGCTGCGGGTCGCGGATGCCGTAGAAAGTCAGGCCGGGAATCGCAAGCAAGCCCTCGACGAAGTGCGTGAACAGGTCGGCCTCGTACGCCTTGACCGCAGCCATCGCCTGCTTAAGCGCGAGGCGGCGGCCAGTGAAGCCGGGGAACTGCGCAGCAAAGGGGGCGCCGCAGGCGTCGCCTAACTCGGCCAGGTACTCGACCGCAGCGAGCACGCCAGCCTGCGCCTCGTGGTTCTGCGTGCCGGTCTCGAATTTGTCGGGCGAAGCGTCACCCGCAGGGCGCACCTTATACGCGGTCAGCCGTTCGAGCAGCTCGTGCCGCCCCCACAACGTGCCGGAGTGCGGGCCGAAGAACTTGTAGGGCGAGCAAACAAGGAAGTCGCAGCCGAGCGCCTGAACGTCAACCGGGCCGTGGGGGACGTAGTGCACCGCGTCGACCCACAGCCACGCGCCGACCGAATGCGCCATCTGCGCGATTTCCGCGACCGGGTTCACCGTGCCAACCGCATTTGACGCGTAGCCGACCGCGACGACCTTCACGCGCGGGTTCAGCTTCGCGCGCAGGTCGTTCAAGTCAAGCGTGCAGTCCGCCTCGTTAAAGTCCACCTCGGTCACGGTGACGCCCTTTTCGCGCAGGGCCAGCCACGGCGCGCGGTTGGCGTCGTGGTCGAGCCGCGTGATGAGGATCTCGTCGCCCGCGTTGAGTTCACGCCCAATCGCCCGGCTGACGCTGAACGTGAGCGTAGTCATGTTTGCGCCAAAGACGATCTCGCGCGGGGACGCGGCGTTGAGCAAGTCGGCCATCGCCTCGTGCGCTGCGTGGAGTACGGCGTCGCTCTCGCGCGTGGTGCGGAACGCGCCGCCGTGGTTCGAGTTGGTGTGGATCAGGTAATGCGCCATCGCGTCGACGACGCGCTGCGGGACCTGTGTGCCGCCCGGCCCGTCAAAGTAGACCGCCGGTCGCCCGCCGTCCATCAGCGCCAGCGCGGGGAACTGCGAGCGGACAAAGGAGAGATCGAGTTGAGACATTTTGTGGCTCCTGCTGGAATGAAGGACCTTATCTTACCCCTATCCGCGGCGTGTGCTATAATCGCGTTATCTCAACTTCCGCCACAGGGGTGAACTGTTGGCAACACAAGTCCGCCTGTTCGTCAGCGCGGGGCCATCCGAAGAGCCGGTTCGGGAGCATCTCGGCCGCGCGCTCGCGGAACTGCCAGTGAACGTCGGCTGGATCATCAAGCGCACGCCCGACGTCGATTCCGTCGCCGAATCTCACCTGTTTGTCTTGCTGCTGGGCCGCGATATCGAAGCGCCGGTCGGGCTCGAGTTGTGGTGGGCGCGACGCACAGAGAAGCCCATTGTTGCGTACACACCCGAAGGCGCGCGCACGCCCGCCTGCCAGGTGTTCTACCAGGATAACATCTACCTTGACTGGCGCTCGTATGGCGACATGGCTGCGCTGCGGCGGCTGTTCCTGATCGACATGGCGCGCTTCCTGCTGGCGCACGACGAACGCTATGGCGTGACGGTCACAGAGGCGGAGGTGCTGCGCGGCTTCATTACGCAGCTTGAAAAGGCCGCGGCGGTCACAGCCCGGCAGCCGCGCAGCGAGAGTTCGCTGGCAAAGGCGCACGGCTCGGAGCCGCGGGGCGCGGCCGGCGGCGGAGTGATCCTCGCCCCCGGCAAGGACGAGCCGCGCGGCGCGCGTATCGTCGGCGAGGCTTAGTCCGACTCCTCCATGAACGCATCCACGACCGTTCCCGCGCCGCGCGGGCGTTTGGCGTCCGCAGTGTCAGCCATTACGGCAGACAAGCACCTCTGGCTGGCGATCCTGCTGGCGATGCCCGCGATGCTGCCGCTCTTCGCGCCCGGCTACTTCATGAAGGCGCACGACGCGCGGCACAGCATCTTTTTCCTCGTCCAGTTTGACCGCAGCTTCAGCGCGGGCGCGCTGTGGCCGGTGTGGGGGCCTGACCACGCGGTCGGCTTCGGCTACCCCACCTTCCTGCTGTACGCGCCGCTGGCGTTCTACGTCGGCGAGTTCTTTCACCTGCTCGGCTTCGGCTTTGCCGCAGCGACGAAGGCCACATGGATTGTCGGCTTCCTGCTCGGCGCGACGGGCAGCTATAAGCTGGCGCGACGCTGGTTCGGTCCCGCCGCAGCGTTGGTGGTGAGTCTGGCCTTCACCTATGCGCCCTATCACCTGTCTCAGATTTACGTGCGCGCGGCGCTGGCTGAGTTCATGGCCCTGTCCGCGCTGCCGTGGGCGGTTCTGGCATTTCTGGCCTTGTGGGACGATCCGCGCCCGCGGCGCGCGGCGTTTGCGGCTCTTGGACTTGCCGCGCTGATGCTGTTCCACACGGTCTCCACGTTGACGTTTGTGCCGCTGATCGGCGCGCTGCTTGTGGTGCTGTTCATCGGGGATACGCTCGCTGCTCGCCGCGCAGGGCGTGGCGTATTCACTGTGATTCGTTCGCCCGCAGTTATCTGGTCCGTTGTCGCTGTGACACTCGCCGGGCTGCTGGCCTGCATCTTCATCGTGCCGATGCTGCTCGAACGCAGCAACGTGGCCGAGTGGCAGTGGGTCAAGGACACCTACAACTATCGCCTGCATTTCGTCTACCCCGGCCAGCTTCTTAGCCCGACCTGGGGTTACGGTTATTCAGTCGCCGGGCCGAACGACGGGATGAGCTTCCAGGTGGGCGTTGTCGTGTTCTTGCTGGCAGCGGTCGGCGCGGGCGCGCTCCTGCTGCGGCGCGCGGCTGTGCCACGGCTGATTTTCGGCTTTCTCCTGCTTCTGACCGCATTCGCGGTGTTCATGATGCTTCCGCTCTCAGCTGCGGTGTGGGATGCCTTGCCGCTGGTCGACCTCATTCAGTTCCCGTGGCGGCTGCTGGCAATCTCCGCGTTTACGCTATCGCTTTTTGCGGGTTTGGGCGCCGCCGTTTTGGACCAAACGACGGGTAAGCCGTATCGAAACGGCAGTCCCTTCGTTTACGTCATTGGACTTGCGATTATTGTCACGAGTCTGGCATACACGCGGCCAGAAATTATTCCGCTCCGGCCGCAGGACGAAAGCTCGCTCGCGGTGTTGGATTTCGAGATGGCGTTTCCCGACATGCGCGGGATGACGCGCTGGGGCGAGCGACCCCCTGCTGATGCGGACTCACCGCTGATCGCGCAATATCTCGCCGGGCAGCCGCTGCAAAAGGCGGCGATTCTGTCGGGACCCGGAAAGATTACGGGGCAAGAATCCGGCGCGCTGCATGCGACTGCGCGCGTGGAAGCCGACGGGCCGGTAAGGCTCCTGTTCTACAACTACTACTTTCCCGGCTGGCGCGCGACGGTGGACGGGCAGCCCGCTGAGATTAGACCGGAAGGTCTAAACGGGCTGATCGCGCTGGAGCTGCCCGCGGGGACTCACGAGGTCAGGCTGGTATTTGGGACGACACCCGCGCGCGTTGTGGGTGCGCTTCTCTCCGCACTGGGCCTGCTTGGCATAGCTGGCCTGTTGGTCCTTGATCGCCGACGACGGCAGGGCGAGGGGACTTCGACAAACTTGCGCTAGTTAACTTCAATTATTATAATCTGTTCATACTATGAGCGAACCGCATTTACCCCGGCCGAGCTACGGCCAACAACGAAGCTGTCCCCATTGCGGGACACGAGTTGCTCAGAAAGCCCAAACCTGTTTCTTCTGTGGCGCAGCGCTAGAATTTGCGCCTCGCCGCCGGTTCCGCCTGCCGTGGGCGGATTTGTTCTTGTTCGCAGTGATCGCGGGCGTGCTGGCAATTTGGTGGTTGCGCGCGCCCGACTCCCCCGAACCGCGCACGACAGCCACTCAGGACGTGTTGAGCGCGCAACGGGCCGCGGCGACCCCTACTGTGGCGCTGGTCGCGGCGCTCCAATTGGATGATCCTACCGCAACCCCTTCGCCCACGCCGCTCCCGCCGCCCACCCTTGCGCCAACCGAGACACCCGTGCCAGCGGCCGTCGCTGCGACGCCGGCCGGCCCGGTCAAGCACAAGGTTGCCGCGGGCGAATCGGTCGCGGTGATTGCTCAAAAGTACGGCTCCTCGATCAAGGACATTATCTCCGCAAACGGGCTGCCCGCGGACGGGCGCATCGGCATCGGGCAGGAGCTGCTGATTCCGGTCGCGGGGCCGTCCGGCGGACCTGGTCCCACCGCAACCCCCGGCACGACTGGCCTGATGTACACGGTGGCTTCGGGCGACACGATCATTGGCCTGGCAGCGCGGTTCAAGTCGCAGGTCGACTGGATCATGCAGGCAAACAGCATGAAGCCGGGCGAGACGCTTCATATCGGCCGCGCGCTGTTGATCCCGCTGGTGCCCGCCACGCCGACCCCCATGCCGACGATTGCCGTGACGCCGCTCCCGCCCACGCCGACAGAAATCCCCGGCTTGACCGCTCCCAGCCTGCTGACGCCGGGCGATGGCGCCATTATCACGGGTGAGGATTCGGTGCTGCTCACGTGGACCTCGGTGGGGGTGTTGGCGCCCGACGAATGGTACGTAGTGACCTTGATGTCTCCTGAGAAGGAAACGCCGGTCGCAAGCTGGTGGACGAAGAGCACGACGTGGCGGCTGCCGACCGACTACCGGCCAAACGGCACGGCGGGCCACGATTACACATGGCGCGTGCAGGTGCGCCGGGGCGGCTCGGACAAGCCCGGCGAAGCGACCAGTCCCGCGAGCGTGACGCGGCGCTTCACCTGGCGCTAGCGATCAAGGACGCCTCTCGAAAATTGCGTAAAGGTTCAGTCTGCCCTCATGGCCGTCGGAGGTGAAGGTCTCGACCGCATCGAGCCCCACCCCGGCGGCCATGTTAATTAACGCTCTCTCGTCGATCAGCGCGCAGTAGCGCGCGCCCGGCGACCCTTCCCCCCACCCCACAAGATAATCCCCCCGCTCCAGTTCGTCTTCGGAGATCCCGACTCGCTCCCACGGGACGAGGCGCTTACGCAGGCGCTCGGACGCCATAAACTGCCACGTGGTCAAAATGAAGGGCTTGCCCTGAGGCAGCAGGCCCGCGCACCGGCGCAAAAAGGTGGCGCGGTTTGCCGCGCCGGGGATGTGTTGGAGCACGGCGAGACTGACGAGCGCGTCAAACGTCCCCGGCTTCTGGACTTCTTCAGGCCAGGGTGCGTTAAAGAGGTCTGCGTGGATCAGCGTGCGCTGGATGCGAGATGCGCCGAGCGGGAGTGCGGCGGCCTCTTCCAACAGGCGCGCGCTGCTATCAAGGCCAACGTACAGCCCGGACCAATCTCGCTGCGCGAGGTAACTCAGCAATCGCCCGCTGCCACACCCGAGATCCAGGACGTTGGTCGCGCGAGCGAGATAAGGTAAAATCCGGTCGTATCCGGGTGGATGCGAGCGCCGCGTCGCGGCAAAGTCTCCGCCGAACTGGTCGTAGAACTGCCGGTTGAGCGCCAGCAACGCTTGAACGGTGTGAGGTTGCATGGTCGATAACGTTAAGAAGGAATGGCGGCCCCACGGCCGCGATTTTGATATTCGCAGCCATCAGGAGATGCTGCTGCGCATCTTCGATGCGGTCCGCAACGCGGCGGACTGGGACGACGAATCGTTGATGCGGATTCTAGCGCAACACCCGAAGGCGAACAAGACGAGCCTGGCAAGCGGCGAGAGCGGCTTCTACGCCAAGATCGAGCTGGTCATGGCATATAAGGAGCTGACCGCGGCGGGCGTCATTCCATTCGAGCGCGAGACGCTACGGCGGCTGCAAATGAAGCCGGTGCGCACCGCTTCCGGCGTTGCGCCGGTGACGGTGCTGACCAAGCCGGCGGGCTGCCCCGGCCGCTGCATCTTCTGCCCCGATGCGGACAATATGCCGAAGAGCTACCTGCCCAACGAGCCGGGCGCGCGCCGCGCGGAGCAGTGCGGTTTCGACCCGTACCGCCAAGTCGTCACGCGGCTCACCGCGTTCAAGTCAATGGGGCACGTGGCCGACAAGGTGGAGTTGCTTATCCTCGGCGGCACATGGGGCGCATACTCGAAGCAGTACCGGCAGTGGTTCGTCGGGCGGTGCTTGCAGGCGATGAACGATGCGGATCAAGTCGACGCGACCGATCTGGGGCCGCTGACCGCGTCAAGCGAGCGGGAGACGATGGACTGGCCTGCCTTGCTCGACGCGCAGGCTCAGAACGAGTCCGCAACGCACCGCAACGTCGGCCTCGTGGTGGAGACGCGGCCCGACTGGGTGACGCCCGCCGAAGTGCTGCATATGCGGCGGCTGGGCGTGACCAAGGTGCAGCTGGGCGTCCAGAGCCTCGACGAGCGCATCCTGACGCTCAACCAGCGCGGGCACGACGTGGAGGCGGTGCGCCGCGCGGTGCGGTTGCTGCGCGCGGCCGGGTTCAAGTTGCACTTGCACTGGATGCCGAACCTCTTCGGCGCGACGCCTGAGTCGGATCGGGCCGATTTCGTGCGGCTGTGGACGGACCCTGCCATTCGGCCCGATGAGTTGAAGATTTACCCGTGCTCCATAATCGACGGCACGGAATTGTACGACCTGTGGCGCGCAGGCCAATTCCGACCGTACACAGATGAAGAACTCGTTCCCCTCGTCGCCGATTGCAAAGCCATTGTGCCCCGCTACTGCCGCATCAATCGCGTCTTCCGCGACATCCCGGCGGATGACATCGTTGCGGGCAGCAAGAAGTCCAACTTGCGCCAACTGGCGCTCTCGCTGCTGGCCGAGCAAGGGCGGCGCTGCAACTGCATCCGCTGCCGCGAGGTGCGCGGCGCGCGCGTGGCGTGGAGTGACCTGCGCCTGGCAGTGGAGGAGTACGACACAGACGGGACGCGCGAGCAGTTTCTTGCTTACGAGACGGCGGAGGGCGCGCTGGCGGGCTTTCTGCGGCTGTCGCTGCCGCGGCTGAACAGCGATCAACCGGCTATCGTCGAGACGGCGGAAATCTGGCAGGCGCTGCCCGAATTGCGCGGCGCGGCGTTGATCCGCGAGGTGCACGTATACGGCCCGGCGCTCGGCATCGGATCGGACAGCGCGGGCGAGGCGCAGCATCTCGGGCTGGGGCGACGGCTCATTTTAGAGGCGCGGCGCCGGGCGCGAGAAGCGGGTTTTGCGCGCCTGGCTGTGATTTCGGCTATTGGCACGCGGCGCTACTACGAGGCGCAGGGGTTCGAGCGCGACGGTCTCTATATGGTCGCGCATTGTTAACGATAAAGTTGGTTTTTTGACGCCCGCGGCGATGTGCTATACTTGCGCGCGTTCGCTCACGAGTTGTGTTTATGGGAGAAGGAGCGTCAGATGGACGGTGGGAAGTTCTTCGAGGGCTTGATTATCGGCGCAGTGGTCGGCGCTGCCGTGGCGCTTTTCATGGCTCCGCAGTCGGGCGAGCAGACGAAAAGCAGCATCAAGGGGCGCATCAACCTGGTGCTCGAAGAGGGCAAGCGCGCCGCGGCCGAGCGCCGCGCCGAGCTGGAAGCGCAACTCGCCCAGTCGCGCAGCGTCACGCGCCCGGTTGTCTGAGTCGCCTGATCGTTGTCGTTTCGCGGGGTGAGGAACCCTTGCCCTGAACTCGTCCTTCCAGCAGTTCATGGCGCTCCTCGACACCGCTACGAGCCAGCCGCGTCAGTGGGAGTCCGCCAGATCGTGCAGCACGCCCGGCAAGAGGCAGAGGGGAAGCCATGAAAGTCACCATCGAATTCTGCATCGCTTGAAACTACACGCCCCGGGCCGTCAGTTTGACGGAGACGCTGGTGAACACGTTCAAGCCCATTGTTGGCGGACGCCATCCGATTGAGTCCATTCAACTTATCCCCTCGGGCAATGGTCGCTTCGAGGTGACGCTGGACGGGCAGCTTGTCTACTCGAAGGCCGCAACCGGCAAGCACACGACGAACGAATTTATTGTGGATCAGGTGCGCGCAAGGCTCAAATAACCGAAAACACTATATGATCGATCTCTCGCTGATCATCACCATCGGCGTCATCTTCTTCCTCTCCCTGACGGCCGCATATTTGCGTACCAAAACGAGAGATCGTTGCCTGAAGTCTTGGGAAGGATTTCACGTTACCCTCGAACGCGCTAACGGCAAGCTGGTATGGGGCGAGCTCCATGTGGTCTCGACCGGCATGGAGTTCGTCTATACCGACACCGTGCAAGACGAACGCCACCTCGAATCCTCTTACCTCCTCTACGCTAACGAATACGCCGACATCCAGGCGCTCTACCGCTACGTTGCGCAGCTCTCCGACAAGAATAAGCAGCAGCGCGCGAGAGACATTGACTCCTCATTTCATCCCAGCATAGGGCGGCGCTTTCGGCGCAGCGCGCAGAACTTCCTCGGCACGGCCACAGATTCTCTAAATGAAGTTTTCGGCCTCGTACTCGGCCGCGCCGGAAAGACCGGTGGCCGCTATATCGCGGCAGACGGCACGTCTTCGATCAAGAGCCTCAGCGGCAAGGTGCTCGGCCAGGTGGGGTCGATTTACGATCCGCTGCTGGAGCGTTACATCGGCAGCCGCGTCGTGATCGAGTTGCTCGAAGGCAAGGACATTCACGAGCACGTCGGCATTTTCAAGAATTACAGCCAGGATTTCATCGAAATCCTCGACGTGCGCTATCCCCTGCGCCGCGACGTGGCGCTCGAAACCGGCAGCCGCTTCGAGGGTGACGGGCTGGTGCTTGAGAAGGAGCCGGGGACCGTTCACCTCATAAACCGGAACGAATGGCCGATCCTGGTGCATTCGTTGATGTATGAAGACCACGAGGAGTTGATCAATGCAGTCGTTGACGGCGGCGAGCAGATCGACCTGAACATCTCGAACCTCGAAGCGCAGTCAGTTAAGCTGATCATTCGCGTGCCCGAAGAGTTGGACTTTATCGTCCCGCGCAGCCGCTGCCTCGTTCGCCACCGCGCGGAGACGCAGCGACCGCAGGACTTCAAGGAGCTGGTGGAAGACATCGTCTTCGATGTGGGGCGTCGTTTTGTTGGCAGTAGCGAGGATGACGGCCGCGATAACCGCGAGGCGCTGCTGCGGCAAGAGCTACGCGCGGACCCGAAGAATGCGGGCGCTGCGGCAAACCTCGGCTACCTGCTGCTGCAAAAGGATCAACTGGCGGAGGCCGAGAAGTGGCTGCGACATGCGCTGGGATTCGAGTATTCCTTGCCCGACGGCGGACGCCGAGCGCGCATGAACCTGCGCGAGATCGAGCGTCGACGTCAGGGTTTGGACGCCTACGCGCAGGGGGTCATTCAAACGGCGGGGCTGGTCTTTGCGAATGCCGCCGGCGAGGAAAGTTCGGATTTGTGAGACACCGTGAGGAGGGATGTGTTTATGGTGGGTGAAGTTTGTTGTGTGTGCGGAAAACCGGTGACGGGCGCGGCGAGAATGCTTGGCGGCCGCGCGTTTTGCGACGAGCATTACGGTCGCGTCGGGCGAAATCGCAAGGGCATGTGGACGGCGATGGCGGCCCTGATCGTTGGGCTGGCTGCCTTCGTGGCCGCAGTGTTCTTCCTCGCGCCCGAAAATGCGCTGAGTGGGACGGCGCTGGTGGCGGTCGGCCTGCTGCTTGCCCTTGTCCCTGCTGTGATCTGGCTGGTCGTCTTTTACCTCCAGGACCGCACCGAGCCGGAACCGAAGCAGTATCTCGCGGGTGTGTTCATCCTCGGCCTGCTGCTGGCCGCAGCGGTCGGCCAACCGCTTATCCGCGATGTGTTCCGCGTCAATGAGTGGGCCGGCGGCAGCCTGGGATTGCGTCTGCTGGCCGGCGTCGTCATCGTCGGCATCACGCAGGAATTTCTCAAGTACGCGGCGGTGCGCTACAGCGTATTCGGCAGCGCGGAGTTTGACGAGCGCATCGACGGCATCATTTACGGCGCCGCCGCTGGCCTCGGCTACGCGACTTACCTCAACGTCGACTACGTGCTCTCCAATGGCGGCGTTGACCTCGGCGTGGGCGCGGTGCGCGTGGCCGTGGTTGCGCTGGCGCAGGCTTCCTTTGCCGGCGTCACCGGTTATTTCCTCGGCCGCGCGAAATTCGAGAACCGCGGGCCGTTCTGGCTGCCCGTGGGCCTGTTGCTGGCGGCCGTATTGAACGGCGTCGTCACGACCTTGCTTAGTGAGATCACGCGCAGCGGCCTGCGCCCCACGCCGCTCAACGGCCTGATTCTCGCCGCCGTCCTCGCCGCCGTGACCTTTGCGGTCCTGTTTGCCGTTATGCGCCGTGGCGCGCGGCCTGCGCCTGCCGCGGGAGGAGCGTCCCAATGACCGCCACAACTCTGTCTCCTCGACGACGCACGTTCCGTGAAGAAGAGCCCGAATGGCTCGTGTGGCTGCTGGTAGGCGTCCTGCTGCTGATCGGCCTGGTCGCGCGGACGCTCGTGGTCAACCGGACGACGACCTTCAACGAAGGCGGTCTCTCCTTGAGCTATCCGGCTGGCTGGACGCCGATCGCGAGCGACGCGCCGGGTGTGGTGTTGAGCGTGGGCGAGGGGTTCGGCGATCTGTTCCCCGCCCGCGTCGTTGCGCAGCAGTTGCCCGCAGCGGATGTGAGCCGCACCGCTCAATCGCTGGGTGACTTCGCGTTGAAGTGGTCGGATCAGCAGGCGAAGGACTTGCTGGGGTACCGCGTGTTGAGCATCGAGCCGACGCAGGTGCGCGGCAAGGATGCGGTGCGCGTGGATTATGCGTACGTGGCCGACCCGATGTTCGCCTCCGCCGATGCGCTGCCCATCGTGGCGCGCGGCTCAGACGCGCTCCTGCGCAACGGCGATACGCTGACAGTCGTGCGAATGCTCGCCGCTTCTGACGCTTTCGACGGTCTTGGCGCGACGTGGGATCGCATCCTGGGTTCGGTTGAGTTGAAGTAGGGGTGGATGATGAAGCGACAGAGCAAAACATGGATTCTCGCGGCCCTGGTTCTGGTCAGCATTGCGTTCAGCCTCGTCGGCAGCGCGCGGCCAGCGCAGGCGGTCGATAAGGACATCGCGCAGCGCATCTTGCGCGCGTCGGTCAAAATCCTGACGCCTCTGGATGCCGATGAAAATGCGGGCAGCCTGTGCTCCGGCTCCATGCTCGACCAGGAAGGGTACATCCTGACCAACTTCCACTGCATCGGCTACCCGGATGACGGCATTCGGGATGAGGATTTGGAAGCGCTCGGCCTCCAGCCCGGCGACTTCTTCAACTCGAAAGCGCTCTCGGTTATCGCGGTGACGGACGATCCGCGTAAGCTGCCGAAGCCAGCCTATGTCGCGCAGGCGCTCTCCGTCGACCCGAAGCTCGACATTGCCGTGCTCAAGGTCATTGCTCTGTTCAACAGCAAACAGAAGATCGGCGATACGTTGCCGGTCGTGACCATGCCGATGGCAGATTCGGACACAGTCGAAACGCTTGACGATGTGATTGTGGTAGGTTATCCCGGCATAGCGGGTGACACGGTCACCGCTACCGAGGGCCGCATCTCCGGCTTCCTGGACGAGGACGGCGACGACGTTTTTGACTGGTTCAAAACCGACGTACTGGTAAACCAGGGCAACTCGGGCGGCGCTGCGCTAAACGCGAACGGCGAGTTGATCGGCGTGCCGACGCAGCGACTGCAAGACCGCTCTGGCAACGTGATTTACCTGATCCGCCCGGTGAACCGCGCGGTGCCCTACATCGAAGAGGCGCGTCGCGTCGGCGCCAGCGGCGGCCAGGTGGCAACCCCGCCGAAGAATCCGTCCAACCCACCCGGCCAGACGACGGGCCGCGGTTCGTTCGGCGAAATTACCTTCGGCGCTGGGTTTGACGACAACAGCGGCATCACGGGCGAGGCCGAGGTGTTCCCGACTGGCATCAAGGAAGTGCACGCGGGGCTGCCGTATGAAAATATGCGCAACGGCACGTCGTGGGGCTATACGTGGCAGTACGAGGGCCAGGACGTGACGGGCGAGCCGGAGTTGGAGTGGGACTTCGGGACTTCGGGCGTGCTGGACCTGAGCCTGAGCGGCAAGCGCGGCCTGACCGATGGCGAGTACAACTTGCAGGTGTTCCTGCGTGGAGATCTGGTGCAGGAAGCCGGTTTCACTGTTGGCAGGCAGCCGGGCGCCAACCGGCCGCCGCAGAAGCCGCCCGCGCAGGACACTGGCGTGACGATTACGGGCGCCATCGTCGATCACGCCAACAAGCGCGCCATTCGCAACGCGGTGATTGCCATTCTGATCCCCGGCCAGACGGTGGACGACTTCGACGCGGACGATACGGAGAATAAGGAGAACACGGTCTTTGCGTTCGGCGTGACCGGGGCGGACGGCGCGTTCGTGCTCAACCGACCGTTGGATCGCGGGGAAGTGTACAGCGTGATCGTCGGCGCGAAGGGGTATCAGCGTATCGCGGAGGATGATGCGCTGGAAATCCTGGAAGACGACCCGGATGTGCTGGAGCTGGACCCGATCGAGATGGATCGACTGTAAGGAGCAAGAGACCCGATGGGTTACCAGAACCCGTCGGGTCTTTTATTGTTGGCCGCTTACTTCCCCACCATCCCCTTCAGGAACTCCACCACTACGTGCGTTGGAATCGCGAAGCCAACGTCGGGGCCATTGATCATAGTGTTAATTCCCAGTAGCCGCCCGCGCACGTCCACTAACGGTCCGCCGGAATGACCCGGCCGCATATGCAGCCCCACGACGAGCCAGTCGCGCTTCGCCGGCGGCATCTCCGGCCACTGGCGGCCCATGCCAATGACCACGCCACCCGTCGCGGAACCGATGATGCCATAAGGATGCCCCACCGCCATCACCCACTGGCCGGGGCGCACCGCGCGCGAGTCGGCCAGCTGGATCGTCGGCAGGTCTTCCGCTGCGATGCGCAGCGCAGCCAGGTCGCGCTCACGATCGACGGCGAGGATTTCCGCATCGAACGCGCGGCCGTCCTGCAACTCCACCTTGAGCGGTCCACGCCCCGCCACGTGCGCATTCGTCACGATCAGCCCTTTGGGATGCCAGATGGTTCCTGCGCCCGCGCCGCGGCGGCCATTTCTCACCTGCGCCAGACTTTTCAATACGTTGTCGATAACGTCCGCGCTTTCTGTTTGCGCGCTCAACACCTTGTCCATGTCCAACCCCCTGTAACGTCCGTTGCGAACTTGGGTTACTGCTCGCCGACCGTTACCTTGACCTCAGTCACCTGGCCGCCGCGGAGGATGCGCGCGGGGACCGTCTTGCCGACGCGGTCGCCGGTGAGCAGGGCCAGCAGGTCGTCCAGGTCGGCTGTGCCCTGACCGTCGAGGCTGAGCAGCGTGTCGCCCATGAAAAGGCCGCTGCGCTCCGCGGGGCTGTCGGCCTCCACCGAGCCGAGCAGCAAGCCGGTGGACTGCCCCACCTGCTCCGCGACGGCCTTCGGCAGGCGCACGGTCTGCGCGCCCACGCCCAGGTACCCGCGCTTCACGCGGCCATGCGCGGCGAGCGCCTCAGCCACGCGTCGAATCGTCCCGGCGGGAATGGTCAGTGTCACGTCGCGCAGCATGGCCGACGTGTTGAGGCCGAGGAAGCGGCCCGAGACGTCCACGAGCGGCCCCCCGGAGAAGCCCGGATACATGAGCGCGTCGGTCTGCAAGTAATAGTCGAACTGTCCGCCCGCCGGCGTGCGCCACTCCTTCTTGAGCGCGCTGACGATGCCGAGCGTCGCCATGACGCTTTGTCCCGGCCGGCCGAGCGCCAGCGCCATATGCCCGACTTTGAGAGCCGAACCGTCCACCCACGAAGGCGCGGTCAGCCCCTGAATCGGCGCGCGGAGGAGCGCAAGATCGGTCGTCGGGTCGCGGCCCACAAGGGTCGCCGTGACCGTTCGGCCATCCGCCAGTCCGATGCCGATGTTGTCGTCGCGTTCGACGACGTGATGCGCGGTAACGATTAGTCCGTTCGCAGACCAGACCACGCCGGTCGCGGGCAGGCGGCGTCGCCCTTCCACGCGGACGATGCTCGGCCCTGCGGTTTCCACTGCCGACGCCAGCGCGTCGGAGAATGCAGTCAATACTTCCGATGCCATGAGTTGCCTCCATCCCGATTGATTGACCGCATGGTACCTCGGCTGGGAGGCGCGGCGCATCGCCTGTCCGGGCAGGAAGCGACCTGATAAAACGGTTAGGTGAGCGGAAAGCGGATTACAGGAGGATCAAACCCAGGCGGGTGGCGCGGACGACAGCCTCCGTGCGGCTGCCCGCACCCAGCTTGCCGAGCAGCGAGTTGACGTGAAACTTGACTGTGTGCTCGCTGATGTCGAGCCGCTGCGCGATGGTCTTGTTCGGCAAGCCCTCGGCAAGGAGACGGAGCACTTCCAGCTCGCGCGCCGTAAGTTCTTCAAGCAACGGAGGTTCGTTCTCAGGGCGCAAACTCAGGTCGGGGGAGAGTCGAGGCGGACGGGGGCGCTCCAGCGCGCGGCTGAATTCGGCATCCAGGACGATCATGCGTTCCGCGATAGCGAGCAACGCGGCGGCAATGCGCGCGGCGCCGGAATCGCGCCGGATCGCGCCGGATGCTCCTGCGTTGAGCGCTGCGTGCGCATCATCTTCCTCGGAGATGAGCGCGAGGGCGGGAATCTCCAGCGCGGAATCGGCAATGCGCGTTAGCGCGACACCACTCTGCCAGCCCATGTCCCACGCGATCACGTCCGGCTGGAGCGCGTCCGCGGTGGCGGCCAGGTCTTCCGCTGGCGCCGCCCGGCCCACAACGACTACCTCTTCCTCAGCGGCAAGCAGCGCAGCGAGTCCGGCCCGCGCGAGTGGGTCTTCGGCAACGATCAGCACGCGCAAGGGGGGCATCGTCAACCACCTTCCGGCAGGAAGTCAACGATCAACGCGTCCGGCGGACACCAGACCCGAATGGGCGGCTCCGCAGACCCTACGCCCGACGTGACGAAGAGGTGCGTGCGGCCGAAGACGAAGTGACCGTGGTCGTACTGTCGCCCGTATTTTGACGGCACGACGAGCGCGCCCAGGCCGGGCAGCCGCATCTGACCGCCGTGATAGTGGCCCGCGAAGACCGCGTCGATGCCGCGGCCCTGGAGTCTGGGGATATTGTCGGGCGTGTGGGTGAGGACGAGAAGTAACTCGCCCGCGCCGGACGACGCGGGAATATCCGCCGGGCCGATGTTCCACGGATGCTCGTAGCCCGCGATGCGAACCGCGGAGCCGTCTTCCAGCGGCAGATGAACGAATGTCGAGCCGAGCATGCGGATGCCGGCCGCGCGCGCCGCGGCGCGCACTTCGTCAATGTCGGCCCAGCGGTCGTGGTTGCCGATCACGCCGAACGTGCCCAACCTGCCCTTTGCCAGCGGGAGAACCGCGCGGATCAGCGGCACAAACTTCGCGCGGGTGATGAAGTCACCGGTGAAAAAGATGAAATCGGGTTCGGTGGCGGCCACCCGACGCAGCGCATCGGTGAAGTACTCGAGCGGCAGATGATGGTTGAGGTGAAAGTCGCTGATGTGCGCGACGCGCACGCGCGGCCCGCGCCATCCTTCGACGCGTGTCTCGTAGAAACGGAGGACAAGGTCGGTCGTGGTGTTCGGCCTGGCGAGCGAGAGGCGCGGCCCCTCTTCGCGCACCGGCGGCGCGCCGGCATGACGCGCGCGGAGCGCCAGCCGCCGCGCCTCGCCCGCAACTGTCACGACCAATCCCACAGCGGGCACAACCATCCATCGGCTTAACCCGGTGCGCCAGCCAATTGCCGCACTGGTACCGACAGAGAGCAGACCGCCGCCGCGAATCATAAAGCTCTTCAGGCGCTTGTCGCGCGACTGAATGAGGATGCGGTTGAGAAAGAAAAGGTAGGCGGCCGCGCCGGAGATCATCCAGGCGAGGACGACGAGCAGACGCTTAAAGGTTTTCATACGGAATAGCTCAACGCAGTCGCGACCGTCGCGAACTGAATGTCAACGGTGTCTTCCAGCCGCCGCGCGTACCCTCCGCCCATCACGACCGCGACGGGCAATCCGGCCTCGCGACACCGCTCAAAGACGAGCCGGTCGCGCGCGGCGAGGCCGGCTTTCGTCACGCCGAGCCTGCCGAGGCTGTCGCCCGCATAAGCGTCCGCACCCGCTAGGTAAACGGCGAGGTCGGCGCGCGCGGCGGGCAGGACGCGGTCGAGCGCGGCGTCGAGCAGGTCGAGGAACATGGCATCGCTTGCGCCGTCCGGCAACTCTACGTCGCAGTCGCTCCGCTCTTTGTGAAACGGGAAGTTCTTCGCGCCGTGCATGGAGAAGGTGTAGACCGTAGGGTCGTTCGCCATGATCGCGGCGGTGCCGTTGCCCTGGTGCGCGTCGCAGTCGATAATGACCAATCGCTGACTGCGGCCCTCGCTTTGCGCGACGCGCGCGGCTACCGCGCAGTCGTTGAACACGCAGAAGCCCTCGCCGCGGTCGGCAAACGCATGATGCGTGCCGCCGGTCAGGCTGACCGCCAGCCCCTCCTCAAGCGCCGCGCGACACGCTTCCACCGTGCTCCCCACCGACCGCCTGCACCGCTCCACCAGTTCCGGCGACCACGGCAGCCCGATCCGCCGCACCTCCTTTACGCTCAACGTCCCGGTGAACACCTTCTCCAAATAGGCAGGCTCGTGGACAAGGCGCAGTTGCTCGTCGGTGGCCCCTTCCGGGACCACCATTTCGCAGCGGTCGCCCAGCTCGCGCGCCACGCGCTCGCGCAGCATCGTGTACTTTGCCGCGGGAAAGCGGTGGCCGGGCGGCAGCGGGTAGGTGAAGTGGTCGCAGTAGAAGACTTTCATTGCGGCTGCGTAGTCCGCGCGGGCGCTGCGCCCGACGCCGGCGCGCCTGTGGGCGAGGGCGAATCAGGCCGCGCGACTTCCCCGCGCGCCACCGGCGCCAGCATCTGATCAACCGGCGCATACTGGTCGGTGAGCGTGACGAGGCGACCTTCGCCGAGGATTTTGTCGACTTCCGCATCCGGCAGAATCAGCCGCGTGATCGCGTGGTCGCCGTCGCCCGCGTCGATCTGCTTGAACTGCTCCAGGTCCAGCGGCTGCTGTGAGGCGAGGAGCACGAACGTGACGCGCGGCGATTCGCGCCAACTGCCAAACGCGGGCACGACATAGACGTGGTCAAAAGACTCCTTGAGTGTGTGGACGTACGCGCGGAGGAAGTCGCGCCGCGGCCCATCAATCAGGTTGACCATATACAGCCCATCGTCCGCCAGCCACGCCTTCACGCGTTCGTTAAATTCGCGCGTGGTCAGATGGTACGGCACGGAGTAGTCGTTGAACGCGTCGCCCATGATGAGCCGGTATTGCCGGTCTGGTTCGCGTTCGAGGTACATGCGCGCGTCCTCATTGAAGGAGCGGATTTGCGTGTCGCGACTCAGGCCGAGCAACTGGTACGCTGTCTCAGTCACACCCGGGTCGATCTCGATCACGTCGAGCGCGCTGCCCGGATAGACCGCTTCCATGTAGCGCGGAAACGTGTAGCCACCGCCGCCGATGAAGAGCGCGGACATATCGTCATGTTTGACGCTCTGATACTCGGTCGCTTCGGCGTACACTTTCTCGTAGCCATACACCAGTTTCGTCGGGTCATTCAGGTCGCTGTAGGAGTGGACAAGGCGGTCAAGGATGAGGATGCGGACGGGCGCGCCCTCGCGCTCATCCTCGCGCACGTTGATGCAGAAGTAGTTTGTCTCCAGCGAGCAGCGCGATTTCGTCCATCCCTCCGCAGTAGCCACCGCGGTGGCCCCGCCGATGAGCGCAAGGCCCAGCACGGCTGCGACAACTCGGCTGCGCGTGGCCGTGCCGGCGACGAAGAAGCCGAGCGCCATGAGCAGGAGGATGACCGCCACACCCCACACGATGGCGTGCGTGCCGAACCAGGCGATGAGCACGAAGCCGGTGGCAAAGGTGCCGACGATGCTACCAACCGTGCCCGCGGCCGAGATGCGCCCGACCGTGCTGCCGGTGCTGGCAAGGTCGCGCACCGCGAGTTTTGTAACGACCGGCGAGACCGTCCCCAGGATGACCGCAGGAATAAAGAACACCGCAGCCACGAGCGCGATAATGCGGACAACCATCGGCCAGGAGTCGGGCAGGATGCCGCCGAGCCGGTCAACCAGCAGCACGCCGATGCTGGTCAGCCCCGCAAGCAGGAAGAGCAGGCTGAGCAGCCGCGTCGACGCCCAGCGGTCCGCCAGCTTGCCGCCGAGATAGTTGCCGAGGCTGATGCCGGCCAGGATCACGCCGATGATGCTGGTCCACGTATAGAGTGACACGCCAACGTAAGGCGCGACCATACGTCCGGCGACCAGTTCCAGCACCATGATGCACGCGCTGGAGATGAAGACGATGAGGGTCGGCGCCCACAGTCGGGGCGCGCGTGGTTGAGGGAGATCGGTTTGCATCAATCCTCTGATGATGAGCGAGGCCCGTCAGGTTCTCCGAAACCCGACGAGTCTGGTTGGCACTTCGGGCAGAAATGGGTGCTGCGTTGGGTCACGCGGATGCGCTCGATAGGCTCCCCGCACTGCGAGCACGCCTTGCCGTACCGTCCATACACGCGCAGGTGATTCTGGAAGTAACCGTCCTCGCCGTAGGGCGTGCGATAGTCACGCAGGAGCGTGCCGCGCTTGTTGATCGCCTCGTTGAGCACCTCTCGCAGCGCGTCATACAACCTTCCGGCCTCCGCGTCCGTGAGCGTGGACGCTTTTCGCAGCGGATGGATGCCCGCGCGGAACAAGGCTTCGTCAGCATAGATGTTGCCCACGCCCGCAACGACCGTCTGATCGAGCAGCAGCGCTTTGAGCGCGGTTTTGCGGCGGCAGATGCGCGCGGCGAAGTCCTGCGGCGTCAAGTCCCACGCCAGCGGTTCCGGCCCCAGCTTGCCGACCACGTCCTCCAGCCGCTCCGCCAGCCAGATACGACCAAACTTGCGCGAATCGTTGAAGACAAGCGCCTCGCCGTCCGCCAGGCCAAACCAGGCGCGTGTGTGCTTGTCTTCGAGCAGCGGGCTGTCACCGGGGACGATGGAGAGGCGGCCTGTCATTCGCAGGTGCGCGACGAGTGTCTGCCCGTCGTCAAGGTGCATCAGGAGGTACTTGCCGCGGCGGCCAACGCTAATGACTTCGCGGCCACTCAATCGCGCTTCCACTTCTTCCACCCCAGGCATCGCCAGCGTGCGCGGCCACAGGATGGCTGCGGAAACAAAACGACGACCCACGAGTTGCCCTCGCAGGTCGTGAGCGACGGTTTCTACTTCGGGTAGTTCAGGCATGAGTCCTCAGCCTAGAAAAAACAAAAAGGCCGGTGGAGCATCGCGAGACGCGCCCACCGGCTGCGAAATCCTTATCAGCTACCGCGCGACCACATCCCACATCGCCTCGCGCGGCAATGGCAGCAGGCTGACCGCCTCGCCGTTCACGTCGCGCAGCGTTAGCAGCCACGCGTCGCCCAGGTCGTGGAACGCGGCGATCTTCTCATCGGACACCCACCGCGGCCCGACCATGCTGACGCCGTTTGCCATGCGCACCGGCTCTTTTCCCGCCTCGCCGACGAAAATCTGGTAGTTGTCCTGATACAGGAATCGCTTGCCAGAAGGCGACCAACTGATGAACTGCCCATCCGTCGTGGTCTCGTACAACTGGGGATCAGAGCCGTCTGCGTTTGCCAGGTGCAGTTCGCTCGTCGCCATCGTCTCTGACACGAAGCGAGTGTAGGCCATCTTGCTCGCATCCGGCGACCAGTAAACCAGATACGCGTCAACGTCGCCAATCTTTTGCAACTGTCCGCCGCTTAGCCGGTAAATCTCGGTTCCGTTCGGCGGCATCGGCTGACCGTTGTCCGCAACGGGAAGCGCAATGTATGCGGACGAGTTGTCGATCCATGCCACCTGCGCGTCGTACGCTAACTTGCCGGGCCCGGCCGGAAAGGTGAGAAGGGTCGTCGCCTTCCCGCCCTCCGTTCCGTACAGCATGATCGTCCCGTCCGGCTGCTCCTCGCTGCCATATGCCACGGTCAGGTACTGCCTGCCGTCGGGCGAATAAAAGGGCCGCCATGCGCGGCCCAGTTGATTCGAGAACTTCAGGTTGCCTGTGTCGACGTTGATCAGCCACAGTTCCAGGATCGGTTGCAGCGGCTTCTCAGGCTCAGGCACCAGGGTCAGCGTGACCGACAGGATGTTGCTCCCCGGCCCCCAGCGCGAGTCGCTGAACGCACGCCGCGTGTAGCCCGCAGGCAGTTTGTCCGCCGGCAGATTCGCGTCGTCGAGCAGCAGCTTGGGCGCGCCGCCGTCAAAGCGGACGGCCCACAGTTGCAGGCCGCTGTTCGTGTAGATCCGATACGCGATCCACTGCTGGTCGGGCGAAAGCTGCGGCGAGTTGATCCCTCGCGCCTGCGCAAGTTGCCGCGCGCCGCCGTCACGGTCCACCGCCCACAGCGCGTTCAGGTCCGCATAGGCGAAGCGCACTCCCGTAGGCACGGCGTTCGCAAGCGGCTGGCCGGGCGGGGTCGGTTCGGGCGTCAGGTGCTCAGCCGGGATGCCCGGTCCGCCTGCGCCGCCGCCGCCCATGCCGCCGCCACCGCCCCGACCGGTCGCGGCAGCCGCGCCCATTTCCGGCTCCGGCGTGCCCGCAGCCTTCGCGACCATGACCGCTTCTTCGGTCGCGGTTGCTTCGGGCGCAGGTGTAGCGGCTGCGTCAGCGGTTGCGTCTGTCGGCGCGGCTTCGGCTGCGGCCAGCGCGGGCGCTTCCGGTTCAGGCGTCGGCGCAGCGGCAAATGCCGCGGCTCCCGGCGCGGCGGCCTCGGTTGCTGCAGGCGCTGAGCTCTGGGTAGTGGGCGCGGCTTGCGCAACGGGCGGAGGCGCAGCCGCCATAGCAGGGCCTGATTCGACAGGTTGCTCCGCCGTTTGCGTCACAACCGCTGCCGTCGTGGGCTCAGACATGCGCGCAACAGTCTGGTCTGGATTCCACGGCGCGTTCTGGGGGCGCAAGACCGCAAAGGCCACGAGCGCGACGACCAAAACGGCCGCCACCGCGCCGAGGCCGCGCGCCAGCCCGCCGAACCAGTTGGGGGCAGGTTCGGTGCGGCGGACGCCGACTTGCGCTTCCGATAAGGTGAATGCGCGCGGCACGACAACGCGGGGCATCGCTTTCAGCAGGGAGACGGTGCGGCGCAGGCTTTCCAGCTCGGCCTGGCACGCTCCGCACTGCTGCAAGTGCGCGTCGATGGTCGCTCGCTCGGCCGGAGAGGTCTGTCCGTCCAGATAGGCTGAGAGCAGCTCAACCTGGACGTGGCCCCGGACCGGCCCTCCGAATAGTGACTTCATGGATGACTCACGGTTCCAAAGGAATTGGGTGGATTTATCTACCTGTCTGTCAGACGGTAGCTTGCGGGCAATAGTTCCTCATGCTCCAGGAGCAGGTCGCGCACCTTTGCCCGCGCGCGACTCAACCGCGATTTAACCGTGCCGAGCGCCGCGCCGGTCGCGTCCGCGATTTCCTGATAATCCAACCCCTCGACGTCGGACAGGACGAGGGCCGTGCGCTGGTCGGGCGGGAGCTGGCTGATGGCTTTTTGCAGCGCGATCGCCAGTTCCTGCCGCATGGCGTATTGCTCGGGCCGCTCGTGGCCGTCGATCAGGCGGGAATCGTACTCGGGATCGTCCTCGTCCTCTTCGCCGTCGAGCGGCGTGGTGGGCCGCCGCTTGGCCGCGCGCAGCGCGTCGTAACAGGTGTTGGTGACGATGCGCAACAGCCAGGACTTAAAGGAACCCCCGCGATACTGGCTGAGGCGCTGGTACGCCTTGATGAACGCATCCTGCACCGCATCCGCTGCGACATCCGAATCATTCGTCAGCCGGTACGCGATGTTGTACGCGAGGCTTTGATAATGAAGGATGATCTGGTTGAAGGCGGGGAGGTCGCCGCGCAGCGCAGCCGCCAGCAAAGCCTCCTCGTCATATTCGTGCCGTCCGCCGGGCGCGCCGCGTCCCGCGCGGCGGTATCCCTCATCGCGCAAGGACGCGGTCAGCACCAAAACCGAAATAACCGGCCGCCAGGCGAACGACGCCAGGGCGAACCTGGGGAGTTTAAGCATCCGTATCACCGGTCACAAGTCGAACGAACTTGACGCGCCATGCGCCTTCGATTATACTTTCCTCTTGCTTGCCGAAGTGGCGGAAAGGTAGACGCGGCGGTCTCAAACACCGCTGGGGGTTGCCCCATGTGGGTTCGATTCCCACCTTCGGCACACGCGCTTGTCTCAAGGTCCGTGTTAATTCCCATCCACCCATGTCGTTGCCGGTTGCGCCCGGCAAATGCTGGCTTTCGTCAGCGAGAGGCATTATAGCAGCGCCGCCGGTCTCCGGCCAAACTGCACCCTAAAATCACGCATGGGGAACAAACTTAGATGCTTGACGCTTCCGGGGAAGCGCGCGACGTAAGCTGTTTAGACCGCAGCGTCTCGCCAACGCATTCCCCAGGCTCCTGGTCCCAAAACCGCATGACTGAACACCGCCACCCCAACCGCAGCCGGTTCGGCCTGCGGCGCTTGTCGTTACGCGCCGTTCTTTTCGTTCTCCTGCTTTCCGTCGCCCTGTTTGCCGCCGCCTGCGCATCTTCTGGCGGCCAGCCTGGGTCCGCGGAGAGCCGGGAGGCCGCGCTGCGCCAGATCGCGGCGGACTACGCAACGAACGGCGACCTCCAGCAGGCCCAGGCGCGGCTGGACAAGCTAAACCTTGCCAACCCCGCCCAACTGCTTGTCTCGCTGGCTGAGTCGGACATGGTCGCGGGACGCGCTCGCGAAGAGATTGAGGCGAGCGCGCGGCTGGCCGAGATGCTCGGCGCGCGCAGTCAAAAACTAACCGCGTACCTCTCGCCGACCGTCGCTCCCGCACCCACGACGGCAGCCGGGCCGACCGTGTTGGCTGCGACGGTCGAGCCGCCGGCAACGGAAACCGTTGCCCCTCCGCCCACGGACGCTGCGACGGCGACTTCCGTTCCGCCTACCGCAACAGAAGCGCCGGCTGCGACCGCTGCCGCGCCGACCAGCAGCCCGACGCCGGAGCCGCAAAATCCGCGCGTGATCGCAGACAGCGCGGTGAACTTGCGCGGCGGGCCGGGCAAGGCGTATCCCGTCATCGGTCGCCTCGCCGCGGGGCAGGAAGTCCCGATTATCGGCCGCAACGAGTCGGGCGACTGGTGGCAGATCGAATACGGTGGCGCGCAGCAGGCGTGGGTCGCGGGCACCGTCATTCGCGTGCTCGGTGCGATTGACACGGTGGCTGTGGCGCAGAACATCCCGCCCGTTCCAACCGCGGCGCCTCGCCCGACTGCTGCCGCGCAGCCGACGGCCGCGCCTGTGACTCAGGCGCCGACCGGCGGACCTGATTTTCGGGTCATCGAGAGGCGGCTCTGGACCGTGGAGGAAACCGGCGGTTACCATGCGGGAACGTCTGTTAATTGCGGCTGGCGTCGCGAGTTGCATGTCAAAGTAGTTGATGCTGCCGGCAGCCCGCTCAACGGCGTCACCATCAAGGCGCATCTCGGCGACGCAAAGGAAGAAGTTGTCACGGGGCACAAGGGTGTTCCCGGTGATGCTGAATTCGTCCTGGGCGGCGGTCAGGAAGTTACGGTTATTCGAGATGTCGATGGCCGCAACGTGACCAGCGACTATGTGGCCGGGCTGTCGACTACCTCTGCCGACATCTCGCGGGATGATCTGAAGGGCGCAGGCTACTGCACCGAAGACGGCACGTGCGACGCCTTCGTCCGCAGCAACGGATGCACCGGCCACCATTCCTGGACAGTAACCTTCCGCCGCTCCTACTAGCGGCCAAGGCGAAGGAGAATTACGAGTGAAAGAATCCATGATGGAGAACACGCCGCTCTTCTCGGTGCTCACCGAGGAGCAGCGCACCGTGATCGCAGACCGCATGGTCACAGAAACGCGGCGCGCGGGCGATGTTATCTACCAGCAAGGACGCCCTGCGACCGCGCTGTACCTGATCCGCTCCGGCTGGGCGCGCCTCCTCAATGACCAGTTCGGCGTCCTGAGCAACGTGGGCGCAGGCTCGCTGCTCGGCGAAACCGACATGCTGCTCGGTCGCTCCTACAGCATGTCTGCCGAAGCGGCCTCGGATGTGTCCCTCTGGTCGTTGCGCGACACGGACATGAAGGCCATCTTCGAGCAGAACCCTGCCATCGCCCGCGCGCTCAAGGTTGCGTTGGGTGTGAGCGAGGACCAGGCGCTCGAACGCCACCTGCGCCAGCTTGAGTTGATGCGCGGGCTGGGGCAACCGGAACTGCGCGACGTTGTCGCCCACCTTCGCCCCGAGCATTTCAAGTCCGGCCAGACCATCTACCGGCAAGGCGCGGAAGGCGAAGCCATGTATCTGATCGATGCCGGTCAGGTGCAGGTGGGCGGGGTGAGCTCGGTCATCGCGACCATCGGCGCGGGCGAAGTGTTCGGCGAGGGCGCGTTCCTGACAGGCGAGCCGCGCAGCACCACCGCGACCGCTCTAACCGATGTGGAAGCGTGGTCGCTGGGTCGCGCGGATTTCGAGCAGTTGGCCCTGCGCTACCCCGTGCTGGCGCTCAACCTCAGCCGCATGGTCAGCCGCCGCCTGCGCGAGCGCAATCTGCGCGCTGCGCCGGTTGCCGTGGCTCCCGCGCCCGTTGTCGCCGCGCCGCCTCCGCCCCCTGCCCCCGCAGTCACCGGCGCGCTGACCGGCCTCAGCCGCGCGGCCGGCCCGTCCACCTCCTGGTGGAGCCGCAGCAGCACGGGCGCGAAGATCCGCCTCGTTGCGGTGATCGTGCTCCTGCTCTGGGTGCTCGGCGCAGCCGCGGTGGCGATCATCAATTCGCTCGTATCGCAGACCTCCGGCATCAGCAGCGCGCCGATGGCCGCAGCCAGCTACCAGGACCGCGCGGTGCGCGTCGCTATGATCGCGGACCTGCCCACAGACGTCACGCCGACTTACACCCCGTGGCCGACCGAGACGCCCATCCCGACGCCGACGTTTACGCCGACCGCCACGCCCACTGACACGCCCATCCCGACCGCGACGTTTACGCCTCTGCCGCCCACTGACACGCCGGTCCCGCCGACGAACACGCCGGTGCCGACCCGCGTTCCTGTGCGCGCGGTGGCAAAGGCGCCGGCTGCCCCGGCAGTTCAAGCCGCAGTTGCCGCAGCGCCAAAGGCGGCCCCGGCTCCGGCAAAGCCGAGCGTGCAGTTCTCCCTGATCGAAGCGCGTCGCCTCAGCCCCTGCGAGAACAAGGGTAAGCACAACATCTTCGTTAAGGTGGTGGATGGGGCGGGCAACCCGGTCGACGGCGTGCTGCTCATCCAGACGCCGAACGGCGGCTATGGCAACGTGATCGACAAGCAGATGTCCGGCTCAAAGGGGCCGGGCATGGCCGAGTTCATCATGTGGAAAATGGCCGAGTACTCCGTCTACATCAGCACGGACGGCTCAAATCCGGCCAGCACCGACATTGCGCAGCCGCTGCACTCGAACTTCACGGACGAGGCGGATTGCTCGCCGGGCGAGGGTGGCAACACGCTGTTCCACAACTCGTTCAGCGTCATTTTCCGCAAGAATTTCTAAGCTTCGTCCGCTATCGCGAGACCCGACGAGTTTGCAAACTCGTCGGGTCTTTTTTGTTCTCGTTGACACAACCGTCTCCCCGGCGCGATACTGCCCTCGACGCGCCACATCGGAAGAGCGCATCCGGTTTTTGACGCATCGCGCATCTACAATAACAAAGCTTCGATACCGGCCCTTGACACGCGCAGAGATGGAGGAAGCCCAATGTTGGACTACAGGCTCACGGAAGAACAGGAAATGATCCGGGACATGGCCCGGAGCTTTGCGAAGAAGGAGATCCTCCCGGTCGCCGAGCATTATGACCGCAGCGACGAATACCCCTGGCCGATCGTTAAGAAGGCCGGGCCGCTCGGTCTGATCAGCTCCAACATCCCCGAGGCCTACGGGGGCCCCGGCCTGGGCGTCCTTGAAGAGTGCATCATCAACGAGGAACTCGCCTGGGGCTGTTCCGGCATCCAGACCGCGCTCATGCTCAACAACCTCGCCTCCTGGCCGATCATCCTCGGCGGCAACGAGGAGCAGAAGCAGCGCTACTTGCCCCGCCTCACTACCGGCGGCGAGCTTGCCGCCTACGGCCTGACCGAACCCGCAGCCGGCTCGGACGTGGCCGGCATCCTCACCACCGCCGTCAAGCGCGGCAACGACTACTACCTCAACGGCACAAAAACGTGGATCACCAACGCCCCTGTTGCCAGCTTCTTCGTCATCTTCGCCAAGACTGACCCCGAGGCGCGGCACAGGGGCATGAGCGCGTTCATCGTCGAGCGCGACTGGCCGGGCGTCAGCTTGAGCAAGCCGATCCACAAGATGGGGCAGCACGCCGCCTGGACGGGCGAGATCGTCATGGAGGATGTGTGCGTCCCCGCGGAGAACCGGCTCGGCAACGACGGCGACGGCTTTTTGATTGCGATGAAAGTGTTCGACCGCTCGCGACCGCCGGTGGCTGCTGCAGCAGTCGGCGTGGCCCGGCGCGCGCTCGACGAAGCGACGCGCTACTCGATGGAACGCAAGGCGTTTGGCAAGCCCATCGTCGCCAACCAGGCCATTAGCTTCATGCTGGCTGACATGGCGATGAACATTGAGGCCGCGGAGCACCTCGTCCGTCACGCTGCGTGGCTGGTCGACAACGGCAAGCCGAACGTCAAGGAAGCCGCCATTGCGAAGGCATTCGCGGCCGATATGTGCATGAAGGCAACGACCGACGCAGTGCAGGTGTTCGGCGGCTACGGCTACAGCGCCGAGTACCCCGTCGAGAAGCTGATGCGCGACGCGAAGATTTACCAGATCTACGAGGGGACGAGCCAGATTCAGCGCGTGATCATCGCGCGCGAGCTGACGAAGGGCTGAAATAGGCCAGGCCTGTCAGGTTTCCCAAACCTGACAGGTCTTTGTATTTAACCGAGTATGACATGCCGCCACTGACGCGCGCTGCCACGGCAGCCTTGCACCTGACGCTCACGGGCGTCGAGCGCACCCGTTCGAGCAAGACGCGTGGTCGCCTCCGCCTCTCCGGCCTGGCCGCGCCCGTCGAGGTGCTCCGTGATCGCTGGGGCGTGCCGCATATCTATGCCGCCAGCCTGCATGACCTGCTCTTCGCGCAGGGCTTCGTCCATGCGCAGGATCGCCTCTGGCAGATGGACTTTCAGCGCCGCGTCGTGCGCGGGCGGCTGTCGGAGATTTTCGGCGCCATGACCGTCGAGACGGACCGCGCCATGCGCATCCTGGGCATGCGCCGCGTGGCCGAGGCGGAGGCGGCTGCGTTGAGCGCGGAGAGCTGCGCGGACATGGATGCCTACGCCGCGGGCGTCAATGCGGCAATCGACGCGCAACCCCTGCCGATTGAGTTCACCCTGCTGCGCTATCGCCCGGAACCGTGGACGCCGGCGGACTCGCTCTGCTGGGCAAAGATGATGGCATGGGGGCTGTCGATTAACTGGGAGACCGAGTTGCTGCGCGCGGAGATCATTGCGCGGCTAGGCCCGGAGCGCGCGGCGGAGCTTGAGCAGGGTGGCTGCGACTCGCCGATCATTACGTCGCTGGCGAACCTCTTTCGCTCCCGGCCGGATTTTGCCGCGAGCGAGGGGCGTTCTGCCGAAGTTGGCCCCGGTCAAGTTCCCTCACATGAGCGCGACCTGCCTTCCGCGCCCGGCTCAAGCGGCAGCAATAACTGGGTCATCGCCGGTTCCCGCACCGTCAGCGGCAAACCGCTGCTGGCGAACGACATGCACCTGCCCATCTCCAGCCCGGCGATCTGGTATGAGAACCATCTCGCGCTGACCGACGGTTCACTCGACGTGACCGGCGTCACCTTCCCCGGCATCCCTTACGTCGTTTCCGGCCACAACGGCCGCGTGGCGTGGGGCTTCACCAACGGCTTCGCGGACGTCCAGGACCTGTATGTCGAAAGGCTGCGACGGACGGGGCGCGCGGTCGAATATGAGCGCCGCGGCGAGTGGCGCAAGGCCGAAACGCGGGACGAGGAAATCCGCGTGAAGGGCGCGGGGATCGTCACGCAGGAGGTGATTGTTACGGCGCACGGGCCGGTGATTAACGAGCTTGCGCGCGGCCTTGCCACGCAGCCAGGCGCGGACGGCCTGCCTGCGGAACCGCTGGCCTTGCGCTGGACCGCGCTCGATGAATCACCCGGCATGATCGACACGCTGCGCGCCATGAACCGCACAGAAAGTTGCGACACGTTCCGCGAGGCGCTGCGCGGGTGGGTCGCGCCGGTTCAGAACGTGGTGTATGCCGACACGGCAGGGAACATCGGCTACACCTATGCGGGCCGCGTGCCGGTTCGGGCGCAAGGCCAGGGCAAGACGCCCGTTCCCGGTTGGACCGGCGAGTGGGAGTGGGCTGGCTTCATCCCCTTCGACGAACTGCCACACCAGCGCAACCCCGAACGCGGTTACATCGTGACCGCGAACAACCGCGTGGTGGACGAGAGCTATCCGTATTTTATCAGCGGCGAGTTTAGCATGGGAGACCGGGCTGAACGCATTGCGGCACTGATTGAACGCGCGCCGAAAGTCAGCGCGCCGGTCGTCCGCCAGATGCACCTCGACCAGCGTTCGCCGTCGATGGTGCGCCTTGCTAAGCTGCTGGGCAAGCTGGAGGTGAACGAGCCCGAGCTGGAGGGACTCGTGACCCTGGTCAGGCAGTGGGACTGGGAGTTGCGCGCAGACAGTCCGGCCGCGGCCGTGTGCGAAATCTTTGGCCGCCTGATGCAGCGGGTCATTCTGGAAGCGCGGCTGGGGAACGCGGGTGGCGAGCGCGGCGGGCCGTCGCTCGTGGATCGCGCAATGGGCAAGGGGCCAACGCCGGGGATACAGGAAACGAGCTTCTTCTATCACCGCTTGTGGGAGTGGCTCTACATGATCCTGGAGCAGCCCGACTCCCGCTGGTTTGACCTCGGCAACGGGGAGACGCGCGATGCCGTGATGCGCCTCGCGCTGGCGCGCACGCGCAACTACCTCGCGGAGCGCCTCGGCCCCCCGCAGCCGCCCGACTATCGCAACTGGGCGTGGGGCCGCATTCATATGGTGACGTTCGGTCACGTCGCGGGGCGAGTTCCCGCGCTCTCCGGCCACTTCAGCCGCGGCCCGTACCCTCTCGGCGGCGACGGCAACACCATCTTCGCCACCGGCGGCGGGCTAACGCGCGCGGCCAGCACGGCAGTGGTCGGCCCGCCGTTCCGCTTCATCGCTGACTTCTCTGATTTGTCGCGCAGCTACGGCCTGCTCGCGCCGGGCAATTCCGGCCGGCCGGACAGCCCCCATTACGACGATCAGATCGCGGGATGGTTCAAGGGGAAGTATCACCCGATGCTGTACCGGCGGGAGGATGTGGAGCGGGGCGCTCGGCGGCGGTTGATGTTGACACCTTCTTAGGGGCTACCTCAAGAGGCCCCACAGAAACAACACGCCGGATGCGATAAACAGCGCGGTGCTGACGCCCGGCGAGCCATCTCCGGTGCGGAACATCATGCCGGCGATCAGCAACCCGCCCGCGGCAACGGTCCACGTGAGGCGGTCGACCGTGCGCTCCAGCCGCTTGATCGCCTTCGCCGCGTCCGGCGCAAGCGCGGTTTGCTGCACCAGTTCGCCGCGTTCGGCTGCGGTGAGGAAGCGGTCGAGCCGCTGCGGCAGCATGAGGGCAAGCTGCGCGATGCTGCCCAACTCGTCCAGGATCGAGCGCCAGTCGCGCGTGAGCTGCGCCTGCGCCAGCCGCTCGGCAAAGGGCAGGGTCGCGGCCCACGGGTCGAAGTGCGGGTCGAGCGTCGTCGCCATGCCGGAGAGGATGGCGACCGCGCGCATGGCGAAGAGGATGTCGGTGGGGAACTGGAATGGCAGGTCGTAGAGCAGGTCGCGGTACTCGCGGATGAGGAAACCGGCCTGCTGCATTGCCATGTCGCTCAACTGGCCCATGCGGACCCCGCCGAAGCGCGCAAAGAGCACGTCGTGCAGCTCCTCGATGCGCTGCCGGTCCGCGCCGGGGAGCAGCACGCCCGCGTCGTAATACGCCTGCACCAGCCGCCGCGCGTCCCGCGTCCCCACGGCAATCGCCACATCGCGCATCGCGCCGCGCATGCTCTCCGGGATAACCGCCACCATGCCGAAATCGACGAAGATCAGCCAGAAGGGGCGCGGGGCGCCGGGAGGGGCGTCCGGCGGCATGTCGAGCGGGTGGACGAACAGGTTGCCGGGATGCGGGTCGGCGTGGACGAAGCTGTGGACGAAGATTTGCTCGAGGTAGGTGTCGTACAGCCGCCGCGCCACCTCGCTCCGGCTGATCCCCGCGGCCTCGATGGCCTGCAGGTCGTCGATTTTGATGCTGGCGACGTTCTCCAAGGTGAGCACTCTGCGCGTGGTCCAGTCCCAGAAGACGTCCGCGATGTAGATGCCGGGGTCGTTCGCGAAGTCGGCCGCGAACCGGTCGGCGTTGCGCCCCTCCTGGACGAAATCCAGCTCTTCGCGCGTCGGTCGCGCGACCGCCGCGGACCGACGGGCAAGGTCCGCGAGGCGGCGGCTGGGCCGAGGTAACCTAAGCCAGTTCGTCGCCAGCCGAAGCGCGGCCAGGTCCGTTTCCACCAACTGGCCGATGCGCCGGCGCTGCACTTTGACGACGACCTCCTCGCCGTCGCGCAGCCGGGCGAGATGCACCTGCGCCAGCGATGCGGCGGCCTTCGGCTCGGGTGACAGCCACGCATAGACCTCTTCTAGGGGCCGCTTGAACTCCGCCTCGATGACCGCGCGCACGTCCTCGAAGCTCTCCGCGGGCACTTCGTCCTGCAAGCCGCGCAGTTCGGCGGTCACTTCGGGGGGCAAGATGTCAACTCGGATGCTGAGGAACTGGCCGAGCTTGATGAGCACCCCGCCATAACGCACCGCCAGGCCGCGGTAACGCCGCGCGTGGCCCTGCCAGCGGGCGGAATTAGTGCTACGCGCGAAGGCGCGGAAGCCGGGCGTGTTGGCAAGGATCAGATTCCAGCCTATGAAGGAGAGGAAGAGGCGGGCAAAGAAGAACGCCACGCGCAGGTAGCGCCCGCGATCCAGAGGGGCAGTGGTCTCAGCCCTGGCAGCCTGCGCCAACTGCCCGAGCTCGCCAAGCGCCGCCTGAGCGCCAGGCGTCGTTCTGGCGCGTCGCAAACGGCGCCCGATAGTCATGCGCTCATTGTACCCTTGTTCATTTGCGTGTCAACATCGAAGGCTCCGTGCCAGTTTAGGACACCTGCCTCCAAGCGTATATAATTCAACTGACACAACTATACGCAGAGCCGAGCGCGCCTTCGATGCAAGAACTCATTCAATCTATCTTCGGCAACGGCGACCTGGCCGAAATCGTGTGGCTATCCCTGCGCGTGTCGGGAATCGCGCTCGTTTTCGCCACGGTCGTCGGCATCCCCATCGGTTCGGTCCTGGGGCTGGGACGGTTTGTTGGCCGGCGGCTGCTCGTCGCGCTGATGTATACCGGCATGGGCTTCCCGCCCGTGGTCATCGGTCTGTTCGTGTACCTGCTGTTGTCGCGGAGCGGTCCGCTGGGCAGCATAAACTCGCCTCTTGTGCCTGACCTGTTTACGCCCGGCGCAATGATCCTGGCGCAGTCGATCATCGCGTTTCCGCTGGTCGCAGGCTTCACGATGGCGGCGGTGATGGGCGTCGACATGGGGCTGCGGCAGCAGGTGCGCTCACTCGGCGCGACGGACTGGCAAACGACCGTTACCGTGCTGCTTGAGGCAAAGGTGGGCGTGATCGTCGCCATTATCGCAGGTTTCGGCGGCATCATCTCGGAGGTTGGCGCGGTCATGCTGGTCGGCGGCAATATCGAAGGGCGCACGCGGGTGCTCACCACGGCGATTGTGCTGGAGACGCGGCAGGGGAACTTCGACCTTGCGCTGGCGCTCGGCGCCATCCTCCTCGCCATCACGTTCATCATCAACGTCGCCATGCTGCGCCTGCAGGGAAAGGCCTTCACGGAATGATCGGGGATGCGCGGTCGGCATACACCATCGAAAACCTGACAAAGGTCTACAAGACGCGGCGGGTGCTAGACGTCGACCACCTCGCGATTCGCGCGGGCGAAATCCTCGCCATCGTCGGGCCGAGCGGATCGGGCAAGAGCACATTTTTGCGGCTGCTTAATTTTCTCGAACCGCCGACTGAGGGGCGAATTACCTACGGGTTGGAGGTTTACAGCCCTGAGCGCACCGTCTCCCTCGACGCGCGACGCAGCGTGACCACGGTCAGCCAGCGGCCCATCCTGCTCGATCGGTCGGTGCGCGCCAACGTGGAGTTCGGCCTGCGGCTGCGCGGACGCCGCGACCGTGACGGGCAGGTGCGCGAGGCGCTGCAAATGGTGGGGCTGGCCGCACTGGAGGGACAGGCCGCGCGCACCCTCTCCGGCGGCGAGGCGCAGCGCGTTGCGCTCGCCCGCGCGCTGGTCATCCGCCCCCATGCCCTCCTGCTCGACGAGCCGACCGCAAACCTTGACCCGTACAACATAGGCGTGATCGAGGACGCGGTGCGCCAGTTGAACACCGAGCGGGGCACAACGATCGTGCTCGTCACCCACAACGTGTTCCAGGCGCGGCGCCTTGCGCATCGCGTCGCGCTGATTCTGGACGGAAAAATCGTGGAGGTGGCGGATACCGAGACCTTCTTCGAGCGGCCGAAGGATGCGCGGGCGCAGGCGTTTGTGAGGGGGGAGATGGTGTATTAGCAGGCGCGCGCAGGGGAACGGGTACGCGGCAGGGGGATAGGCGCGGCCATCTCGAATAAACGAATGTGCGCACGCGAAATTCGTTTATTCGGCCCGATTCGTTTATTCGAGATGGCACACCTCTAGCGCATACTCGCCTACGACTTTTTTTTCTCTCCCTGCGACCGCTCGCGCGGCTTCCCCAGCCGCCCGAAGAATAGCTCGCGAATCCCCATGCCTACCGGCGGCGTGGGCGGGATGCCGTCGATCTCCCACTGACCGGACACAGCGGCATTGAGCCAGCTCTTCCCCGCCTCCAGCCCGCGATCCACGCTGGCGGCCAGTTGCTCCGCATCGCCCCCCAACAGTTGCGCCTTGTAAGATGCCAGCTCCGTGATCACTGCGTCGATCCAGTGCGCGGCGTTCTCGCGATTCGCCAGCGCCTCGGCTGCGACCTGCTTCCCTGACCCTGCGACCAGCACCGTGCCCGCGTAATACTGGTTGCCCGCCAGCTTGCGCATTTCCTTCCAGCCCTGGCTGCCCGTCGTCACCGACATGAGCGCCGCGGCCATGAGCATCGGGAGGTTCTGCGCGCCCGCGGCCAGCCCGTCATGCTCCAATGCGTCCATGAAGTAGGGCTTCGCCCCGATGGCCTCCGCGATGTCCGCGGCCAGCCGCACGCCGGTGGCGTCGGTGCGCGCGTCGGGCGTCAGGCAGAAGAGCTTGCTGTCGAACAGGTCAGCGCGGGCCGCATCGGGTTCGAGCGCGTCGGTCAGCAGGATGGGGTGCCCGCCGACGAAGTGAACATTCGCGGGCAGGAGTTCCGCGGCCCACTGCATGACCGGGGCCTTAATGTCCGCCGTGTCGACGATGACGCAACCTTCCTGGACATCCTGCTTGATGGCATCGAGCGTGAAGCGGAGCTCGTTGAGGGGCAGCGCGAGGACGATGCGATCCGCATTGGCAACCGCGCTGATCAGGTTCCACTCCGCGCGTTCCACTGCGCCAGCGCGCTTCGCCTTGCTGGACAGCTCAGGCGAGGGGTCGTGCCCGATTACAGTCACTTTTTCGGGATAGCGGCGCAGGGCGAGGCCGATGGATTGCCCGACCAGGCCAAGGCCGACGATGGCGACGCGCAATTTTTCTGTCATGGGGGAGTCTCTTTCTCGTTGATGTAGCGCAAGTTTGGCGCCTTGCGCTACAAACGCTCAATTGTCGTCGTCCGCCTTTTGCAGCGCGGCGAGCAGCCGGTCCTGCTCCGTGCGCTGCGCATCGGGCGGCAGCGGGTCCTGGTGGCGGCGGATGAGCTCGACTGCTTCCGCGCAGCAACCGCACTCGGCAGCGAGCTGCGCGCCCGTTAGCGGGTGATTCGCGTGCGCCCAGAGCGGATAAAGGAGCGCGTTGTTTCGCGAGGGCGCAGCAGCCGTCTTGAGCCGCTCCCACCGTTCCCGCGCAAACGCCTTAATCAACACAACGGCGACGCGGTGAAACAGGGTGACGCCGCCGAGCCGCTTCGCCGCGTCGTGCAGCAGCGCGGCCTGCGCCAGCGCGGGGTCACTGAACCCCGCGGCCTGCACCGCTTCGAGCACCTTGAGCGCGTGCGTCTGATCGACCGCGGGCATGCGCAGGAAGATGAGCCAGCAGCTTTCGGGCAGCCAACGATGCGCCGACGCCAACTGCTCTTGCGTTGGCCGGTCCCACCACGCGGCCACCGCCCACGCGAACTGCCTGACCCGGTAGGTTGCGCGCTGAAAGAAGGTGTCCGCCATCAACTGCCCAGCAGGAAACGCGTCACGCTTAGCATGCCCTGGTTGAGATAGCGCCCCAGCACGTTCAATTGCGGAGAAACCCAACTCAGCAGGAACAGGCCCATCAGGATGAACGGCCCGTAGGTTTGAAGCGGTCGCAGCACCGCCGCGATCCGCTGTCCGACAACCCCGTTGAGCACGCTGTTGCCATCGAGCGGCGCGAGCGGGATCAGGTTGAACAGGAACAGCGCGACGTTGATGCCGACGAACATGAGCGCGAATTGTTGGACCGCGGGGCCTGCGTTGACGAACGCGCCGAGCCGCCACGGGATCGCGACGAGCGAGGCCATCAGCAGATTGCTCACGGGGCCGGCCGCGGCCACAATCGCGTGCCCCACGCGCGGCCCGTATTTCAAGCGGTACGGGTTAACCGGCACCGGTTTCGCCCAACCGATGAAGCTGACGAGCAGGAGGAGCGAGCCGAGCGGATCGAGGTGGGCCAGCGGATTCAGCGTGAGCCGGCCCTGATACTTCGCGGTGTTGTCGCCGAGCCGGTACGCGACCCACGCGTGCGCCAGCTCGTGAATGGGAAAGCCCACCAGGAGGATCACCACCTTGGCGAACAGAGTTGGAATGTCGAAATCGAACAACGAAAGCTCCGTGTCAGTCTGTTCCTCGAATTATAGCACACGCATCAGTAGTAATTTTCGATGGCCGCAACGATGGCCTCAGCGAAGGCCTCGGGATGGTTCACAAGCAAGTCCCGATCCTGCGCGTTGCTCAGAAAGCCGGTCTCGATCAGAGCTGCCGGAGAATCCATGTCGTGGATGTAAATTTGCGTCCAGCCGCGTTCCGCCTGGCGCGCGCATTTGTGGGCGGAGTTCTCGGGGAAGTCGCCAAGTTTCTTTAGCCCCAGGCGCGAGGACACGGCATCAGTGAGCAAGCCGGCCAGTCGCTGGCTGTTCGCATCGGTCGGTTTGCCTACCGTATAGCAGCTTTCCGTGCCGGATGCCTTCCCGTTGCTCGTTGCGTTTGCGTGAATCGAAACCACCAGATCAGGCTTTTGTTGATTCGCGAAAGTGGCAGCGTATTCCAACCCATGCTCCATATCGTCGCCGGTTCGCGTCAGCGCCACCTGGTATCCCATGCGCTCCAGCGCATCGCGCGTTGCAAGCGCAATAGCAAGGTTTACATCTTTTTCAGTGTGTCCTTCGTACACCGCGCCCGGGTCGCCTTGCCAGCCATGTCCTGGATCAAGCACGACTTTCCGCGCCCTGCGGAGCAACCTGGCGGCCTCCGTTTGCGCTGCGGCGACTCCTGTCTCCTTGGCGGCCGGGATGGCCGTTTGAGCCTTCTCCTTGCCTTCCGCTAACGCCGTGTCTTTGGCGTTCACGACCGCCGTACCCACATCCTGGCCCACCTGCGCTGCCGCAGTCTCGGCCGCGCTGACCGCCTGCCGTTTCAGCGCCTCCTGATCTTCTTCAGAGCACCCGGCAAGCTGCAGGGCAAGGATCAGCAAACCAGCCGCAAGAATCCATCGCAGGACTTTCATGGCAGCTTCCTCTCACTGGTGAGGATGAGGACAAGCGAAGCGGGTCTACGCGCAGGACAAGATACAAGCCCTGATAAGATTATAGCACTCCGCATTAAGTCGCCCAAGCCGCGGCGCAGGCTCTCCGGCAACGGCAACATTGCGATGACCCGTGGCGCGTGTGCTATGATTTGATCTGATGACGCGAATCGTTCTTGACCTGAACCACATCAACTGGCGTTTTGGCAGTGCGCAGCAGCAGATCTTCGCTTCTACGGTCCAGGATGACCGCGCTGCCGTGACCGAGTGGCGATCTGCCACCGTCCCTGGCGACACGCGCGCGGATCTGATCGTGGCCGGCAAGCTGCCCGCCTCGACTGATCTCATCCCGCTGCGGGAATCCGCGTGGGTGGACGACTGCGACTGGTGGTATGTCGCATCGCTGGAGCAGATCCCGGCGGGCCTGACCGCGGTGGTTGAAGCGGACGGCATCGACTACCTGAGCAGCGTCTGGCTCGATCATGACTGCCTCGCGGTTCACGAAGGCATGTTCGGTCGACAAACAGTCGTCCTCCCGCCGCGCATCAACGAACCCGGACCGCACGAGTTAGGCGTGCGCATCTGGGGCAGCGGCGCGCTGCGGAAGGGGAAGGACGGGTTGCTGCGGCGAGGGGTGCGCGGGTTTCTCGCGCGGACCGGGCTCGGCGCCGAGTACTTCCCCGACCGGCTGAATGTTACCAAAGCGCAGTTCGGTTTCGGCTGGGATTTCGCGCCGCGTGTGCTGACATGCGGCATCTGGGACGATGTTCGCCTCGTCCTTGCCCGCGGCGCGTACATTGAAGACGTTCACGCCGTCCCTGAGCCGCTCGACGATGACGATCCCGCGCCCGTCCGTTGGCGCATCAGGCTGCGCGTCCGCCGCTTTGATTGCGGTCACGACCTGCGCGCAGAGTTCGCGCTGAGCGAATTGAATGAAGACGCGCCGATTGCGCGAAGCGATACCTTCCCGCTTTCCGCTGCCGACGCGCAGGCGTTCACGTTCGATGCGCCTCCGCTGCGCCGCTGGTGGCCGTGGGATCAGGGTGAGCCGCGCCGTTACCGGCTGACCGCGCGGCTGTCGGACGAAAACGGCCCGTGCGATGAAAAGGAAGTGACTGTCGGCGTGCGGACGGTGGCGCGGGAGCGGTTGTCGACCGGCCATCCCTGGCGCTTCACGGTTAACGGCCGCCACGTCTTCCTGCGCGGCGCGAACTGGGTCCCTGTGGACATCCTCCCCGGCACAGTCAAGCCGGAGGATTACGCGCGCCTGGTGGACATGGCGGTCGATGCGGGGGTCAATTACCTGCGCGTGTGGGGCGGCGGTCTGCGCGAGAAAGCGGCGTTCTACGACGAGTGCGACCGCCGCGGCGTGCTGGTCTCGCAAGAATTTCCGCTGGCCTGCGCGTTCCTCGATCACTATCCGCGCGACTCGGAGTACCTGAATCTGCTCGAAAAAGAAGCGACCGGCATCGTTCGCGCGCTGCGCAATCACCCGTCGTTGCTGGCCTGGTGCGGGGGCAATGAGATCAGCCCGCGACGAGAACGCCTTCTGCTGCGTACTATAGAACGCGTGCTGGAATGCGAGGATCCGTCGCGGCCGTGGATTCCCGCGTCGCCGTCCGAGGGCGACGTCCACAACTGGGATGTGTGGCATGGGTTTGCGCCGTGGCAGACATTGGCAGAGCAAACGCCCCCATTCATGAGCGAGTTCGGGCTGCAAGCGTTGCCTGATAGGGAGACGCTCGGCGCGGAGATGCCCGCGTCGCTTGATGATCCGCGCTGGGCCGAGCGTAAGCTGCAAGTCGATAAGCTGCGCCATTACCTGGGGTCGGCGCAGCCGCTTCAGTGGCCGGAGGCGGTCGAGGCGAGCCAGCGCGTTCAGGCGGCGGTGCTGCAAACGGGGGTCGAAGCGTGTCGGTTGCGGCGCGAGGGGTCGGGGCATCCGCAGCCGTGCGGCGGAGTCGCATTCTGGCAGTTCAACGAGCCGTGGGTCGCGGCGTCATGGTCGGTGGTGGACCGCGCGGGGCGGTCGAAGCGCGCGTATGAGATGCTGAAGCGCAGCTACACGCCGCTGCTGGTGGCCGCGCGCTTTGCGCGGAAGGCGTATCAGCGCGGTGACCAGTTTGAGGCAGAGGTGTGGCTGGTCAACGACGCGCCGCGCGCGGTGAAGCTTGATCGGATCACGGCGGAACTCGACCACAATCAGGAACGGAAGGACGGGAGCCCCGTCGGGTTTGAGTTTGGCGCGTGCGCAATTAGTCCCACCTCCGCAGCGCGCGTCGGACAAATCAGCGCGAAGCTGGCCGTTGCGCCACGCGAATTGCGCCTGGTTTGCGAGGCGGAAGGCGCTGTGGTTGCGTCCAACATCTACGACCTGACCGTCTACCTGCCGCCGCCGCAACCGGTCCTCGCGCGCATTCTGCGCCGCGCTGCGGACTGGCTGCTTGAAAGCGGTTGACGGCTCGTTTCCTTTCGGCTATTCTCGGCGTTGATTAACGTGCGTATTCTCGTCAACGGCTGGTTCTGGGGACAGGCGACTACGGGCAGCGGGCAGTATCTGGCTGCGCTCGCGGAGCAGTTCGCGCGCCTTGACCGCGGTCACGAATTCATCCTGGCGCGGCCGAGCGTTGCGGCGCAAGGCCCGCCGCTTCCCGACGGTTGGCTCGAGGCGCGACTTGCGACGCCGGCCGACCGGTTCGGCGAGAACCTCGCGAAGCTGTGGTTTGAGCAGGTGACGTTTCCGCGCGCATGCGGACAACTGGCGGCTGATGTTGCGTTTGTGCCGTACTGGGGCGCGCCGTGGCGTTGCCCGTGCCCGGTGGTCGTCACGGTTCACGACCTGATCCCGTTGCTGCTCCCGCTGTATCGCGGAGGGTCATTACAGCGGGGCTATACCTGGCTCGTCGCGCATACCGCGCGCCGCGCCGCTGCGGTGTTGACGGATTCCGAGGCGAGCCGAAACGACATCATCCGCAATTTGCGCATCCCGGCCAGTCGGGTGCATGCTGTACCTCTTGCGTCCGCGCCGGGTGAGGCGAGCGCAGAGGATGACGATGCAGTGCGGGCGCGTCTCGGCCTGCCGCGGGGTCCGTTTCTGCTCTATCTCGGCGGCTTTGATACGCGGAAGAACGTGCCGCGGACGATGGAAGCGTACTCCCGTTTTGCTGAACGGATGACCGCGGAGGGACGGGAGCCGCCGTCTCTCGTGATTGCCGGCGGGCTCCCTGGCGTAGACACGCCCTTTTCGCCCGACCCGCGCCGCGTTACGCGCGAGCTGGGCCTCGGCGACCGCGTCGTTTTCACCGGCCGGGTTAGCGAGGCGGATAAAGCTGCGCTGCACCGCATGGCGGCCGCCGCGCTGTTTTTGAGCGAGTACGAAGGCTTTGGCCTGCCTGTGCTCGAAGCGATGACGTTTGCGGCGCAAACACCCACGCATAAAGATGGTGACGCGTGACAGACACTGCCAGGCTCAATCGGGCCGCCCAGAACATCCTGACCCGCACCTTTAACCTGCGGCGTGACCAGAACCTGCTCATTTTCGCCGACGCGGGATCGATGGACGTGGTCGAGATCATCGCGCGTGCGGCGCGGGAAATGCGCATAGCGACAACTGCGTTGTTTGTGCCGCGCGTGCTTCAGTCCGAGATGGGGGTCAACGAGAGCCTGCCGCTGCCTGTAGAGGCGGCGATTCGCGAGTCCGACGCAATTCTAAGTTGCCTGTCGGACTTGCCGGAGCACTTGAGCTACCGGATGCGCGTGCTACACTCCAGCTGGGGGCGTCGCGCTCGGTTCGCGCACGCACCGGGTCTCAGCGCCGCGTTGCTCGGCGCGATGGATACGGATTACGCCGCGATTAGCGAGCAGGCGCAGCTTCTCAGCCTGGCGCTCATCCTTGGTAAGCGGCTGGAAATTGTCACAACGGACAAGGAGCGCCGCGAGCACCGGCTGAACGTGCGCGTGGGAGGGTGGGACTACCCGCCGGGAATTAATGATGGGACGATTCGCGAGGGCGCGTGGAGCAACCTGCCGCCCGGTGAGGTCTATCTCGTCCCGCGCGACGCAGATGGGCGCATCGTCATCAATGGTTCGGTGCCGGGCAAGGTGCTTGGCCCTTCAGATGAGATCATCCTGACCTTTCGGGAGGGACGCCTTGCGGAGATGCAGCCGGACGACTGCCCTACTGCGCGGCACCTGCGCGAGACGCAGTTCGCCTATGCGGAGCGCCGCGGCGACGGCAACTGGTCGAACCTGGCCGAGGTCGGCTTCGGGCTGAATCCCGCAGTGCAGGATCTGACCGGGCTGGGCATCATTGACGAGAAGAAGGCGCACACGGTGCACGTTGCGGTGGGGCATAGCGCGGGGCTGGGTGGCGATGTGGAATCGGTCATCCACTGCGACATGATCGCGCGCAAGCCGACCGTGTACGTGAACGGCCGGCTCATTATGAAGAAGGGCGACTGGCGCATTAATGAGACGGATTGGCGGCTCGACCACCGCACTGTGACCATCCCCGTTGGTTGGTGGGAGAGCATCGGCACGCTGGCGCGCAGCGGCGCGCGCATCGAGCGGGAGTCGGGCCGGCTCACCTGCGTGTGGAACGCGGGCCGCGGCCGGTGGGACAGCGCGTCAGTCGGCGTGGAGCAGACCGCGCGCCTCGCCGCGCGCGTGTACGACCTGCTGCCGGAGAACGGCATCCCGGTCGGGAAGGGCCGCGTGGTCGCGCTGGCCGAGCAGGGCGGCATTCCAGCCTCCGCGCTGCCCGGCCTGTTCTGGGTGATGTTGCAGTTCGATCTGGTGCGCGCCGGCGCAGTCCGGGAGCCGGCGCTATAAGGCGCTGCAAGGCCGCTTGCAGCGAGACACAGGGCTGAGGGGATGGGGGAGAGCATGATGACCGCAGTCAAGACACCGTGGCGACAATCCATGCCGGACTTCCTCCAACTGTTGGACGGTACGCTGGGGCACAAGGTCAAGCTGCGCAAGGAAGCGCTGGGCTATGAGATTTACCTGGTCGATCTCTCCGACTGGAAGCTGCGCTTTTCTGACCGGACGCCGATGATTATCGTCAAAGAGGGCGACCTGGCGTCGATGAGCGCACGCGAGCTGGCGCAGAGCCTCACCGAAGTGGTTCGCGCGCATTCGCTCGCCGAGCGCAATCCAATTGTGGTGGCGCAAGGGCCGGCGGACGAGCTGAAGCAGCAGTTGCGCGCGATGTATCAGTCGATCCTTGTGCTTGGCGAGGCCGACACGCAGGCGATCCGCGAGTCGCGACGCCCTTCGGGTGAGTTGCTGGACCGGCTGGCGCCGCAGCTTGACCTGTCGCTCCTGGCGCCCTACGAGACGAGCAAGCCTGTCACCGGCTCGCGCTTCTTCGGCCGCGAGTTCGAGGTGCGCCGCATCCTCCAGACGCCCGACAGCAATTTCGCCATCATGGGCATCCGCCGCATCGGCAAGACTTCGCTGATGCGCGAGATCGAGCGGCAACTTAAGGAGCAGGCGCAGGAGGCCGAGAGCGAAGAATCGCTGGAACGCATTATCTTCATGGATTGCAGCGCGATCGCGTCGCCTAACAATTTCATTCAGGAAGTCGTGCGCAAGCTGCGCCCGCAGGAACTGACGCGGCTTTCATCCAAGCAGTACCCGATCTTCTTCCCAGATTTCCTTGAGCGCATGGCGCAGCGCTACGGCGGGTCGATCATGTTCTTCCTCGACGAGTTCGACAAGGTGCTGACGTGGCACTACGAGGATGACGCGCTGCTCAACGCCCTGCGCGCGTCGAGCAACCAGGGCCACTCGCGCTACATCGTTGGCGGCTTTCGCGACGTTATGCGCGCGTTCAGCGACCTCGACTCGCCGCTCTACAACTTCGCGCGGCCGATCCGCTTGAAGGAGTTCAGCCGCGAGCAGGCCGCGGCCATGATCCTCGGCCCGTTGGAGAAGCTCGGGGTGCAGTTCGAGCGGCGGAACGACGTGGTGAACCGCATCTTCGACGAGACCGCAGGCCAGCCGAACCTGATCCAGTTCTACTGCAATATCCTGGTGGAGCGGTTAGATCGGGACGGCAAGCGCACCATCTCGCCCGAATCACTTTTCGACGTGTACGGCAATGACGACTTCCGCGCGTTCATGCTGAGCACCTTTATGGACAACACGACGCACCTCGAAAAGGCCATCGTCTTTGCCGTCATGGCGGACCTCGGCGCGGAGCATCCGTTTGGCGCGCAGCAGATCGACGGCGCGCTGGAACGCCGCGGGGTCGAAATCCCCCTTTCCGACCTTGACCTTGCGTGCCGCAACCTTGAGCTGGCCGGCACCTTCACTTCACGCGGCCCCATGTTCCGCTTCGCCACGCCCGTCTTCCCGCGCATGTTGAGCGAGAACTACGACGTGGACTACCTGTTCCGCAAAGTGCTGCAAGAGGGCATTTGATGAGTAGCCTCGGAGCCTGGCGGATTGTTCCATACGAGGAGGCATCGCCCTTCAAGAAGGTGCGCGTGCGCGACGAGGCGCGGGTGCGCGCGGTCGTCCGTCACCTGATGAACGACGAATGCGTCGCGCTGCTCGGCCCGCCGATGTCGGAGAAGAGCCACCTGCTGCTGGACGTGGCGCAGGCGTTGGAGGCAGGCGGCCGGTTCCGCCCCTTGCGCGTCGACCTGTGGCGCACACGCTCGAACGACGAGGCAGCTTTCTTCACCAGCCTGGCCGACCTGCTGGCGCGCGAGATTGGCGATTCCGCGCCGCGGGATGTCGACCCACCCACCGACCCGCGCAGCTTCCAGAGCTACCTGGCGCTGTGCGCGATGTCTGCCGAGCGGAGCCTGGCGCTGCTGATCGACCACCTGCAGGCGTTGCCGCACGATCTGGTGCATTCGCTGCTTCTCGCGTTGCGCGCGGCGTACATGGAGCGCGAGGCCGACGCGCCGCATACGCTGGTTGCGGTCGTCACCGGCGGCATTAACCTCGTCGGGCTGTCCTCCGGCCCCACGTCGCCGTTCAACATTGCCAAGCCGGTTGTTGCTGCGCCGCTGACCGCAGAGCAAAGCCGCGCGCTGGCCGAAGAGTCGCTCAAGGCGCTCGGTTGCTCGGCCTCCATGAACGGCATGAACCGTCTGCTGGCCTGGGCGATGGGCGACCGCTATCTGATCCCGAAGATTTGCGCGGACAGCGCCGAACTGGTCAGCCTGCACCGGCTGCATTACGTCACCTCGGCCATTGCGGACAAAGCCGGGCGAAATCTCGTCACACGAGGCGCCGCGCCCCCGATTCGCGCGGCCGTCCGTATGATCGAGGAAGACCCCGACACCGTGCTTGATGCGCTGCACCTGCTTGATCATGGCTCGCTGCCCCGCGCTCGTTCGCGGCAGATGCCCACGCGCACGGGCACCGACCGGCTGCAACTCTCCGGCGCGGTGATCCTGGCCGACGGGTGCTATACGTTCCTCAACGAGACGTGCCGGCAGGCGCTTGCCGCGCATTTCACGACTGACCGCGTGGGTCATATCCTTCGTATCGCCGGCCGGTGGAACGAGGCGATTGCCTACCTCGCGCCGCAGCGCACGCGCGTCGCGCGGCCGCAGCTTCTTGAGGCCATCGTCCAGAGTATTTACGCAAGCGATGCCTCGGAGCAAGCCATCGCGCTGCTGGCCGATGGGCTGCGCCTGGGCTTTGGCCTTGCTGACATCGGCATTTACTGCGCGCAGCCGGCCACCGCGCGACTGGTGCGTGTCTATCCGCAGGATGGGCGCGAGGAACACGTCGACCTGCGCGATCCGAGTTGCGTCGAAGCGCAGACGTTTAGCCTGGGGAATTACGCGCTGCGCGGCACTGCCGATGAAGCGCGCCTTGTCGTCGCGCTGTCGTCGGCCAACCGCCCGCTCGGTGTAGTGACAATCGAGCGTTACGTCGAAAACCGCGATCCGCACGAGTTGCCCGACGAGCTGCCCGACCTGCTGCGCTTCCTGCAGCATGCTTCGGGCGCGCTGGAAAACGTCGTCACCCGCGCGGCCTACCGGGCTATCGGCCAGGCGGTTCTCGATGCCAAGGCTATGCAGCCGACGGTTGAGCGCGTGTTGGAGACGGCCGCGGAGGCGTTGGGGTGCGATTACGGCGCGCTCTACCTGCGCGACGAGGCCGCGCGCCAGCTCCAGATGACCGCCGCAGTTGGCAAGGTGGTCACGGAGGAGTGGCAGGCACAGGCCCGTTTTCCACTGACCGGCCGGCACCCGGCGATCACTGCGCTGGTCGAGGGGCGGATGCTGACTTCACGCGGCGCAGAGGATGCGGAAGATCGCGCCCTGCACGATCGCTTCGGCTTGCACCGCTATCTGCGCGTTTTTCTGCCGCTGCTGGCGGGTGGCGAGCAGCTCGGCACACTGGAACTCGGATACGCTATCGGCCGCGTGCGCATCTCTGACGGCTATAAGCGCACGCTCGGCGAGTTCGCAACACAGGTTGCTATCGCGGTCCACAATATGCTTTTGCTGCGTCGCACGGACGAGGCGCTCGCGCGTAAGCTGGCCGAGTTGTCGGTCGGCCGCGAGATCCAGTTGAGCCTGTTGCCGAAGGTTAATCCCACCGTGCGCGGCTGGCAGTTCGCGGCTATGTACGAGGCCGCGCGCACAGTCGGCGGGGACTTCTATGACTTCTGCGACCTGCCCGGTCCCCCCGCGCGGCTCGGGGTGGTCATTGCGGACGTTGCAGATAAAGGTGTGCCCGCGGCGCTCTTCATGGCGGTCAGCCGCACGATCATCCGCAGCGTGGCGATCAGCGGACGGAGTCCCGCGTCTGCCCTGATGCGCGCGAATCAGTTGATTCTCGCCGACAGCCAGGCGGATCTGTTTCTGAGCGCCATCTACATGATCCTTGACACGACGACGGGCCGCGTGCAGTTCAGCAATGCAGGCCACAACCGGCCCTTGCTGGTGCGCTCGGCCACGGGAAAGTTGAGCGAGTTGACTCAGCGGGGCATCGTGCTCGGCGCGTTCGAGGAGATTACCCTGCAAGACGACACACTCGACCTTGCGCCGGGCGACGTGCTGGTTCTCTATACGGACGGCGTGACGGACGCGCTCAACGGGGAGGGCGAGGAGTTCGGCGAGCAGCGGCTGTTCGACGTGGTGCAAGCCAGTTGCGCCGGCAACGCGCGTGAGATTCTTTGGGCGATCACCGGCGCGCTCTCTGGTTTCATTGGCGACACGGAGCAGGCCGACGACGTGACTTGCGTGGTGATCAAGCGCGAATAGCTGGTCCGTCGATTACGCGGGCTATTCCCTGAACTCCCGACATAATCGACGGACTACTCGTCATTGCGCCCTGGTTGTGTGCGCTCCCCTGACCGTCCCGCCGGTCACTGGCAACCCGAGCGGCCCGTTCGTCACATCTGACTTGAACCGCGGGATGATTCGGTATCCCTCGCCGCGCTCGCTCTGATATTGAGACACCACCCCTTGAGCGGCCCACAACTCGCCGACGTCGACGTATGGCCGCTGCCACGGCAGGCTTTCGGGGAAGTACAGCTCGATCAACCCCGTTTTGTCCTTGAGCGTCAGCCCGCGCGGCGCGAACTTCACCACCGCGCCGATCACCTGAACGAACTCCCCTTCGCGCGCCTCGCCAATGTCCTTTGCGGTGATCACTCGCGCAACAAGCGGGCTCCCGGTCGCAATCCCGTTTAGATAACTTGCGTCCGGCACGCTTAACTCCGCTTCGCCGTGGAAGTCGCGCGTCCAGCCCGTCACTCTGACCTGATCTCCCACCTTCAGCACGGGAAACTCGCCTTTGCGAAGGTAAATCCGCATCCCACCGCTATCGTCCTGAATATAGATGGTTTTGTCGATCAAACCGGGCGGGAAGGTGACTGTACCCGAAACAACTACACGTGTGTCCGGCGCAGCAGTTCGCGCGGCGCGAATCGTTGTCGGCGCGCTCGCTTTCGGCGTTGCTGTTGGACTTGCCGCGCCGCCAGTGGTAGGAGGCGACTGAGGGCGGCCTCGATTCGCCTCTCCCGGCGTCGCCTCGCACTCGGTCGTCCACGCGCCGGCGCCGTCCGGAAGACGGCAAATGCTGCGGTCGTCACCCGGCCCGCGCTCGTAGCTAAGCTGATCAGCCAGCGTGCCGTCGCTGCGCGTAAGCGTCACGACATCCTTCCAATCGCCCAGCGACAACCGCGTCTGCGACCGGTACAGAAGCAGGTAGCCGCGCGGCCAGATCGTCAGCCCGGCAGGAATCTCGTAGCTCCCCGTATCGTCGTTGACCGTCCACCCGCCCAGGGAGACAGGGATGTCTGAGCCGTTGCGCAACTCGATCCATTCATCTATGAATGAGACTTCGCCGTTGCGGTCCCAGTCAACTGAGTTCGGATCGGGCAGCACTTCGTTGAGCGTCACGTTATATGCAGCATCGGGGAGCGGTGTAGGGGTTGCTGCCGTGGCAGTCGGTGTCGGAGTAACCGTTGCAGCCGTGGCTGTGGCTGTGGCTGTAAGCGTCGGTGTAGGAGTTGGCGTCGCGGGGACGGTTGCCTTGCCCGGGCTCGGCTCCGCCTGCGGAATCCAGTCCGCTGCGGTATCCGTGTCCACACCCTCCAACCGACCGAGCGACTGCCCGGCGCTAACGTCCTTGCACGCGGGATCGAAGACGCTCTTGTCCGAACCGTAGCTCAGCGCGTCGATCACGCTGCCGTCGGCTGTGATCAGCTTCACCGAGTCACCGGCGTTGCTCAGCCCGTTGCCGATGCTCCCCTCCAGCGCCAGCAAGTGGCCGGTGAAATCTGGGTCGCTCGACCGAAAGGCGGCCTCCTTTGCCACAACAACGAGGTATTCGCCGGCTGCGATCGTTACATGGGGCAGGCGATCCTGACTCACCGAATCAGCAAGGGCCCAACCGGAGAGCGTGACATCTTCGCCCGTCGGATTACGCAACTCCACCCATTCCCAGTCCGCGTCGCTTCCCTCTTCTGCCGGATCGTACATTACTTCCGAGAGCAGCAGCGCGGGCCACTCTCCGCCAGGCGTTGGCGTCGGGGATGGTGTTAGGGACGGGGTGCGGGTCGGCGTGCGAGTGCGCGTGGGTGTGCGGGTGATGGTAGCGGTGCGAGTCGGCGTGCGGGTGAGGGTAGGCGTCCGGGTGGGGCCTTTGGTCACAGTTGAAGTCGGGGTTGCCGTCGCCATGCCGGTTGCCGTGACAGTTGGCGTGGCCGTAACGGTGACTGTCGGGGTAGCGGTGGGCGCCGTGCCTTCCTCGCCGGGTTTTGGCTCCGCCTGCGCTACCCAATCAGCCGCGCGGTCAGTATCGCCGCGCGCCGGGACCCGCGCCAGCGACTCACCCGCCTTCACCGTGGGGCACGGCGGATCGAACGCGCTCTTGTCATCGCCGTAGCTCATTTCGTCGATGACGCTGTTATCCGGCACCACCAATCGAACGCGGTCGCCCGAATTGCTCAGCCCGTTCCCGATACTCCCTTCAATCGAGACGAGCGGGCCAGTGAACAGGGGGAAGTTCGTCGCAAACCCATCCGTTGAAGCGGCGACAACCAGGAATCCTCCCGCTGGTATCTCCACTTCTGGCAGCGAATCGGTTGCGCTGTTGTCCGCCACCTTCCATCCCTTGAGTGAAACGGCGGAATCCGTTGGATTATAGATTTCAATCCACTCGTATTTGCCTTCCGATCCGCTCTGCGGCGCATCGTAATACACTTCCGACAACAGCAGGCGCGGCCACGAAGTCGGTGTAGCCGTCTCGGTCGGCGTCGCAGTCGGTTCGTCCGGATTTGGCGTGACGGAAGGGGTGGGCGTGGAAAGCGGCAGAGGCGTTGCGGTGGGCGTGACGGTCGTGGTTGCAGACGGTGTTACGGTAGGGGTGTCGGTGGCAGTGGGAGGTGGGGGAGGTGGCGTGGACGGGCCGCCGGGGGTAGCCGCGCCGGCAAGCCAATCGGAGGCGGCATCCGTGTCAGAGTCGCTTGGATAGCGCGCGAGCGACTGCCCTTCGTCCACGTCGGGACACGGTGGGTTAAGGAGACCGGCGTCGCTGCCGTAGCTAACGCCGTCAATGACGGTTCCGCTTGCATCGAGCAGCGCCAGCGAATCGCCTGAATTGCTTAACCCATTACCGATTGGGCTGCCAAGCGCCACCAGCGCGCCGCCATAACCGGGGTTTGCTGCGAGAAACTCGTCCCGATTCGCGGTCACGACGAGATATTGTCCCGGCTCCAGCGTGAAGTCGGGCAACGCGTCGGATGAAGAGTTGTCGTGTAGCGCCCAGCCGCTCAGGCTTTGCGCCGCGCCGGTCGGGTTGTATAGCTCAATCCACTCCGCGCCCGGCTCCGGCGCGGCGGGATCGTACATCACCTCCGTGATGAGCAGGTGATTTGCGGGGGTTCCGTGAGAGGTGCCGGGAACCAGTAGAACGAACAGAAGCAAAATGAAGACAACGGCAGCGCACAGGCGATGACGCGGCATGATGAGGCTCCACCCTTTCGTTAGGCAACGATGGCGCGATGGGTGGAAGAAAGAAGCTTCCGAGCGGAGATTATACTCCCGACAAAGCGTCTATTGTCAAATAGGGACAGGGCAAACAAAAACCTCCGAGGCCATTGCAACCTCGGAGGTTTGAGCTCGGTTCCTAACGGATTACGTCAGATAATCGCGGAGCTTGCGGCTTCGACTCGGGTGTCGAAGCCGGCCAAGCGCCTGGGCCTCGATCTGGCGGATGCGCTCGCGGGTCACGCCGAACTTTTTGCCGACCTCTTCTAAGGTGTAGGAGTAGCCGTCCACGAGCCCGAAGCGCAGTTGCAGGATGCGCACTTCGCGCGGGGTCAGCGACTCGAAGATTTCGTCGATCACCTGGCGCAGCATCGTCTGCGACGCGGAATCGGTCGGGCTTTCGGCCTCGTCGTCCTCGATGAAGTCGCCGAGGTAGCTGTCCTCTTCCTCGCCCACCGGCATTTCGAGCGACAGCGGCCGTTGCGAAACGCGGATGATCTGCTCCACCTTGCGCGGGGGCACGCCCAGCCGCTCCGCGATCTCTTCGGTCGTGGGATCGCGGCCGAGTTCCTGCACTAACTGGCGGCTCGTGCGGGTCAGCCGGTTGATCTGCTCGTACATGTGCACGGGCACGCGGATCGTGCGGCCCTGGTCTGCGATCGCGCGCGTGACCGCCTGGCGAATCCACCAGGTCGCATAAGTGCTGAACTTATAACCGCGGCGATAATCAAACTTCTTCACCGCGCGGATCAAACCGATATTACCCTCCTGGATCAGGTCCAGGAACGGGACGCCGCGCCCCACATACTTCTTCGCCACGCTCACCACGAGGCGGGAGTTGGCCTTGATCAGATGCTCCTGCGCGTTCTGGCCGTCCTTGACCGCGGCGAGGAGCTTATCTCGCTCATCCGGGTCTTCGATACCGAGCGTCAGCCTTTGCCGAGCCTCGCGCCCCTTCTCCATCCGCTTCGCAAGGCTAACCTCTTCCTCCGCGGTCAGGAGCGGCACGCGGCCGATCTCCTTCAAGTAGAGGCTAATGGAGTCGTCAATGTCGATCAGGTCAAGATCGATATCCAGCTCCGCCGGTTCGCTCTTGTCTTCGTCCGTCGCCTCTTCAGTTTCTTCTTCCTCCCGAAATGCAGCTACCTCGATGCCCTGTTCAAAGAGATTGGCGAACAGGTCCTCGAGTTGCTCCATGTTCGATTCAGCTTCCGGGAAGGCGCTCAGGACGTCGTCGTATGTCACGAATCCCTGATCGCGGCCGAGCGAGAATAACTGCGCTGCCGCCTGGGACTTCGTGGGCGATTCGTCCTGGCCTTCCCCGTCGCTTTCGGGCAACAAATCTCGTTCTTCATCCAGTGCGCTCATCGGCACACTCCTTCACGGTCGGCTGGGCCGGTCTTTGGCGCTCGATGTGGACTGCGCCAGCCGCATTCGCCTTTCGGACCACGGGGACAATGGCTTCAACGCTTGCCGCGGCAACGGAATGCGACACGCATCCGCGCCTTATTGCGCAAGTTGCTGCATTTTACCCGTAGGCGTTATTTCTTTAACGTGGGCTATGTTACCAGTCCAACGTTACATTCTGTCTAGCGACCGGTTCCCTGTTAAACCGGGTTCTTAAAATCGTAAATGCCGTCGTCGATCGCCCAGATCGCGCGGCAGGTCTGACACCTTAACGTCTCGCCTTCCATAACCAGTTCCACCGACCGGCAACCGGGGCAGCAGAACGGGCTGCCCGTTTGAACAGGCCCGCTTCCCGCACGCGTCGTCTTGAGAAAGACGCTCGGCGCCAGTTTCCACGCCGCGCTTGGCGCTTGAATGGCGCCGTCAATGCTCGCCAACGTCTTCGCTGGCAGAAGGCGCTTGAACAGGTTCTGCCTGAAGTGCGACACGGCCCTGCCCGCCTCTATACGGAAACCGGCGGCTTTGAGTTCCGCGGCCATCCAGTCAGGGTGGAAATCAAAGTTCAGTTCTGCGAACTCGTAGGGCCTGGGATCGTAGGGGGACCAGTTTTGGCGGCGCAGCGCATAGCGCGCCACGGCCTTGATATTGCGCTTGTTGGCGTACTCCAACACGTATGCGCCGTTCGGTTCGAGCAACTCCGCAATGCCGCGCAGCGCGGCCGGCACGTCATTTAGATGATGCAGAACGCGCACGGTTACAGCGGTGTCGCACGCGCCCGGCGCAAGCGGCAGGTGGTAGATGTCGGCCGCAACGTAAATGTATTTGTCAGACCGGCCGAGCTGCGCCTGCGCCTCACGCAGGCCGGACTTGGCGTAGTCCAGCAGTATAATCTGCTCGTAGCCCTGATAGAGGTCCGCCAATCTTCCAAAGCTGGCGCCCAGCTCGACGATGCGCCGGCCCTTTGGAGGCAGAAGGTGGCGTAATGCGATGCGCTCGGCAAGGTCTTCGTACTCGCGGCCTGTGCCTTCCCAGAAACGGGCCCGATAGCTCGTGCCCTCATAGTCGCAAATGGCGTGATCTCGCTCCAAGTCGTCCTGCCGCTCCTGTGGATTTTCATATGGAGACTGTTTCACGTGAAACAGCAGCCGCCTGATAGAGGCTTACCAACCCGTCCATATTAACAAAAATGGGCGGTGGCTAACCCACCGCCCATAAGGACTTGCGCTTCTGCGCCATAATTATAGCACGTCATGTCAATGCCTGACGCGGTTTTTATCATAAGGACGTGTAGCAGACGCGCCGCATCCGCATGATCCTCGGCGCGCGGGATGGCTGACTCCTTACACCGGGCCCGTTGGGTTCCGATGGCGGTACACGATCCGACCCTTTGTCAAATCGTAAGGCGACAACTCGACGCGCACCCGGTCCCCCAGCAGCACGCGGATATAATATTTCCGCATCTTGCCCGACAGGTACGCCAGGACTTCCGGTCCGTTTTCGAGCTTCACCCGGAACGTGGTGTTCGGCAGCGCCTCCACCACCTTGCCATCGAGGGTCAGCTTCTCCTCTTGTTTCGTCATGCCTTTTTCACCCTTTTGCTAAGGTCACGGGATACGGCTGCCTGCCGTCCCCGTGACCCAATCGCGCTTGCCAGAGGTGCGCCGAGATTAGCGCATGCTCTCGCGACCCTCGCGGCGACGCTGCGCCTGCCGGGCCTTGCGAATCGCCTTCTGCTTCTTCAACCGCCGCAATTCGCTCGGCGGCGTGAACCAGCGCTTCTTACGAACCGTCGGCAGGATGCGCTCCTTCATCACTTCCTTGCGGAAGCGCTTCAACAGCGATTCCTGGGACTCGCCCGCTCGCAATGTCACGGTTGCCATACAACTCACCTCCTTCCCTGCCAAGCGCTTCCAACACCAGTCGCCTTAACAACGAAACCTCACCTTACGGTGAGGCCCTCGCTCGCCTGTCGAAACCGTCACAGCGTTTCGCCGGTCAACCAACAGTCAACCAGTCGCTTGTCGCGTTTCCTTCGTTCAGGCCATCCGCGCTCCTGCCAGGGACACGTGTGGGATTTTGGGCCGGATGCAGTATAGCCGAACCCTCCGCATGTGTCAAAAAATGCGCATAATGACGGCAAGTCCTTAACGAGGACCTTTCGAATCCGGCTTCGGTCGCCGGAATGCTTCAGCCAGCCGACGCCATGCACCTCGCGCAGCCGTCGCATCCTCCTCATCAATCTCGCGCGCGGAGTATCGCGCATCGAGAAACGCTTCTGTCAGGCTCTCGATGTCCTGGTCCGACTCCGGCCAGTTCGCCGCCAGATCATTCGCAAACTCCGATGGCGTCTGGCTTGCCTGCCGGGGCGCGCCTTCTTCAGCGGCTTCTTCCACGGCGGCAAGATAGTAACGCCGCACCTGCTCGCGCGGGAACTTTGGCTCGCTGCGTCCGCGCGCTGTGAGACCCGGCCGGAGCGCCGGGGGCCGAAGACGCCGGAAGGGCGCGCGTATGCGCTTAAGACGGCTGCTCATCGACTGCGCAAGATGCGCCTGTCGCGCGCGCCACCACAACCGCAACCGCATCAGTTGCTCGCCCAGCCGCCCTTCGAGCAACCCGCTCGTCTGCGCGAAGTTGAGCAGCAGAGAGATGGTAATGACTCCGACGATGATCCACAGCACGGCTCCGCCGAGCCAGGGCGGCATCATGTCGGCCACTTCCGCCTGTGACGGGAGGGGTTCTGGGGTCGGCGGCAGCGCATCCTCCGGCAGCGGCCGACTTTCGCCGAGCAAGCCGCTCAGAAGCCGGGCAAGCAGGCCTATGAGCAGGGAAAGGAGGAAGACCACCGCCATCGCAATGCGCGCAATCAGCGCAAGCACCCACTGCAACGCGTCCGTGAGCCATCCAGTCGTGCCGAGCGGCAGCAGCAGCGCGACCAGCGCAACCAAAGCAATAAAGAGCAGGCTCGTCGTGTGCCACCGGCTCATCAGCGACGGCGCGATGTCGACCTCCTGGTTGTACCACCGCCCGCGCAACACGGCCAGCCGTCCGTGGCTCATTAGGATCAGGCCGGACAGGAAGTAAACCACGAGCGCGAAGACCACTTCCGCGCGCAGGCCTAGCCCCCGCAACCCGACGCGCACCACGCCGGCTACACTCGCCGAAACTTCGACCCGGGTCAACCCCGCGCACACAACCAGCGCCGCGCCAAGCCCGATCCAACGCACCGCGAACCCCTGCAGGATGTCTATGCGGGAGCGCGGGTTTCCGGCGCGCCACTGGCTTTTGCTGTCGCCCCATTCGCGGCTCTCCCGCGCGGCCACCTCATCCGCCTGGATTGCCAGATCGCGAAAATCGGCCGCCGCTGCGACGGCCAGGCTCCAGCTGAGAAGGAGCGTCACTGTTGCGAAGAGGAACTCGCCGCTGAAGAAGCTCTCCGGCGCCAGCACCCAGCCGCGAACGGTTGCGATGCCGGGCAGCCCCTCGGAAAAGACCCATACGGCAAGCCGCGCCAGGATGAGCATGATCACGACCTCGCCCAGGCGAAAGCCCAGGTCTCGCCGGTCCCGCCATGAGGGGCGCCCCAACAAGCCGGTGGTCAGCGCGCCGACCGCGCCGTAGAGCGCGGCCATCGGCAGCAGGTAACCGGCCCAGTTGAGACCGAGCGCATATCGCAGCACCACCGGCCCGGCCGCGAAGCTGCCAGCCATCAGCGCAATGAGCGCGATGCGAAACAGGCTGACGTGCCACGCCTCGTCGTGGTAATTCGTAAAGACGCGACCGCCTGCAAAGCGCCGGATCATGGCGCCCCCCTCCCGCGCAGCGGAACACCGGCTGCCTGCCACCGGCGCAGGTCGGCTTCGTCCGTCACCAGGTGCGCGGTAATGCCGAGCCGCCGGCACCGTTCGCGTACCAGTCCGAAATGCGCGTGCGGTTCGACCGCCAGCAGCACCGGATTCAACCCCGCGCGGCGCAGTCGGTGAAGAGAGGCGCACGTCTCCTCGTCTCCCGTGGGGGCAACCGCCACCACTGTCGCGCCCCACGTCAGCCCGGTTGCCGCGCGGGGCAACCATGCGGCAAGCGTCTCCGTCTCCGCCGCTTCGACGCGCGCTAGCCACTCCAGCAGCTTCATCAGGTGCGCCCGGCCCTGCCTGGGCTTGATCATCCACGGCGCGACCCCGGTCACTATGTCGCGTCCGTTGCTCCCCAGCCCGACCTCCTGCCGCTCTTCGATTAAGTAGGTTGCCACGGACGCCGCGAGGACGACTGCCCACTCAGTTGCGTTGTAGAGCAGATGCCGCGAGTATGCCGCTGTCCGCAGGTCGAGGAAGATCGCGCTGGCAAGCGACACTGCCGGTTCGTTCTTCTTGACCTGTAACTGCGCGGTGTGCGCGCTCGTGCGCCAGTCAATCAGGCGCAGCGGGTCCCCGCGCGTGTACTCCCTCACGCCGTTCACGCGCGCGGGGTCCGCGTAGATCGGCTCGCGGCTGAGCATCCGGCCGTGCGGCGCATGCGAGGTCAGCGCCGGCCGCGCCAGCGGAATGACGCGCGGGTAGACCACGAGCTGTCGCGGTTCATCCGCCGCGCCGTGGAGGTCGACGAAGCCAAACAGGTCGCCCGTCGCGATCCGCCCCGGCCCCACCGGGTACACCCCGCGTTGCCGGCCCACCAACTCATACTGCATCTCGACCGCCTCGCGCGGTCCTAGCGCGACCGCGCGAGTCAGCCCCTTTGCGCCCGTCAGTTGCGGTGCGGCCGATTCGTCGTACCGCATCCACGGCGCGGGTAAGACGCTCTGGTTTATCAGGCGAATGGTAACGGTGGAATTCTCGCCGCTGAAGATGTGGTCGGTGAAGCGGCGCTCTACTCTGAGGGACTTAAGGCTTTTCGCGGCCCACCAGCGCGCCAGGCCGTAACTTCCGGCCACCACGTAGACGAGGTAGAAGATGATGTCCATCCGCAGCAGGATGGCAATCGCCAGGAGGATCAAGAGCACGATGGGCAGTTCGTACACTATTCCTCCTCTTCCGGCTCCTCCGCGCTGGCAGAACCGCGGCCCGCGCCGCCAATGACGATGACATACTCGCCGCGCGTCTTGCCCTTCTCCACGCGCGCCAGCAGCTCGGACAGCGTCCCGCGCTCGATGGTTTCGTGCAGCTTGGTCAGCTCGCGCGTGACCGCGGCCGGCCGGTCGCCGTACACTTCAAGAGCGTCGCGCAGGAATGCCTCGACGCGGTAGGGGCTTTCGTAGAAAACCAGCGTATGCGGCGACTGCGCGTCAACCTGGAGGAAGCGCCGTCGCGGGCCGCCCTTATGCGGCGGGAAGCCGCGGTACGTGAAGCTGTGGACCGGCAGGCCGGAGAGCACCACGGCCATGATGACCGCGGCCGGCCCTGGCGCCATTGTGACCTCTTCCCCGACCTCGATCGCGCGTCGCACGAGGGTGTAACCGGGGTCGGAAATCCCCGGCGTGCCCGCCTCGCTCACCACCGCAACGTTTTTCCCTTCAGCCAGCAGCTCCATGATCCGCGCGCCGGCGCGGTCCTCGTTGTGTTCCTCAAACGTGATCTGCGGTTTGGAGATGCCGTAATGCTTAAGCAGGATGCCCGTCTTGCGCGTGTCCTCAGACGCGATCACATCCGCCGCCTTTAGCGCTTCCAGGCCGCGCAAAGTGATGTCGCCGAGATTGCCGATGGGCGTTGCGACGAACGTGAGCATTACGCCTTCTCCAGGTCGAGCTTGATCTGGCCGAGCAGTTCCGCGACAATTCCTTCCGCAGTGCGGCCGCGCAGCGCGCTTTCGGGATGCGTCAGGCAGCGGTGCGCGAGGGTGAGGGGCGCAAGCCGCTTCACGTCGTCAGGCAGCACGTAGTCCCGGCCATGCAGCGCGGCCCATGCCTGGCTCGTCTTGAAAAGCGCCAGTGAACCGCGCGGGCTCGCTCCAAGCAGAAGGTCCGGGTGGCTGCGCGTGGACTGGACGAGCCTCACGATGTAATCACGCACTGTCTCGTCGACGTGGACGTCCCACACACGACGGCTCAGTTCGGGCAACCGCGCGCCGTCGAAGACTGGTTCGAGCTCCGCGATAGGGTGTTGCCGTTGGAGGTTGAGCAGCATTTGCCCCTCCGCAGTTGCGTCAAGATAGCCAAGCCGTATCTTGATAAGGAAGCGATCAAGTTGCGCTTCTGGCAACGGAAAGGTGCCCTCGTATTCGATCGGGTTCTGCGTCGCGAAGACGATGAATGGTTGCGGCAAGGGCCGGGTTAGCCCGTCGACTGTCACCTGCCGCTCGCCCATGCACTCAAGCAGCGCGGACTGCGTGCGCGGCGTCGCGCGGTTCACTTCATCGGCCAGGAGCAGGTTGGAAAACACCGGGCCGGGGACGAATTCAAACGCGCCCTTCTGCTGATTGAACACCGACACGCCCGTGACATCGCCGGGCAACAGGTCGGGCGTGCACTGGAGCCGCCGGAACGTCACGCCGAGTGATGCCGCTATCGCGCGCGCGAGCATCGTCTTGCCCACCCCCGGCACGTCCTCGATCAACACATGCCCTTCGCACAGCAGCGCGGTCAGGATCAGCTCGATCGCGTCCCGCTGCCCGATGATCACTTTCTCGACGTTGCCGGTCACAGCTTCCGCAAACGCCCGTATTTCGTCCATCTCATCCGCTCCTGCTAATCAATTTAGTCTAACATGCAAAATACCCACTTGACAAAAGAACAGCCGTTCCGTATAATACTCTCAGAACATACTTTCGCCGGAGAATCCAGGAGCCTTCAATGAATCTATCTGATCGCCAGGTGCGCATGCTGGAGTTCATCCGCGCGTACCTCGAAGAACACAGCTATCCGCCTACCATCCGCGAGATCGGTAAGGCGGTTGGCATCCCGTCGACCTCGGTCGTCAAGTACAACCTCGAACGCTTGCAGGAGAAAGGCTTCATCCAGCGCAGCGGCGAGGTCTCGCGCGGCCTCAAGCTCAAGGACGGTCCGTCGTTCGGCTCGAGCGGGCACGCCAACGGCGTGGGCGTCGTCAACATCCGCAAGCTGGGAGTCATCCACGCGGGCGCGTTGACGCCGACCTTTGGCGAAGAGGAAGACCCGTACGCAGGCGAGATGCTCACGCTCACGGTCGACATGGTGCGCGACCCGCGGGACGTCTATGCGCTTCAGGTCACAGGCGACTCGATGATCGACGCGCTGGTCAACGATGGCGACTGGGTCGTCATCAAGCACCAGACAACCGCGCAGCCGAGGGATATGGTCGTCGCTCGCATCCTCGATAAGGAAGAGACGACGCTCAAGTACTACTATCCCGAAGGCGAGCGCGTGCGGCTCCAGCCGGCGAACCCGAAGTACGACCCGATCTACGTTGATGCAGATCAACTTGAGATCCAGGGCAAGGTCGTCGCGGTCGTCCGCCAGTTGGCGTAGCCGAAGCCATGCCGCAGGCCGCGCGACTGTCCCGTGAGTTCTACGAACGAGACACGGTTATAGTCGCGCGCGCCCTGCTGGGGCAGCGCCTCGTGCGCCTCGTCGATGGCCTTCGGTTGAGCGGTCGCATCTGCGAAACCGAGGCCTACGGTGGCCCGGATGATCCCTCCTCCCACGCCTATCGCCGCACCGCGCGCAGCGAGATCATGTTCGGCGCGCCCGGCTTCGCCTACGTCTACTTTATCTACGGAACGCACCACTGCCTCAATGTCATCACTGCCCCCGCCGGCATTCCCGGCGCGGTGCTGATTCGCGCGCTGATCCCCGACGAGAACCTTACTGTGATGCGCCGTCGCCGCGGCCTGCCGCCGTCCGAGACGGACACGCGCGGCGTGACCGACGGTCCGGGCAAGCTATGTCAGGCGTTAGGCATCACACTGGCGGAAAACGGCGCGAGTTTAGTCAGCGGCGAAGCGCTTTTCATTGAGGAAGATGCGCAGGTGGGAGAGGAATCGGTGCATGTCACGCCGCGCATTGGCGTGCGTGGGGATGACGAGGCGCGCGCTCGGCCGTGGCGCTTCCTGTGGTTAGCGCCGCTCCGGTAACAATCGGCGCAGCATGCTCAACTCAGACGTGCGGAGCGCGGCTGCAACCGCGACAAAGACCGCCGCGCCGGCCATCAAACCGCCCACACCGAGCAGCAGCACCGGCGCATCTCTCCACTGGCTCAGGATCAGCGCCAGCGCCACACCCATCGCCAGCGACGCGACGCTCGTCTTGACCACGGTCAAGGTCAACCCTGACCAGTCCAGCCCGCCGATCCGCACTGACAGCAGGACGAACATCAGCCCCATCTCGATCAGAGTCGCGATCGTGTTCGCCAACGCCAGCCCTGCATGCGCCAGCGGTCCGCGCAGCAGCAGGCTCAGGAGAACGTTCAGCACAACCGCCCCGATGCCGATGACGACGGGCGTGCGCGTGTCGTGCAGCGCGTAGAAGGCGCGCGCCAGGATTTCCACCGCGGAATGACCGATCAACCCGAAGCTGTAGAAGGCCAGCGCGGCCGTCGTCAACGCGGTCGACTGCGCGGTAAACTCCCCGCGTTCCAGCAGCAGCCGCACGAGCGGCGTCCGCCACACGAGCAGGCCCACCGCTGCGGGAATCGCGAGGAATAGCACGCCGCGCAGCGTTGCGGTTACGGTTTGGCGCAATTCGGCAAACCGCCCCTGACTCCTCAGCGTCGCAAATGTCGGAAACGCGGCGGTTGCCACGCCTTGCGCGACGATGCCCTGCGGCAGGAGCATCAACAGCCACGCGTAATTCAGCGCAGCCAGGCTGCCCGTGGGCAGGTGCGAGGCGAGCAGCGTGTTCACCCAGAAATTCACCTGCACCGCGGCCAGCCCGATCACGCGCGGCCCCATCAGCCGGCCCACTTCGCGCACGCGCGGATCGCGCAGGCCGAGCGTCGCCGTGTATTTCGCGCCGTACCACCAAAGCCCAAAGAGCTGGATGTCGAGGTGCAGCGCTGCGCCAACGATCACGCCGAGCACCAGCCCGAACACCCCCAGCCGCGGCGCCAGCAGCCACGCGCCCGCGATGATCGACAGGTTGTATAATATCGGCGCCAGCGCGGGGAGCAGGAAGTGCTGGAAGCTGTTCAGCACGCCCATGACGATCCCGCTCACGCCAAAAATCACCGTGCTGATGAGCATCCAGCGGACCAGTTCCGCAGTGAGCGCCTGTTGTTCGGGCGAGAAGCCGGAAGCCAGCACCGTCCGCACGAGCCACGGCGCGGCAAGCGCCATAATAGCGGCGAGCGCGGTGAGCAGGATCAGGACGAGGTTTGTGACGCCGCTGAACAGCCGCCACGCGCCGCGCAGGTCTTTCCGGGTCAGTGCGCCGGCGAAAACGGGGATGAAGGCCGACCCAAGCGCGCCGCCCGCGATCAACTGAAACAGCAGGTCGGGCACGCGAAACGCCGCCTGGTACGCATCCAACTCCGCGCTCGTCCCGAACCGCGCGCCAATAATCATCTCCCGCGCCAGGCCAAGCACACGGCTGATGAAAAACAGGCCGATGACAAGCACGGCGGCGCGGGCAATCTGGCGCGTGGAGCGGGAAACGGTTGCGGGGCGGGCGGTCATGGAAGACAATTGTACCGCAAGTTGCCAACTTGCGGTACCGCGCCGCAAGAAGGGGAACAATGGGACGCGAAGATCAGGGACTATCCGTCAGCCGACAACGCTACCAGGTCACGCCGCGCACGCTCTGCTTCCTGCGCCACGGGGGCGACGTGCTGTTGCTCAAGGGTGCGCCTCACAAGCGCATCTGGGCCAACCGCTACAACGGTCTCGGCGGGCACGTCGAGCGTGGGGAAGACGTGCTGTCCGCCGCGCTGCGCGAGGTGCGTGAGGAAGCGGGACTATCGCCACGCGAGATTCGTCTCGCTGCCGTCGTCCACGTCGACGGCGGCGACCCTCTCTTTGGCGTCCTTTTCTTCGTCTTTACGGGACGCGTTGACGACAGGACGGTGCGCGAGTCGCCCGAGGGAACGCTGGAATGGCATCCCCTTGCCCATCTCCCCGTCGCGCAAATGGCGCCCGACCTGCCGGTCCTCCTGCCGCGGGTCATGGCGCTGCCGCCGGGCGCGCCGCCGCTCTTCCTGTCCTACTCCTACGATCAAATGGATCAACTCGTAATCCGCCAGTGGGGCGAGGCCGCGCCGCTAACCGGTTCGTAGTAGGCCGCTTCAGCGCCCGTCCGCCTGGCCCGCGCCCCTGAGCGGTTCGTAGTAGGCGCTTTGGCGCCCGTCCGTTTAGCTCGCGCGTCGCACCAGGTCAAGCAGCGCCAGATTAACTTCTTCCGGCGCTTCCATCGGCGCCATGTGCCCTGCCCCCGCAACCACGGTCAGCTTTACATCCGGCAGGCCGCGTGCCACCTCCTGCGCCACTGCCACCGGCGTAATCGCATCCTCCTCGCCAACAATCACCGCTGCGGGAACGCTGACTGTGGTCAACAAGGCCGTGGCGTCCATCCTGTCGCGCATCGCTGCCAGCGCGCCGGCCATCCCCTCGACTGGTTGCTGTTCGATCATGGCTCGCAGCGTCCGCGCCACTTCGGTGTCGCCCTGATTCTCCGGCGCCAGCAGCCGCGGCAGCATCTCGTCGGCGAGAATCGCGACGCCGCTCTCGCGGATTCGCTCAATCGTCGCGTCGCGCGCGGCCTTGCCTTCGGGCGTGTCAGCATTTGCGCGCGTATCAATGAGCGTCAGCCCACTGACCTTATCACTGTGTCGCCGCCAGAACGCCAGCGCGACATACCCGCCCATGCTCAGCCCACCGATCACGGCCTCACGCGCGCCGAGCGCATCCATCAGCGCGGCCACATCATCCGCATGTTGGTCAATCGAGTACGGCCCCGGCGGAACCTCCGACTGCCCGTGCCCGCGTAAATCGGGTGCGACGATAAAGCAATGCTGCGCCAGCCCCTCTAGCTGCGCCTGCCACATCGCGCTGTCAAGCGGAAACCCGTGTATCAAAATCAGCGCGGGCTGTCCCGGTTCGCCCGCCATCCGATACGCCATCCTGATACCGTTGACGACTGTCTCCATGCGCGCCTCCTACGGTTAAATTGAACGCCGCGCAGTATAGCACAGGCGCGACAACCGCTCCTGCGCAATCAACGATACGTTTTCGCGCGCCCCCCTTGTGATAAGCTCATCTGCGCGATCCTATCGCCCATCGCATATGGAGGTATGGTTTCTATGAGCGCAAAGAAGACTACGCAGGACCAAAGCGAGAGCAGCAGCGCAACCCAGTCTTTCACGGCCGAGGAACGCGCCGCCATGAAGGAGCGCGCCAGAGAACTGAAGGCGGAAGCGCGCGCAAACAAAAGCAAGGCCGAGGGAGAAAACGACGTGCTGGCGAAGATTGCCGAGATGCCGGAGCCAGAGCGCAGCCTGGCGCAGCGGCTCCATGAAATCATCAAAGCCAGTGCGCCCGTCCTCTCGCCGAAGACCTGGTACGGGATGCCCGCGTATGCTCGCGATGGCAAGATCGTCTGCTTTTTCCAGAGCGCCCAGAAGTTCAGCACGCGGTACGCGACGTTAGGCTTCAACGATGCGGCTAAGCTGGATGACGGCAACATGTGGCCGACCGCCTACGCGCTGATAGAGTTGACCCCCGCCGAAGAGGACAGGATTGCCGCGCTCATCAGGAAGGCCGTGAGTTAGGGCCGAATCCGCCCCAGCCATGCCGGAACAGTATGCGCCTTGATCCTTGGCGTGATATACTCTGTCCAGCTTAGCCGCAGAGAGCGCAGAGGCAACAGAGGTTCTCTGCGTTCTCTGAGCCCTCTGTGGCAAATGGGATAAACGGCCGGAGAACATGGTCGAGGACACAAATACCCGACGCAGCGTTGCGCCGCGCGAACAACTCGCCGTGGTCACGTGTTACGCGGCCATGTTCATGCTCGGCTTCACGATCTCGCTCCTCGGCCCAAGCCTCCCCGCCATTGCGCAGCGCACGGGCGTGACCCTGCCCCAGGCCGGTTTCCTCTTCACGCTCTTTTCCGGCGGCTCCATTCTCGCCACGGTCCTGCTTGCGCGCTTCAACGACCACCCTGTCCGCCGCTGGACGTTTCTCGCCGGCGCGCTGCTGATGGCCGCCGGGCTGTGGGGCGTGGCCGCGGCAAACACCTTCGCCCTTACGGGTCTGGCGATCGCGCTCACCGGCCTCGCCATGAGCACGGAGGGCACCGTCCCGAACGCTATCTTCGTCGATCACTTTGGCGCAGGCGCAGGCCGCGCGCTGAACAAGCTGCATGTGTCTGTCGGCGTCGGTTCGTTCGTCGGGCCGCTCGTTTTTGCCGCGGCGCTGCGCCTGGGCGGTGACTACACGACCGCTTACCGTGTGGGCGCGGGGCTGATGCTCATCGTCGCCGTCCTGTGGCTTTTCTCGCTGCCCCCACAGCCGGTGCGCCATCCTGCGCCGGAGCGCGCGGGGCGCAGCAGCAGCCTCTTTGCCCTAACCCCCTTGCTGCTGATGTTCGCGCTCGCCATGCTTTACACTGGCACCGAACAGGTGTTGGCGGGTTGGCTCTTCACCTACGGACAGATCGAGCTAAGCCAGCTGGCGACCACGGCCAGCCTCGCCACCTCGCTGTTCTGGGGCGCAATGCTTGGGGGGCGCATCTCCGCGGTCGCCTTGCTTGGCCGTCTCAGCAGTCTGCGGCTCGTCCGCGCCGGCCTCGCGCTGGCCGCCTTCGGCGTGCTGCTGATCCTCGCGGGGCAACTGGTCATGCCCGCCTTCTGGGCCGGCGCGCTGTTCGTCGGCCTCGGCTTCGGCCCCATCTTCCCGACAGCCCTCGGCTATGCCAGCCAACTCGCGCCGCAGCGCTCCGGCGCAATCGGCTCGCTCTTTGTTGCGTCCGGCTCGGTCGGCGCGATGTTCCTGCCCCTCGCTGCTGGCTCGCTCATCCCCGTCATCGGCGTCGCGGGCAGCATCGCGCTCGCGCTGTTCCCCATCGCGCTCATGCTAACCCTCGCCTTCCTCGTCCAACGCGTCTCCACCCCGCGCCTTACAGAAGATTAACATTTCCCTCTGTCAAACTTCATAGCGACTTCATTTGAGTGTCGTAATTTCCGCGCAACAAACCGTTTATATATACGTAGTTATGATTGGAACCAGGGCAGGCGGACGCTCGTCTGAAGGGACACAAGCAGCACGTAAGGAGTCGACCTATGGACATCCCGTTGTTGATCGCGATTCTGGCTTTGCTCACCTGGACCTTGTTGCCGCAGTTGGATCGTGTCGCCGACGCCGAGCTTAACGGTGAGAACAAGCCCTCGCGCCTTCAGCGCCTGGCCCGGTGGATCAACAACTAGCCGCCACTGCCGATCAGCTCAAAAAGAAGTTCGGGGGAAAGCTCGTCCGGCTAAGCGGGCGCGCTTTCCCTCGTTTGTTTAATCCCGAAACTGCGCCGCGTCATTGCCCCTGTTGGCGCCGAAGCGTATCCTGCGAGTCAGTTGGATCAGTTCAATCTGTGTCCTATCCCCTCCTTCTCAACGTGGAGAACCTATGCGTGAGTTTATCGACGGCGCCACGGCCATTGCTCGCGGCGCAATAGATGCCGGCGCAACCTTCTTCGCCGGCTATCCCATCTCCCCCGCCACACCCATCCTGCTTCATATGGTTCGGGAACTCCCGAAAGTCGGCGGCGTTGCGATTCAGGGCGAAGACGAAATCGCCTCCATCAGCATGTGCGTCGCCGCAGCCATGACCGGCGCGCGCGCGTTCACCGCCACCTCTGGCCCTGGCATGTCGCTCTACAGCGAGACCATCGGCCTTGCCATCATGGGGGAAGTCCCGCTCGTCATCCTGGACGTGCAGCGGCTCGCCCCGGCCACCGGCGGCGCAACCACGCCCGGCCAGGGTGATGTCCAGTTCGCGCGCTGGGGCAACTCCGGCGGCTATCCGATCATCGCGCTGGCGCCGGGCGACGTTTACGAGTGCTACAGCCTCACCCGCGTCGCATTCGACCTGGCCGAGGAATATCGCTGCCCCGTTTTCCTGTTGACCGACAAGGAACTGTTCCAGGCGTTGACGACGGCGGACGTCGACCGCTTTGAAGAGCCGCCAGTGCGCGAACGCAAGACGGCCGAGGCCCTACCGGTAGGAACGAGTGGTTTGCGCGCGGAAGAAACTTACATCCCCTACCGCGCAACCGCTCCTGACAGGGCGCCCGAATACGCGCCTATCGGTGGCCCGCACATCGTCCGCTTCACCGGCTCCACCCACGACGAGCACGGCTTCCTCACCAAAGACCCGGTTAAGGTCGGTAAACTGAACGAGCGCCTGCGCCGGAAGATCGAGGACCACGCGGACGAGTTGGAGATGGGTTTCGCCAGCACCGTTACCGGCGCAACGACCGCGTTCATTTCCTACGGCGTGACGACGGCCGCAATGGAGGAAGCTTCGATGACGGCGAGCCCGGAGGGGCGGCGCGTCAACACGCTGGCCGTCCGCACCCTGTGGCCCGTGCCGGAGAAATCGATCATCGAGATCGTCAAACCTGCGCCGTCGGAGCCGGTTGTGCGCCGGATTGTGGTCGCCGAGCTTAACAACGGCGACTTTCGCCGCGAGGTCGAGCGCGTCGTCTATCGCTGGTGCGCGCAGAACGGCGTCGTCCCGCCGGAGATCGTCGGCATCAACCGCGTCGACGGCGAGTTGATCACCCCGGCCCAGTTCCTGGCGCAGATTGTGTGAGGCCGATATGCTGCATACTTATCGCAACGAACGCGATTACCCGTTCTGCCCCGGCTGCGGGCACTCGCTCATCCTCAACCACCTGAACACCGCGCTGGTCAAGCTCGGCCTCGACCCGCACCGCGTCGCGCTCGTGACCGACATCGGCTGCCAGGGGCTGGCCGATCAGTACTTCGTCGCCAACGCGTTCCACGGGCTGCACGGTCGCAGCCTCGCCTACGCCACTGGCATCAAGCTGGCCGATCCCGACCTAAAGGTCTTTGTCCTCATTGGCGACGGCGGCACGGGCATTGGCGGCGCGCACCTGCTGAACGCTGCGCGGCGCAATGTCGCCATGACTGTGCTTGTGATGAACAACTTCAACTTTGGCATGACGGGCGGCGAGCACAGTGTCACGACTCCGTCCGGCGGCGTCACGGTGACGACTCGCGCAGGCAACTTGGAGCGCCCGCTGGACATCTGCGCGACGGTAGCGGCCAACGGCGCGGGCTACGTCTGGCGCGGCGCCGCGTTCGACCGCGAACTGCCGGACGTGATTGTCGAGGCATCCAACAGCGAGTCCTTTGCCCTGCTCGACATCTGGGAGTTATGCACCGCGTACTACGTGCCAAACAACGACCTCTCGCGCAAGTCGCTGCTCGAAATGCGCGAGCGGCTCGGCATGCCCGCGGGACTGATCCACCGCGAGGCGCGCCCTGAGTATGCGCGCGCGGTGCGCGACGCGAACGCTGCGCAACGCGGCAAGCCAGTTCTCCCCGCGAATCCGCTGCCGACGCTCTTTAGCTCGCCGCTTAAAGAGGAGTTTCGTTTCGTCATTGCCGGTTCAGCGGGAGGCAAAGTGCGCTCGGCCGCGCGCGTGCTCGGTGAGGCCGCGATCCTCTCCGGCCTATGGGCCGCGCAGCAGGACGATTACCCCGTAACAGTGCAGACCGGCCACAGCATCAGCGAGCTAATCTTCAGCCCCAACCGGATCTTCTTCACGGGCGTGACCCGGCCCGATGCGCTCGTCCTTGCGACGGAGGAAGGGCGCAAAGCCTCTGCGCGCTACCTCAAGGCATTGACCGCAGAAAGCTGGCTCTTCACCACGCCCGAATTCGCCAACCTCGACACGCCTGCGCGCAAAGTCGTGGTCGATCTGGACGCGATGGGCATCAAGGGCGGCAGGAAGAATCTGGCGTGGCTGCTGTCCGTGCACGCGCTGAACCGGCTGGGCATCGTGCCGGCGGAAGCGTGCGAGGAGGCGGCGCGCCGCGGTCAGCGGGCGGAGGTGGCGGAGGAGATGATAGCTGGACTGCGCGGGGTGGTTGCAGGAGAAAAGGTTTAGTCCCGGAAGCAGCAACAGGCGCACCACATAAACGTCGTGCGCCTGTTGCTAAAAGCCCACCTGATACTCCGGCTGCTCCTCACGTATCGCGGGCTGCTGTCCCAGAATTAGCGCATTAACGCCGACGAACCGCCGGAATCCTTTATCAAACGTGACGAGTTGCATTCCTCCCGCCGCCGCGAACGCTGCCAGATAAGCATCCGTCCAGAGGTGCGGGGCAATAACAGACGGCGGGCATAAGGTGCGCCATAGCTCTTCAACCCCTGACGGCTCATTTAAAAACAAGAACCTTGTGTCGGTCATCAAGGTGTCATAGACCTTCCACGCCTCACTCATTGTGCGGGCATAGTCACCCACGATGCCCTTTTGCGTTAAGAGACGCAGTAAACCATTTTGGCTCACCCTGCAAACTGCAACGCCCATCTCCGGTTGTTTGTTCAATCATGTTGTGGCGATAGGATAATGTTGGTGCGTTGGCACCGCAAGCGAAAACAATACATTGACGTCACATAAAGCTTGCATAATGGGCGTCTTCCTCGTCTTCCATATCCCGAAGCGCTTGATACACCTGTTCAGAAGTAATTATCGGCGCGCCTTCGATCGGATCCAACAACGGAAACTTGACATGATGCACTTTGACCGGTTGCTCTTCCACTGCAAGCGCCGCCTTCAACGCGTTCTGCACAAGTTCACGCAGTGAAATCCCGCGCTCCGCCGCGCGTATTTTTGCCTGCCGATAAATCTCGTCGTCTAACTCAATAGTGGTCTTCTTCATCGCTGCCTCCCTGCCCATATTACCATATTTACGGGTGCGCAGCAATCGTTTACCCGCCATTCCCCATCCACACGCCCTCCACAATCTCCACCTCCATTCCCAGTCCCGCAGCCAGCAATCCCACATTCCGCCCCGCGTCCCACAACTCCATGCGCGCGTCGCCATTCGCCAGAGCCTCAATCTGTGCCCAGCCCAGCTCTTTGTCGAAATGACACTTCACGTCGGCAATCACCTGGTGCCGCCCGCGTTCGAGGTACTCGCAGATGCGCAAGATTCCCGCCAGTACCGTCAGCGCATCGTTATCGCCCGGCTCAAGCAGCGCCACGAACTCTCCCGCCTTCGGCGTTCCCCGGCTGCGGTGGTACCGCGTGAGCAGGCTAATCAACACGCGCTCGCGCGGTGTGTACCCAGGCAGCAGGCTGTTCAACACGATGTAGCTCGAATGCAGGTGATGGCTGTCGTATCCGATCTTGACGCCCGTGTCATGCAGTAGTGCTGCCGCCCAGAGCAGTTGCCTGAAGGCATCACCTAGCCCGTGAACTTCGCGTAAGTCGTCGAACATGCGGAGGGTGAGCCTGGCTACGTGCTGCGTGTGGCAGTTATCCTGTCCGAAGTTACGCGCCAGGCTCAACGCGCTAAACTCGCGCAGGTCCGTTATCACGGGTCGCGCTTGCCCCGCCAGAAAGGTTTCGTAGAAGAGCCCTTCGCGCAGCCCCTGCCGGCTCACCGTGATTCGCTCAAATCCGCTATGTTCGAGCAGCAGGCTGTAAACGAGCGCGCCCGCATGGATGATGTCCGCGCGATCCACCTGCAACCCGCTCAGCTTTCGTCTTTCCTCCGCGCTCATCTGCCACAGCCGGTTCCCCAGCTCCCTAACGTCCGACCCGGCCAATTCGTACTTGTCCACGGAATCGAGCGGATAGCCCACCGCTGCCTGCGCAATGCTCGCCAGATTGCGCACCGTCCCCCCGATTGCGGCCAGTTCTGCGCCGTCGTACGCCCTGAACCAGTCAAACTCGTCCTTGAGCAGCTTGCGCACCTGTTCGCTCAGCTTTTTCACCGCGCCCGACTTTGCGGAGTCGAACCCAAGAAACAACTCCGCAATCCGCAGTGCGCCAAGCGGCGCGCTCTTTGCCCGCCCTGGTTCGCCGCCGCGCACCTCCACCACCTGCGCGCTGCCCCCGCCCATGTCGATGACAAACCCGTCGCGAATCCCCACCCCGTTGATCGCGCCGAGCGCGCCGTAATAGCCCTCTTCCTCCCCAGAAAGCAAACGGAGGCTGATGCCAGCCTCCGCCTGTACCCTCGCAATGAAAGAATCCCGGTTGACCGCGTCGCGCACCGCGCTCGTCGCGGTGGCAATCAACTCGTCCACGCCGACCGCATCGCACAGGACGCGGTACATCTTCAGCGCATGGAGCGCCCGGTCAATGGCCGCCGCGCGCAGGGTGTTGCTGGCGCCCATCCCTTCTCGCAGGCGAACCACCTCGCGTACCTCGTCGACCAGCCGAAACTGGCGCCCCGGATCATGATCATAGATGACCAGTCGGCTCGTATTCGACCCAAGATCAATGACCGCCGTTCTCCGCATCGCTTCGTGGCCTCCTCGCCACGTCCGTGGCGCGTGCCACGGCAAAGGTCGTCACGCTGCGCCATTGCGCGGTCAGGCCCGTCAACTGCCCGCGATACAGGGTCTCCACGGCCGCCAACTCATCCGCCGTCAACATATCCGCCAGCCGCTGCCGGTAAGAAGGCCGCTCGCCCGCGGGCGCCTGCCC
>CAZPTI010000001.1:0-25022 GCA_964588925.1 uncultured Anaerolineales bacterium | reverse complement strand
AACCACCGATCCAGCGTCGCGGGTTGCAGCCGCGTCTCCACTTCCGCAGGAACCGCCTCAACAACCACGTCCGCGAACTCAACGCTTTCGAGCGCCGCGGCCAGCGTCCCCTCATCCCAGTTCACCCACGGATCATCCGCGCTCTCGTAAATCGCCTCTTCCGCTGCGCGCACCTTCTCCGCCAACTTTGGTCCCAACCGCGCCAGGTCGACGAGCGCGTAGAGCCGTTGGCTGCGCTTGCCAATCAACTCGGCCAGGCTGATGACTCCGCCCTCCCGCAGCAGCGCCTTGAGCGTCTCGCCCGCCGTCACAAGGTGCGGCGGCAAGCTCCCATAAGGCGCTTTGCTCTCGGCAATGGCGTCGATGACCGCAGTCAGGCCCTTCGCCGGCGCCAGCGCATTGCGCCCAACGATCGCATCGAAGCGTAAATCATCCTCGCCTCGCAGCGCCAGCAGCTCGCGAACGTCTGCCAGCGTTCCTTGCAGCACCGTTGGCCGCTCGACCGGCGGCAGCTTTGACGCCGCGTCGCGCAGCGCCTCCGCCTCGCGGCCGGTCGCCGCCAGCGTCCACACGCCGCCCTCCGGGGTGCGCCGCGCCGCCTCCCAGGTGAGCAGCCCGCTGCCTGCATTCAGGTCGAGGACGAGGCTGTGCCGTTGGAGACGCGCCGCGTTGACCACGCGGTCCCGCAACTCACCGAGCCGCTCCCCCGCGCCGCTCAATGCGCGCGCCAGCCATCGGTCGCGCTCGTTTGCCGCCTTGCCGCCGGTGTACGTCAGCACCTCGCTCGCGCCGAACCCCTCTGCGCCCTCCAGCATCGCGGCCAGTTGCGCCTCGCGCCGCCGCCCCACCTCTGCGCGGATCGCCTGTTCGTAGCCGATCTCGCCGGGTTGGTAAAAAACGCGGCCCTGCAACGCGTCGGGCAGATATTGCTGCGCGACCCAGTGATCGCGGTACGCGTGTGGGTACAAGTAGCCCTCGCCGTGGCCGAACCCCTCCGCGTCGCGGTTTGCATCGCGCAGGTGCGCTGGCACGTCGGCCTCGCGCTCCTTCTCCACCGCGCCGAGCGCGTCAAAGAACGCAAACGCCGAGTTGCTCTTCGGAGCCGTTGCGAGATAAAGCGCGGCCTCGGCCAGGTGAAAGCGCCCCTCCGGCAACCCCACGTAGTCATACGCCTGCGCGCACGCCATCACCACGCGGATCGCATTCGGGTCGGCCAGCCCCACGTCCTCCCCGGCAAACACGATCATGCGGCGGAAGATGAAGCGCGGGTCCTCCCCCGCGTACACCATGCGCGCCATCCAGTACATCGCCGCGTCCGGGTCCGAACCGCGCAGGCTCTTGATGAATGCGCTGATCGTGTCGTAGTGGACGTCGCCCTCTTTGTCATACAGCACCGCGCGGCGCTGAATGCTCTCTTCTGCCACGTCGAGGGTAATGTTAATGACGCCGTCCTCGTCCGGCGGCGTCGTCTCCACGGCCAGTTCGAGCGCGTTGAGCACCCCGCGCGCATCCCCGTTCGCCACGTTAACCAGGTGCGCCAGCGCGTCGTCGTCGAGCTGGACGTTCAGCTTGCCGTACCCGCGCTCGGGGTCGGCGATAGCCTGCCGCGCCACGGCAAAGAGGTCCGCATCCGTCAGCGGCTTCAACTGGAAAATGCGCGAGCGGCTGACGAGCGCCTTGTTCACCTCAAAATATGGGTTCTCCGTGGTTGCGCCGATCAGGATGACGGTTCCGTTCTCGACCCACGGCAAAAGCGCGTCCTGCTGCGCCTTGTTGAACCGGTGAACTTCGTCGACGAAGAGGATGGTTCGCTGCCCGAATTGCCCGCGGCGCTCCTGCGCTTCGGCAATGGCCGCGCGGATGTCGGCCACACCGGCCAGCACCGCGTTGATCGCGATGAAATGCCCGCGCGTGGTGTTGGCAATGATGCGCGCGAGCGTCGTCTTGCCCGTGCCCGGCGGCCCGTAAAAGATCACCGAGCTAAGTTGGTCCGCCTGGATCGCGCGGCGCAACAGTCGCCCCGGCCCGACGATGTGCTCCTGACCGATAAACTCGTCCAACGTGCGCGGCCGCATGCGCGCGGCCAGCGGCGCCTCGCGGTCCGCCAACTCGTTCCGCCGGACGGCAAAGAGGTCATTTGAAGACTTGGACTTAGTGGGCATAGAGCGAATTGTACTGCGCAGGGAGGGGCCGCGCAATGGAGGGAAGGCGGATTCCGCGGCTTCCCAAATGCAGGCGAAACAGAGCATCCTCGCGCGCTTGACAGGGAGGTGTATACTGTAAATAGTACGAGTGTTCTGCTTTGAGCGCTGCGCACGGTTGTCAGTTAACCGTAACAGAACCGAATCAGAACGCAAAAACCGAAAACTGTTCCGATACAGCGCAAAATGTTTCGGTTGAGGGCCAGAGCAAGGCGCCTGATGCTGACCCGCCCTTACTGCGCCGGTAAGAAATGGGGTATCTCTCCGATCTCTCTGTGTCCTCTGTGCCAGAAGCCGTTATACTTGCTGCATGACCAATTCGCGTCCGCCAACCGACACCCGCGCCGACCGCCGCCGCCTCGACCGCAACCTCGCGTGGGCGGTCGTCATCTTTCTCATCGGCGTCGGCGGCCTGGCTATCGGTCTCACCTACGGGCGAACCGCGGTTTTCCTCGGCGTTACGTGCCTCAGCGTTGGCGCGCTGCTCTTCGGCCTGCTCTGGCTGATCCTCACGCTGATGGAGAAGTGGGCGAACAGATAAGGGTCAGCCTCCGACCAGCTTCACTTTATACCCCAACTGCCGCAGCTTCTCCGCGACCTTGTCCCGCTGATCGCCCTGAATCTCCAACTCGCCTTCTTTGATCGTCCCGCCGCTGCCGCAGGCCATCTTGAGCGTCGCCAGCAATTCCCGCTGCGCCGCCGCGCTGTGCTGCAACCCGTACACGATCGTCACCGTCTTGCCAGCCCGGCCCTTCCGGTCGCGCTTGACGTATGCGGTCTGCTGTTTGGGCGCAAGGTCAACCACATCGCACACGCACGGCGCGGCGCCGCAGCGAGGGCACTGCTTGACCGGCTCGGGATCGGTCGAATAGACAATACGCGGGGACATACGCGGACCTCTTATGGATACTCGCACGTTATATGGTACAATGACGGCATAAAGGGCCGCCGGACTATTGAGCGGCCATTGTATCACAGAGGGAGGACACCCTGGAAGGTCTCGAACTAGCGCACGCAATTGTGGGGAAACTGGAGGAGCACCAGGCAGTCGACATCGTGCTGATGGACCTGCGCGAAATCACGCCGCTGGCCGATTATTTCGTCATTTGCTCGGTCGACTCGGAGCGCCAGGCCCGCACGCTGCAGGAAATCCTGCTCCAAGAAATCAAGAAGGACATGAAGGTCCACCCGCTCTCGTCGGAAGGTGAGGCCGCATCAGGCTGGATCCTCATCGACTACAACTGGGTCGTCGTGCACATATTCTCGCGCGACATGCGCGCCTACTACCGGCTGGAAGAGCTGTGGAAGGCCGCGCCGGTCGTGCTGAAGATACAGTAGTTGAGAAAGACCCGACGGGTTTTCGCCGCTACGAAGTGGCGCACCGTCGGGTCTGCGCTATTAACTTATTCGTAAATCCACGCGTCCACGTCGCGACGGTAGTCCCATAGTTCCTCGGGCTTGAACCACAGCCCGATTTCCGTGGCCGCGCTCTCCGGCCCGTCCGACCCATGCACCAGGTTGCGCCCCATCTCGAGGCTGTAATCCGCGCGGATCGTGCCCGGCGCGGCCTTTGCCGGATTCGTCGCGCCCATCGTCGCGCGCGCGACCTCGATCGCGTTGGTCCCTTCCAGAACCATTGCCACCACCGGGCCGCTCGTGATGTACTTGATCAGCCCCTCGAAGAACCCTTTGCCCACATGCGCCGCGTAATGCTGGTGCGCGAACTCCGCAGTCACATGCACCATCTTCATCCCGACAATCCGCAGGCCCCGCCGCTCGAACCGGTGAACGATCTCCCCGACCAGCCCGCGCTGCACGGCATCGGGCTTCAACATGACAAACGTGCGCTCCACTGAGTTTCTCCTCGATAGCGTTAGAACAACAACGGAGGGAGTATAGCATCGGGGACAGTGGACGCCAAAGGAAGTGCCGCGGTCAGTTTCAGTATACCTCGCCGTGGCTTCCCACGCTGATCAGAATGATTTCGTGTTCCCGAGTTTCCAGTTCAAGCGCAGTTCGGTACTGAAAACTGATGAAGACAGAGTGAAGGCCAGTTGGATGCCTTTAAGGGGATGCAACCTCAAGAACGAAAAGAGTCTGCTTCGAGAACCGTGAGCGTCTTGTGATACCGATCCCGCAAGTCGGGGTGACGCTTCAAGAACCGCCCTTCGATCTTTTCATAGCTATCCGTGAAGATGCGACTATAACTCATGTGACGCTTCGTCTTCGATGCGCGCGTAGCGCGGCTTGCCTCGCACGCTGACAACCACCTCTTGCGCTTCCTTCGATAGCCGCTCAATATCTGAGATTCCTCTGGTCTTCAAATCATTAGCCGTCATAACCGTCATATCTAACCTCGTCGTAAGAGAGCTATCAACAGAACGATTGACAGCAATGTTACCTGTCCTGTAGACAGTTCTGTCAACACTATCCTTCATTCAAGAAACCAGCGTCGATTTTCAGCCGCTGCATCTGCCGCGCGGCGATCAAGGCAAAATTGGGATGAACGGGAAAGCCGAAGGCGGTGAACCACTCATTCACCCAGCCGTATTGCAGCAGCGCGGCTTCATCGAGTCGGCCACCGAACGCGGCATCGCGCAGTCGCGGCAAACCTTTCGCCAGCCAGGGCACGTTGCGCCAATCTCGGTTCGGTTCGAGCAGGTCCGAGAAACGCAAACACCAGCTTAAGGGGTGATCAAAATCCTCGCCGTCCACCGCCGTGTGCGTCTTGATCGCGTTCAAAATAAGGCGGTCTGTGACCCCGTATTCCGTCTCGACCACATACGCGCACACTGGCCCATGCAGATACAGGTTGTAATCCCGCTCCACTGGATACTTGATCTGATAGCCACACGCGCGGTGACCCGCTTCCTGCTGCTCCGGTGAGAAGTCCTTCGCTGCATCGTGCAACAGCCCTGAGGTCATGGCCTGCTCGCGATCCAGCCCATAAACCGGCGCCAGCTCGCCCATTACCTGCATAACGCCGAGCGAATGCCGCAGCCGCGCAGGAGTCAGCGCCGCTTTCAGTCGCGGCAAATATCTGTCTATATCCATCTCTCTACAATCCATGCAACTTCCGCACGCCCGCCATCAACCGCTCCAGCGACGCCTCCGGCCACTCCGACGCGCCAATGGCATCGACTCCCGGCTCCGCATCCCTCAACAGCGCCCGGCAGGTGTCCGCTACGCCCTTCGCCAGCACCTCCAGATCGTACCCGCCTTCCAGCACTACCATCAGCCGCCCCTCGCACAGGCGCTCAGCCAGGGCCACCAGCTCCTGCGCCAACTGCCAGTACCCCCGCAGCGACAAGTGCAGCCCGGCCAGCGGGTCGCGCCAGTGCGCATCGTAGCCGGCGGACACGAGGATCAGTTGGGGCGCGAACCGCTCTGCGAGCGGCGTGACCACCTCGGCAAAGAGTCGCGCAAATCCCGCGTCGCCAACGCCTACTGGCAGCGGCAGGTTCACCGTGTAACCCGCGCCCGCGCCGCTGCCTGCCTCGCGCCAGTCGCCCGTTCCCGGATAGTGCGGATACTGGTGGGTGGACATGAAGAGGACGTGGGGCGAGCCGTAGAAGATGTCCTGCGTGCCGTTGCCGTGGTGGACGTCCCAGTCAAAGGTGAGCACGCGCTCCAGCCCGAACTCGTCAAGCGCGGCTTGCGCGGCCACCGCGATGTTGTTGAAGATGCAGAATCCCATGCCGCGGGCGCGCTCCGCATGGTGGCCGGGTGGACGGACGAGCGCAATCCCGTTGCGGAGTTTCCCGCGCAGCACCGCGCGCGTCAACTCCGCCGCGCCGCCCGCGGCCAGCCTCGCGGCATCGTACGTCTTGCCGACGAGATACGTATCCGCGTCCAGCCAGCCGCCCCCGCGCGCGCAGATTGCCGCGACGCGGTCAATATAGGTGCGATGGTGGACGCGCGCAAGCAGATCCAGGTCAACGGGTTTCGCCGTGACCGCGGTCATCCGCTCCCACAGCCCGCTCGCCTGCAACTCTCCGACGACTGCCTTAAGGCGCGCGGCATTCTCGGGATGCCCCGGTATGCTGTGCTCCAGGAACAGCGGATCAAATACGTATCCCGTTACGGCTCCGGGCTGAAATACCACATCCACTTGCTGCCGCGCATCTCCTTGATGATGTGGCCGGTGGTCAGCACACCGAGCGCGCGCAATCCTACATCCCCGCGCTCGCTCACCACAAGGTGGCTGATGCACCGTTCCAGCATGATCTGAATTGCTTCCTGCAAGGTCATCTCCGGCGCAACCGCGATGACCTTGCCGCTCATCACGTCGCGCGCTTTCAGCCCCTTGTGATCCTGCCCGTAGAACTGGAGCAGGTCCATCTGGCTGATCGTGCCGAGCGCTTCTTCGTCCGGTCCTGTAACAACAAGAACCTGGACATTCGTGTCCGCCATGATGCGGATCACTTCGTCGAGGGGCGTGCTGGGCTTGCAGCCGATGACGCCCTTATGCATGACCGTCCCCACGTGGACCATTTCGGTCGGGGCCGACGCAAGGCGTTCAGACAACATCGTCCACCTCCCTGGCGCGCGGTCGCCATAACGCGCACCACACAGACAGTTTAGCACTCGCGCCGGGCGGTGTAAATAGGTTCAGTCACTCGGGCGTGTTCCAAATTCCGACGCGAGATAGTGTTTGGACCATGATCAGTTGGGGTATGGTTCACGCTTTCGCGTTTTCGTGGTCAAAACGCTTGACTTCCCCTTGCCAACTGTGTTATAGTGCAAGTAGTAGAACAAAAAAGCTATTGAGCCTTAACACCCCGGGCGCCTGCGGTCGCGCTGCGCCCGCGGCCCTTCACTTAACCCCTTCTTGCGGAGGCGTGCGCATGGTTCTCGCCCAAATCGACGCGTTCGCGCGAAAATCGTTGCGCGAAATCGCGCATATCCCGCTCCATCGGGTGCGTCTGCGGGCGGGTCTGGCGCGCTCGCGCCCACTCTCCGTTCCCTGCGCCCGCAGACATCCGAAAAGTTCGCCCGCGCCTGGCCCGCCGCCAAAACAGGCCCGCGCTTAACCCGAATAGCGCCCTCTGCGCATGCGCAGCCAGGCCGGATTTCGCGGAAATCATAGACGGCGCGCGATTACCCCACCTTTCGGCAATGGGTATAATGCCGCTCAGGGCAGCAATCGGCCCCACGCAGTAAGCATCACGGAGAACCAACCATGACAGTTTATGAGAAGGTGCGTGAAATCCTGGCTGAACTTGACGGCGTATTCAGTCGCGTTGATGACAAAGAAGTTGATGCGCTTTGCGATGTGGTACTGAGCGCGCGGCGAATCGTCCTGTTCGGCCTCGGCCGCGAGGGGCTTGCCATGCGCAGCTTTGCGATGCGGTTGATGCACCTCGGCTTTAACTCCGCCGTGGTCTTCGACATGACGACGCCGCCCGTCGGCCCCGGCGATCTATTCATCGTGTCGTGCGGCCCCGGACACCTGCCTACGGCCGAAGCGCTGCTCGATGTGGCGAAGAAGGCCGGCGCGAAGGTCCTCGTGCTGACCGCGCAGCCCGATGGCCCGGCGCCGCGTATGGCCGACCTGCGCCTCACTCTGCCCGCCCAGACGATGGCCGAGGCCGAGGGCAGCAGCTCGAAGCAGGCAATGGGTTCCGCCTTTGAGCAGTCGCTCTGGATCCTCTTCGACGCGCTCGTGCCGCGGCTGCAGGCCGCCACCGGCCAGACGCTCGATGACGTCCGAGCCCGGCACACGAACCTGGAGTAAGGGACGCTATGCTGCCGCAACCCATCTTGCGCACCCCGCGCCTGATCCTCCGCCCCTTCACCATAACCGACGCGCCCGAAGTCCAGCGGCTCGCCGGCGCGCGCGAAGTCGCCGCCACCACGGCCGCCATCCCGCATCCTTACGAGGACGGCATGGCCGAGGCGTGGATCAACAGCCATCCCGCCGCGCTAGCCGACGAGACCAACGTGGTTTACGCTGTTGCCGACGCACCGACCGGCGCGCTGCTGGGCGCCATCGGCCTGCATTGCGACATGGAGCACAACCGCGCCGAGCTGGGTTACTGGCTGGGCCACCCTTACTGGCGCAACGGTTTGGCGACCGAGGCCGCGGCGGAAATGCTCCGCTATGCCTTCGAGATGCTCGGCTTGCGCCGCGTGCTTGCGCGCCACTTCGCCATTAACCCCGCATCCGGCCGGGTCATGCGCAAGATCGGCATGACGCAAGAAGGCGTCATGCGACAGCACTTCGTCAAGTGGGGCCAGCCCGTTGACGTGGTTTTCTACGGCATCCTGGCGGACGAGTGGCGCGCCCGGCAGGCCGCAGCGTTGGAGACGACAGCATGAGCGAGCCGTCACCCGGCCCCGCGTACGACCCGCCGCCCGGCCTCGTCGCGCTTGGCAGCCGCGTCGAGGTCGAGCTGATCTCCCGCGACGGCGAGCGCGAGCGCCTTGCGTTCGACATCGTCCCGGAGCAGGCCGCCGATTTCGACGCGGGCTTTCTTGCTGTCACCGCGCCGCTCGCTCGCGCCATCGTTGGCCGGCCGTCTGGCGCAGAAGTGGCCTACCGCATGGGCGACATCGTCCGCGTGCGAGTCCTCTCCGTCGAGCGCAGCCAGCGCCGCGCGGAAGAGGACGCGGCCGCCGCGCGCGAGGCGACTACCCGCGAGGCGGTCGAGCGCGCTAAGGCCGACGAGACGATCCAGCTTGCCCTTACCTTTAGCAGCAAGTGGGGCGACTACGACCCCTCGCACCTCGATCGCAAGGTTGTGGACGACGAGCCCGGCGACTCAGAACCGGATAAAGCTGCATGACCACGGTCATCCGCCACCTGGACACTCCGCAGGATGCCGCGCTTGCCGTCGGTTTGCAGCGCGCGGTCTGGGGCGGCGACGAAGTGGCCGCGCACGTCCTGCTCACCGCCGCGCACAACGGCGGCCTGCTCGCCGGCGCGTTCGCGGATGACCGCCTCGCCGGTTTCGTCTGGGGCTTCCTCGGCTTCGACGAGCGCGTCCATCCGCCGCGGCTCAAACACTGCTCGCACCAGCTCGGCGTCCACCCCGACTATCGCAACCACGGTCTGGGCTTCCTGCTGAAGCGTTTTCAGTGGGAATACGTCCGCTCGCAGGGCATCGAGTTGATTACCTGGACGTACGATCCGCTGCTGGCGCCGAACGCGCACCTCAACATCGCGCGGCTCGGCGCAGTCTGCAACACCTACTGCCGCGACCTCTACGGCCACCTGAACGACGGCCTGAACGCGGGGCTCCCCACCGACCGCTTCCAGGTCGACCTTTGGGTCAATTCTCAACGCGTCTGCGCGGCAATGGCCGGCCTGCCTGTTGATCCGTCTTCGGAAGCAACGTGGCGCTGGCTCAACAAATCTGACGGTATGAACCTGCCGTTGCCGGTCATCAACGGAAAGTCGACCGCTGCCGGCACTGACACGGTGGCGCTTGTCATACCGAGCGATTTCTACGCTCTCAAGGCCGCCGATCCTGCCCTTGCCGCATCATGGCGTGAAGCGACGCGTGCCGCGTTCGAGTCGCTCTTTGCCGCAGGCTATACGGTCACGAACTTTGTCCGCCAACCGGGTCGCGGCGTGTACCTGTTGTCGCCTGACTCCGGTCATTCATAAGAGGCACTGCCATGCGCATCGACCGCATCACCCTCCACCACCTCCGTATGCCGCTCGTCGCGCCGTTTGAGACCTCCTTCGGCCGCGTGACCTCGCGTGAGTGTGTCCTGATTGCCGTCGACTCGGAGGGGCTGACCGGCTACGGCGAATGCGTTGCCGACCGCGATCCGGGTTACGCCTACGAGACCGCGGGCACGGCATGGCATATCCTCACCGACTTCCTTTGTCCCGCCCTGCTCGCAAAGGAGGTGGACGGGCCGGAGGGCTTTCGCGCGCTGATCGCCGGGGTGCGCGGGCATCCGATGGCAAAGGCCGGGGTGGAAATGGCGCTGTGGGACCTGGCAGGGAAGCGCGCAGGGAAGTCGCTGCGGGAGTTGCTCGGCGGGACGCGCGAACGCGTCGACGTGGGGGTGTCGGTCGGGTTGCAGGCGTCGCCCGCTGCGCTGGTGGAGACGGTGGGCCGCTATCTTGAGCAGGGCTACCGGCGTATCAAGATCAAGATCAAGCCGGGCCGCGACGTGGGTGATGCGCAGACCGTCCGCGCAGCCTTCCCCAATGTCCGCCTACAAGTCGATGCGAACTCGGCCTACACGCTCGCCACGGCGGACGTCCTCCGGCCGCTTGACGACCTGAACCTGCTGCTCATCGAGCAGCCGCTCAACGAGGACGACATCTGGGACCACCGCAAGCTACAGGCCAGGCTCAACACGCCAGTATGTCTTGACGAAAGCATCCACTCCGTCCGCCATGCGCGCTATGCGGTCGAGATGGACGCCTGCCGCATCATCAACATCAAGGCCGGAAGGGTCGGCGGCCTGACCGAAGCGGTCGCGATCCATGACTTCTGCCGGGAGCGCAGCCTGCCGGTCTGGTGCGGCGGGATGCTGGAGACGGGCGTCGGCCGCGCGTCCAACCTCGCGCTTGCCAGCCTGCCCGGCTTCGTTCTGCCGGGCGACATTTCCGCGTCGGATCGCTACTACAGGCTGGACATTACGGCGGAGCGGTTTATCCTGAACGAGGACAGCACCATCAACGTGCCGAGCGGTCCTGGTCTCGGTGTGACGGTGGATATGACTGCGGTTAAGTCGTTTGCGCTGCGGAGCGCGCAAGTGGCGAGGGATTAGCGGGGGGCGCGGGAATTTTGTCGCGTTGCGTTTTGGAAAGGGAAAGGCGAAAGCGGGGGAAATCAGCGAAAGTCGAAAAGCGAAAGGAGTGAAACCGCCAGTCGAAGGCGCGCCGCCAAAAAAGGCCTAACGGGTCTTGAAGAACCGTCAGGCCTGGTTTTGCGCATCCAACTCCCCTGGCCTTTCGCTGACTTCGCCTTTCGATTTTCGCCCTTTCTCCTGCTTTCGCCTTTCCCTTCCAAACCTACCAACAAGACAAACCTAACCAGGCGTGTAGGACGCGAATCAGAAGGCGCCAGCGGCTTGATGTAGTTGCGCGTAGCCTATCAGATTCGTCGTTATCCGTTCCAGAACTTTCTATCCAAACAGCCTGTCAAAGGGGATTTCCGGCCTGGCGTCCTCCGTAATGACGCGGCAGAGCATCCGCAGCAGGGGCAACTCATCACGCCCGATCTTGCCCTGGCGCTCCCACTCCGCCAGCGCCTGCGCCATTTGCTTAACGATATACACCCCTTCGAGCGTTTCGCCCGCCATCTGCAACACGGCCTCGGTGTAGGTCAGCCCTGCGCCAAGGAGGCGGCCCCTCCGAATCGTCCGCCCGCCGACGCACGTCACGTACTGGTCGCCCACGCCGGGAAGGCCGGTCACGTGCTCCGGGTCGCCGCCCATCAGCCCGACGATGCGCTTCATTTCCCGCGCGCTTGCGCCGAACAGCGCCGCGGCGACATTGCGCATGCCCGCGCCCGCCTCGTCCGGCCCGCCGTCAAAGTCGAGCATGCCGGTTGCCATGCCGACCGCCAGTGTGTACGCGTTTTTGAGCGCCGCGCACACCTCCACGCCGATCATGTCGGTGGAGGTCCAGATGTGGTAATAGCCGGTCGCAAACAGCTTGCGAATCTGACCGAGGATGTCTGCATCGCGGCCGGTGAACACGACGCACGTATGTCGACGCCCGGCCAACTCGCCAGCGATGCAGGGGCCGCCGATGGCGTTCAAGCTCACGCGGTCGCGGATGTCCTCCGGTAACTCGTCACGCAGCAGGTCGGGCAGGATGCGCAGCGCACCATTCTGCCCCGCCTCCAACCCCTTCGTGACCGCGATCAACTTTGCGCCCGGCCACAGCAGCGGCCCGAGCGTGTGGGCGAGCCAGCGCACGCCGAGCGAGTTGACGCCGCTGACGATCAGGTCTGCGCCTTCCAGCGCCTTCGGCAACTCCCGCACGTAGTAGGGCATCACGCCGTCGGGCAACTGACGCTTGAGCCGCGGATGGTGCCCGCGATCGAGGCACGAGCGGATAATCGCGTCGTCCAGGTGCGTGCCGACCAGCCGCACTTCGTGCCCGTTGTCCGCCAGCGGCCATGCGACCGCAGTTCCCATCAATCCTGCGCCGAGAATGGTAACTTTCGCCATAAGCACTCCGTTCGTCGCGCAGGCGAGGCTGCGCCCACAGCCTTTAGCCTGCGCCCGCAGCTTCACCTGCGATCTTGCCTGTTACCCAGGCCCACAGGAAGTTATAACCGCCGATCGGCCCGAACGCGTCGAGGATTTCGCCGCACAGGTAGACTCCTGGCGCAACCCGGCTTTCCATCGTCGCCGCGTTGATCTCCCTGAGCGCCACCCCGCCGCCGGTCACTTCTGCCACACGGTACCCCTCGTGCCCCGACCACGGCAGCGGGTAGGCCGTCAGGGCGTCGACCAGGCGCTGACGATCTTCCCGCTTGAGCTGCCCGGGCCGCGCATGGCTCAGCGCGAGCTCATCCAGCAGGGTCAGGGCAAGCCGTTCGGGGATATGTTTCCGCAACACCCCAACCACCGGCCCCAGGCCGCCCCGAAGCTCATCGTCCCAGCCCGCGCGGTCGAAACGCGTCCACTGCGCCCAGACCACGGGGCGCAGGCCGCCCACAAAAGTGGAGCGCACGGGGACGTGCGAGATGTTGAGCACGGCCGGCCCGCTGTACCCGCGGTGAGTAAACAGGAAGCCGCCACGGTAGGTCAGGACGCCTTTGCCGTCCGGCCGCGGCGCGCTGACCCCCACCTGCGGCAAAGAGACGCCGGCCAGCGACTTGTGCGCCTCGGATGAGGTCGTCAGCGGCGTCAACGCGGGATAGGTGGGAATCAGCTTATGCCCCAACTCAGCCGCCATGCGCAGACCCGCGCCGTCGCTCCCCGCGCTCGGCACCGACAGACCGCCGGTCGCCAGCACCACGCGTGGCGCATCGATCCGCTCGCCCGACTCCAGCCGCACCTGCCAGCCGTCGCCCGCGCGCTCCAACCCGACAGTACGCGCGCCCAACCGCAACTCTACGCCCGCGGCTTGCGCCGCGTTCAACAGCGCACCGAGCACAGTCCGCGCGCGATTCGAGACGGGAAATAGCTTGCCGCTCTCCTCCTCTAGCGCCAGTGGCACGCGCAGTTCTTCCTCGAAGAACCGCCGCACCTGGGCCAGCGGCCACGCGGCCAGGATCTTCCGAATTGTGTTCGGCGGGCCGTCCGAGTGAAAATCGAGGTGCGACGCGCGTACTGGCAGGACGTTGCAGCGGCCGCCCCCGCTGATGAGGATTTTCTGCCCCGGCTTCTGCGTCCCTTCTAACAGGAGGACGCGCCGGCCGCCTCTTGCAGCAAAGATGGCCGCGGTCAGCCCGGCGGCGCCCGCGCCAATGACGACGACCGGCGACTCAGCCACCCTTTACCGCCCACAGCGCGAACTCGACTTCCTCGCGGACGTAGCTATCCTCTTCGGTCGAAAGCGCGGCGCTGAGCGCAACAGATGCGGACGCGCCACCGAGCCGTCCGAGCGCCCATGCGGCATGTCCGCGAACAAGAGGTTCAGCGTCTTGCAATAAGGTTGTAAGCGGTTGGACGAGACGCCCATCACCGGAATTGCCAGCCGCCACGCACGCATTCCGCACCAACCCGCGCCGCTTCGCCCGCAGTATGGGCGTCCCCTTGAAGCGCGCACGGAACCCTGCTTCATCGAGCGCCAGCAACTCGACCAGTGGGATCGCGCCGTTCTCTACGTCCGCCTGTAGGGCCGACTCCTGGCCTGGAGGCGCCCAGCGGTTGTACGGGCACACCTCCTGGCACACGTCGCATCCGAAAACCCAGTTGCCTGTGAGCGGGCGCAACTCGCGCGGGATTGGGCCGCGTAACTCGATGGTCAGGTAGGAGATGCAGCGCCGCGCGTCGAGGACGTGGTCGGCGGCGAAGGCGTTCGTCGGGCAGGCGTCCAGGCAGCGGCGGCATGTCCCGCAGCCGAAGAACGGCTGTAGATCGTGTTTCGTCGGCCGCGCCGCCTCGATGCCCGATTCGAGGTCTTCCGGCACGAGCAGCGCGGCGATGAAGGTCCACGAGCCGAGGCCGGGCGTGATCAGGACAGTGTTGCGTCCGGTGAAGCCCAACTCGGCTTGCTCCGCAAAGTCCCGCTCCAGCAGCGGGACCGAATCCACACACGCCTTGCCGGGCTTCTCGCGCCCGGTTCGCCCGCGCAGGAACGCGTCCAACTCGAACAGCCGCGCCTTGAGAACGTCGTGGTAGTCTCTCGACCACGCGTAGCGCGCAACGCGGCCGTAGGAGCGGTTATTCCAGCCAGACGGCAGGCCCTGTCGCGCATAGTTCGCCAGGAGGACGATCATTGTCCGGGCTGCGGGCGCGAGCACCCGCGGCGCAAGGCGCAACGCGGCCCGCTCGGCCATGTACGCCATTTCGCCGTGATACCCCGCCTCCAGCCACGCGCGGAACGCCTCTCCCGTCCTCGGCGCGCTCACCGGCCACGTTGCCGCAAGGTCAAATCCAAGTTCAAGCGCCTTCTGCAGCGCGTCATGCGTCAAAGTCATTTGCGTCATTATAGCACGCAGCCTTGCCCCCCTTTACATTCCCCCCTCAACCGCTATAATTCCTCCATCCTGTTACGTGAGGATTCATACTGTGAAAAACCGCCTGACCCCTGCCATGATCGGCCTGCTGGCCGTGCTCATCGCGCTCACCGCCGTCTTCACCCTGCTCGTGCGCATCCCCACGCCCGCGCGCGGCTATGTCAACCTCTCCGACGTCGCGATCACCTTCACCGGACTGACCTTCGGCCCGTGGGTGGGCTTCATCGTCGGCGGCCTCGGCACTGCGATAGCCGACCTGCTCGGTGGCTTTGCGCCCTACGCGCCCATCAGCTTTGTTGCGCATGGCCTGCAGGGGCTGCTCGTCGGCCTGATCGGCTACCGCCAGACCAGTATTGGCCGCATGATCCTCGCCTGGTTCGCCGGCGCGGTCGCGATGATCCTCGGCTATCTGCTTGGCGGGGCAATCTATGTCGGCTTCCCGACCGCGTTGCTCGAAGTGCCTCTCAACGCGTTTCAAACTCTCGTCGGCGCGTTGATCGGCATCCCGCTCGTGTTCGCCGTGCGCAAGGCGTATCCGGCGGTCGACAGGCTGGGCCAGCGGCAGACGTGGACGGAGTGACCGGTACGGCCACGCATCCGATGGTCGAAGTGCGGAACCTCGTCTTCTACTACGGAAACGACCGCCGCACGCGCGCCGAAGATCGCCGCCCCATCTTCTCCGGCTTCTCCTGGCAGGTCGCCGCGGGCGAAGCGTGGGCGATCATCGGGCCGTCCGGCTGCGGCAAGAGCACGCTGCTCTACCTGATCGCCGGCCTCCGCAGGCCGCGCGGCGGGGAAATTCTCATCGACGGCCATCCCGTGCCGCGACCGCGCGCGTCGACCGGCCTTGTCCTGCAGGATTACGGCCTGCTTCCCTGGGCGACGATCTGGGAGAACGTTGCGCTCCCGATGCGCCTCGGCCGGTTCTACCGAGGGAAAGACGCCGAAGGCGACCCCGTCCGCCCGTACCCGCGCCCCGACATTCCACCCGCGCAGGTCGATGCCTGGCTTACGCGCCTCGGCATTGCGGACCAGCGCGACAAATACCCCGCGCAACTTAGCGGCGGGCAGCGCCAGCGCGCGGCCATCGCGCGCAGCCTGCTCCAGCAGCCCAACCTGCTCCTGATGGACGAGCCGTTCTCTTCGCTGGACGCGGTGACGCGCGAAGATCTCCAACTGCTCACCGCGGAGCTGCGCGCGGAGACCGGCGTCACTACGCTCGTCGTCACGCACACCATCGAAGAAGCGGCCTTCCTCGGTCGGCGCATCCTCGTGCTAGGCCGCCCACCGAACACGCATCCGCGCGTCGTGGATAACCCGGGTGCGGGCGAGTCCGCCTACCGCGGGCAGCCCGCGTTCTGGGAGAAGGTCGCGGAGCTACGCCGACTGCTTGCCGATGTTCCCGCGGAGGCAGACAGTGCGACGGCGTGACCTGCTGCTCGGCACCCTCGCGCTGCTGATCCTGTGGCAGTTGCTGGCCTGGCTGCTGCGGACGGAGGTGCTGCCCGGCCCGTGGGCGACCGCGCAGGCGTTCGTGGCGGCGCTGCCGAAGGGGCTCTGGCGGCACTTCCTCGTCAGCGGCTATCGTGTCGTCGCGGGCATTGCGCTCGCGATGCTGCTGGCTGTGCCCGCGGGCCTTATCCTGGGTCAAAGCCCGTCGCTTAACCGCTTCTTCTCGCCGATCATCTATATCACCTACCCGATCCCGAAGATCGTCTTTCTGCCGGTCATCCTGCTTCTGCTCGGCATCGGCAACGTGAGCAAAATCTTCATCATTTTCCTGATCCTGTTCTTCCAGATTCTCGTCGTGGTGCGCGACCAGGCCGCGGCGATCCGGCCAGAGATGATCTACTCGGTGCGCTCGCTGGGCGCGGGACGCCGCGCGCTCTTCCGCTTCGTTTTTCTGCCCGCGACCGTGCCCGCCGCGCTGACCGCGCTCCGCGTGAGCATCGGGACCGCGGTGGCCGTGCTCTTCTTTGCGGAGTCGTTTGCGACCACGTCCGGCCTGGGCTACTATATTATCGTCGATAGCTGGGGCCGGCTCGCCTACCCGGATATGTATGCAGGCGTGGTGGCGATGAGCCTGCTCGGCCTGTTGCTCTATTTTCTTGTGGATGGGTTGGAGCGTTACCTGGCCCCGTGGATGTTTTTGCGCGATTAAGACCCGACGGGTTTCGCAACGGCACGAAGTGGCGCCCCGTCGGGTCTGGTTGAATGTGAGAGGACGACCGAATTGACCGACCCAAAAGACGTGCTGCCGCCGATCGAGGAGAAGCGCTCCTACGTGCAGCAGATGTTCACCGACATTGCGCCGCGCTACGATCTGATGAACCGGTTGATGACGCTGGGGCAGGATCGCGTCTGGCGGCGCACCGTGGTCAACCTGTGCAACTTGCCGCGTTATGGCCGCCTGCTCGACGTGGCAACCGGCACGGGCGACATTGGCTATGAGGCGTTGAGGCGCGACTTGAGCCTGGACGTGGTCGGCGTGGACCTGGCGCGCGAGATGATGGTGCGCGGCCGCGGCAAGGCGGGCGAGCTATCGTTCCCGTTCGCCACGGCGGATGCGCTTGCCCTCCCCTTTGCCGATGACAGCTTTGACGCGGTCACGTCCGGTTTTATGATGCGCAACGTTATCGACATTCGCGCCGCCTTTGCGGAGCAGCGCCGCGTTGTCAGGCCCGGCGGTCGAGTTGTGTGCCTCGAAATCACCCTGCCAGGCGCGCCGGTCTTCGGCGCGCTTTTCCGGTTCTATTTCTTCAAGATCGTGCCGCTTATCGGCGGGGTCATCAGCGGGCAGCGGAAGGCTTACACCTACCTGCCGCACTCCGCGCTCAAGTTCCCGCAGCCGCCGCAGCTTGCCGAGATTATGCGATCAACCGGCCTGTGCGACGTCAAGTATCGGCTGGCTATGCCCGGAATCGCCGGGGTCGGAACGGTGGCGATCCACTGGGGGACAAAATGATGAAGCGCCTCGTGATCGCGATGTCGGGTGCGTCGGGCCAGATCTACGGCATCCGCCTGCTGGAAGTGCTCAAGGATGCGCCGGAAGTTGAAACGCACCTGGTCATCAGCCAGGCCGCGCGCATCACCATCGCGCAGGAGACCGACTACGACCTGCGCGAGGTCGAGGCGCTCGCCAATGTCGTTTACCGCATCGGCGACATCGGCGCGGCCATTGCCAGCGGCTCCTTTGAGACGGCCGGCATGATCGTCGCGCCATGCAGCATCAAGACCCTCTCCTCCATCGCCAACAGCTTCGGCGACGACCTCATTACGCGAGCAGCGGACGTGCAGATGAAGGAGGGCCGCCCCGTGCTGCTCATGGTGCGCGAGACGCCGCTGCATCTCGGCCACCTTGAGCTGATGACCCAGGCCGCGCGCATCGGCTACGTCATCTTCCCCCCGGTCCCCGCATTCTACAGCCGCCCACAGACGCTGGACGACATGGTCAACGGAACGGTTGGCCGCGTACTCGCGCGGATCGGGATCGACAACGACCTGTATTACCGCTGGCTCGGGATGCGCGACGCGCCGAAGAAGCCCTGACGATTATCCTTGCATATATCAAATACTTGACAACCTTCCTTCTCTCAAGTATATAGTATTATGATTTTAGACGACACGCAGAGGGCGGGGAGGTGATCGCATGGCGACGCGCAGCAACGGAAAACCCGGCAACAGTCGAAACGGCGGCGCGCCTGACCTGGACAAGCCGGACTTCACGATCGACGCGGATGTGGCCGCGATGCTCGACAGCGAGATGGCAGCCGCGCAGTCGCCCAAGTCCGCTGCGCCCGCCACTCCTATCACCGGCCCAGGCGGCGCGGACGATCACGCGAGCGCCACGCCCGGCGCTTATCTCGCCACCATCCCGCCGCGACCGCTGCCTCAGACGCGGCGCTTCGGCGCGGTCGTTGATGCGCCCATTCGCGCGGCCGAAGGCGAAATCCTGAGCGCGATGCCCGACCCGCGGATCGTCCCGCCCGGCCCCGGCAAAGAGGGTGAGGACGCGCCCCTGCCCGCGGTCGTGATCCGCACCGAAGACCAGAAATCCAGTGTGATCAAGCGGCTGGACACGGTGCGCGACACGGAGTGGCAGCGGAAGTTCCATGCGAAAATCGATCAGCTCTACAAGGAAATTTCGGAGGAGTTCACCACACCGCCCGACGTGGCGCAGAAGATGCTCGACATGCTGCGCGAGGCGCGGCAGTTGATGATCGACTCGCCGGAGGAGTACGGCAACGCGGAGTTTCGCGTGATGCAGGTGGCGGCCATGATGCAGCGCCGCCGCCAGAGCCGCCGCCAGGCGCGCTTCCTCGGCCCGTGGATCTTCTTCTACCTGACGTTCTGGCTGCTGCTGTTCACCGCGGGCCTGCTGTTCAACAACCAGGTGACGGAATTTGTCCGCCAGTGGGGCCGCATCCTGCCCGAGCAACTCGCGAACGTTTCGCCCATTATCAACACCATGCTCTGGGGCGGCATCGGCGGGGTTGTCGGCGGCATGTACGCGCTGTGGTACCACGTGGCCGACCGGCAGGACTTCGACAAGCACTACAGCATGTGGTACTACGTCCAGCCGCTGATGGGCCTCGTGCTCGGCGCGATCACGTTCCTGATCCTGGCCGGCGGGTTCCTGATCGTGCAGGTCAACATCGCGGACCCGAACGCTTCGGCCGGCGCCCGCCTGATCCCATATCTCGTGGCGGTGCTGGCGGGGTTCAAGCAGGATTTCGTGTACGATCAGTTGGAGCGAGTGGTGTCGATTTTTGCGCCGGGCGCAAGGGCGGAGTCGAGCGCGGCGAAGTGAATCTGTTGGGGCCGGGATTTGGAAAGGGAAAGGCGAAAGCGGGGGAAACGGACGAAAGTCGAAAGGCGAAAACCTGAAAGACCGCGGCAGTGTTGCGCTCGTTTTGGAAGAGGACACCGGCTTGAGTTTGGATGGGGCAAACAACTTGCCCCGCTAGTTTCGCCTCTTTCGCTTTTCGACTTTCGTCTATTTCCCCCACTTTCGCCTTTCCCTTTCCAAACTCACAACCAGTCAACGGCGGAACGCGCCGCGTTACTCGTCCCACACCACCTCGCCCACCTCATACGCGGGCGCGCACGTCACCAGCAACACCAGGTCTTCACTCCCATCCGCCCACAGCTTATGCCGCTGCCCCGGCCGGATCGTGACCACGTCTCCCGGTCCCACCTGCCGCATCTCGCCGTCGACCCGAATGCGCCCGATGCCTGATTGGACGTAGTACACCTCATCGGCCACGGTGTGATGGTGCTCGACCGTGCTCATGCCAACCGCATGCGCGATGAGCGCGATGCTGTGGCTTGTCACGCCGGTGCTGCGGCCAACCAGCTCCTGAATTCGCGCGCCGTCTGCGCCGACAAAGACCGCAACCTCGTCGCTGCGACGAAAAGCGACTGCGGTCATGTTCGCACGCGCTCCAGCTTCGCGCCGAGCGATTGCAGCTTCGTGTCGATATCCTGGTAGCCGCGGTCGATCTGGCCGACGTTCTGAATCGTGCTCGTCCCCCTTGCCGCCAGCGCGGCGATCAGCAGCGCCATGCCCGCGCGGATGTCCGGGCTTGCCATCTCCGCGCCGTAGAGCGACGACGGGCCGACGATGACCGCTCGGTGCGGGTCGCACAGAATGATCTTCGCGCCCATCGCAATTAGCTTATCGACGAAGTACAGGCGGCTCTCGAACATCTTCTCGTGGATCAGCACCGTGCCCTTCGCCTGCGTCGCGGCGATCAGTGCGATGCTCATCAGGTCCGCGGGGAACTGCGGCCAGGGCGCGTCGTCGATCTTCGGCACCGCGCCGCCGAGGTCCTCGCGGATGCGCAAATCCTGCTCGTCGGCCACGATCAGCGTGTCGCCCTCCATCCGCATGTTCACGCCGAGCCGCTCCTTGAACGTCCAGTTGATCATCCGCATGTGTTCTGGCTGCACGCCGTGGATGCGGATCTCCCCGCGCGTGACCGCGCCCAGGCCGAGGAAGCTGCCCACTTCGAGATAGTCGGGCGAAATAGTGAAGTCGCCGTTGCCGAGCTTGTCCACACCTTCGATGGTGAGCGTATTCGTGCCCACCCCCGAAATCTTCGCGCCGACGCAGTTAAGCATATTGCACAGGTCTTGCACGTGCGGCTCGCACGCGGCATTGCGGATGACCGTTGTGCCCTTTGCGTAGATAGCGGCCATCACTGCGTTCTCCGTGCCGGTCACGCTGGCCTCGTCCAGGAGAATATCGGCCCCACGCAGGCCGCCGTTCGCGCTCATGGTGAAATCTTTGTTATTGAACTCGCACTTTGCGCCGAGGGCTTCAAGGGCCATGATGTGCGTGTCGACGCGGCGCCGGCCGATGCGGTCGCCGCCGGGGATGGGCAACACCGCGCGGCCAAAACGGCCCAGCAGCGGCCCGGCCAGCAGCATCGACCCGCGGATTTGCTGGAAGAGGTCCGGCTTCATCTGCCCGAAGGACGCGTTCTGCGCGCAGAGGGTGACAGTGGAGCCGCCCCCCTCCACGCGCACGCCCATCTCCTGCAAGAGTTGCAGCATGGTGCCCACGTCGCCGATGCGTGGGACGTTGTGGAGGGTGACTTCGCCTTCCGTGAGCAGCACGGCCGCCAGCAGCGGCAGCGCGGCGTTCTTGTTGCCTGCGGGGGTGACGTCGCCGGTGAGCGGATGCCCACCTTCGATGATGAACTTTTCCATCCGTCGCTCCTTTAGCTGGTCCAAAGTCTGACGCGCGTGCCGCTCCGTGCGCCGAGGCGCTCGGCGGCGTTGGCTTCCCGCGCCGCGATTTCGGCCGTGCCGTTGCTGCTGACGAGCAGCAGCAGCTCGCCGCGCGGCGCGGCGGCGTAGGTGAGAACCGGCCCGCGTACGTGGACGCCCGCGATTTCGCACGTCCAGTCGCGGCCGGCCAACCACCCGCCGGGGATGTTGGTCATGAGGTTGCCGAAGCGGTCCACGTGGATGACGTGGCCCGTTATCTCGCTGTTCCCCAACTGCTCCGCTTGCAGTGGTGGCTTCACGACGGGGTCGGAGATGGGCGAGCCCAACTTGGACGACGGGACGCCGAGCGCGACGCGCGCGGCCACGGGCGCGAAGATGTCGCGGCCGTGGAAGGTCCGGCTGACACTCGGCAACCAATGCTCCCGGCGATCCAGCGCCCACGCCTGCGCGCCGGGCAAAGCCAGCGCAAATGAAAAGAGGCCATTGTCCGGCCCTACGTAGCTTTCGCGCCCGGTTGTCACCAGGAGCGGACGCCGCTCGCTGCCGACGCCGGGATCGACCACGGCGAGATGAACGGTTCCTTCGGGGAAATAGGGCCGCGCGCTCTCCAGCGTAAATGCGGCTTCGTCGATATCTTGAGGCGGAATCTGGTGCGTGAGGTCTACCATGCGGGCTTCGGGCGCGACGCCGAGTAAGACCCCCTTCATGATGCCCACATAGGGGTCGCGGTCGCCGAAGTCGGTGGTCAGGGTGATGATCGCCATTGGTTAAACTGAATTATAGCATTACGTTTTTGGCGCGTCAACCCGACTTTGTTTGCCAGAAATCGTACAGTTGTGCTAAAATAGGCGCAGAAGAATGCGTCCGAGTTATGAAAAAGCGCCTATTTATGGTAAAATAACTCGGATGAAGTCTGAAGCAATTCCGCGCACGGGCATCCCTGATGCGCTCAGCACGGGCCTCGCTGAGGCCGCGCGGCGGCCGTGGCTGTGGCTGCTGCCGATCATCGTCGACCTTGGCCTGTGGCTGGCGCCGCGGCTCTCGGTCGCCCGGCTGACCGAGCAGTTGATGACCGCCTGGAAGGCGCTGCTGCCGATGGTGTACACGCCGGAGCAGATGAAGGGCGCGCAGGAGGGCATCGACCTGCTCTACCAGGGCATGATCGAGATCAGCAAGGGCGTCAACGTGGGCGGGATGGTCACATCTGGGTGGCTGGCCCCGCCGAGCGCGCTGATGCCCGCGCAGGCGACGCGCACCCTGATGATCAGCGACGCGGTGCTGGCACCGATCAGCCTGGGCGTGCCTATTCAGCCGCTTGGGCCGTCACCCTGGCAGGGCCCGGCGCTCGAACTGGGCTCCGTGTTTGGAGTCATGGCGGTCGTCGCGCTGCTGTGGGCCGTGGCGCACCTGATCACCGCGCTGTACTTCCGGCAAGTGTCGGTGAGCCTGCGCAACAGCGGCACGACGACCGCGCCGGTGGATGGCAGCCTGCCCGTCTCGCGGCAGTCAAACGGCCCGACAGAAAGCATCTTTCGCGGGTGGCTGCCCCTGGCAGGCCGCTTTGCCGTGATCAGCCTGTTTGCGTCGATTGCCGCGTTTCTGCTGCGGTTGCCGCTCGTGCTTGTGACCACGCTGGCGGTCTTTTCGGGCAGCGCAGCCGCGCAGTTGCTCTTCGTGGTCGGCGGCGGCATCACGCTGTGGCTGACGATGTGGTTTCTGAGTTCGCTGTACTTCGTCGGCGACGCGCTGGCTTTCGACCGGCAGACGCTCTGGCCGAGCCTGATGCAGAGCCTGCTGCTCGTGCGGGCGAACAGCTTTCGTGTGCTGATCCTGGCGGTGGTCGTTAATGTGCTGCTGCTCGGCGCCCGCGCAATCTGGGGCTTCATCGGCAGCAATCCGGCCGGCGCGATTCTCGCGATCGTTCTAAACGGTTATCTCGTCACAGCCATGATGATCGGCATTTATATTTACTACAAAGACCTCCGCCGGCATGCGCATCTCGGAGAGATGGGCCGGCAGTTGAGCAAATAGAGCAGGAGTCGCGCAGCGACGATAGCAGGGAGTAACTCGTGGTCGACCAGGTTAATCGTCCGAACCACTATACGGCAGATGACATCCAGGTGCTCGAAGGGCTGGAGGCGGTGCGCCGCCGCCCCGGCATGTACATCGGCGGCACCGACATTAAGGCGCTTCACCATATGGTCTACGAGGTCGTCGACAACTCGATCGACGAGGCGATGGCGGGTTACTGCGACCGCATTGCCGTGACCATTCACAAAGACGGCAGCGTCACCGTGCAGGACTGGGGCCGCGGCATCCCCGTTGGCAAGCACAAGCAGACGGGCAAATCCGCGCTCGAAACGGTCATGACCGTGCTCCATGCGGGCGGCAAGTTCGGCTCCGGCGCGTATAAGGTGTCGGGCGGTCTGCACGGGGTCGGCGTGTCGGCGGTTAACGCGCTCTCTGAATGGCTCGATGTCGAGGTCCGCTCGGATGGCAAGGTGCACTACCAGCGGTATCACCGCGGCATCCCGCAGGGCGAGGTCAAGGTGATCGGGTCGGCGGGCGACGAGACCGGCACGCGCACGACATTCTATCCCGACAGAACGATCTTCGAGGAGACCGAGTTCAGGTTCGAGACGCTTGAGCAGCGGTTCCGCGAGATGGCGTTCCTCAACCGGGGGCTGACGATCGAGTTCTCTGACGAGCGCACGGACAACGGCGCGCGCTTCATGACCTTCTACTTCGAGGGCGGCGTGCGCTCCTTCGTCCGCTATCTGAACAAGAACCGCGAGGTGCTGCACGACCCAGTGTACGTCGAAAAAGAGGTCGACGGCAACATGGTTGAGGCCGCCATTCAGTACAACGACGGCTACAACGAGTCGGTCTTCGCCTTCGCCAACACAATCAACACCCCGGACGGCGGCACGCACCTGACCGGCCTGCGCGCAGCTCTGACGCGCACGATCAACGACTGGGCGCGGCGGCAGAATTTGCTGAAGGAAGCGGATGCCAGCTTCACAGGCGACGACACGCGCGAGGGTCTGACGGCCATCGTCAGCGTGAAGCTGCCCGACCCGCAGTTCGAGTCGCAGACAAAGGTCAAGCTGCTCAACAACGAAATCCGCACTCAGGTTGAGTCCGCGGTCGCGGAATCGCTGATGGAGTGGCTGGAGAAGAATCCGAAGGACGGCCGGCGGATCGTCGAGAAGTGCATCACGTCGAGCCGCGCGCGCGACGCCGCGCGTAAGGCGCGCGATCTGGTGATTCGCAAGAGCGCGTTGGAGAGCCTGACGCTGCCGGGGAAACTGGCGGATTGTTCGGAGCGCGATCCGTCGAAGTGTGAGCTTTATATCGTGGAAGGCGACTCCGCAGGTGGCAGCGCTAAGCAAGGCCGCGACCGCCGCTTCCAGGCCATTCTTCCGCTCCGCGGCAAGATTCTGAACGTGGAAAAGGCGCGGCTGGATAAGTCGCTGGC